>NZ_JAQMSD010000207.1 GCF_028330525.1 Spirulina sp. CS-785/01
CATCTCCCCCATCTCCCCCATCTCCCCCCTATCAACTATCAACTCCCCCAAGGTGGGTTTTCTGAGCAGATTCTTGTACCCTGTAACCGTACCCTTTCACGCACAGGATATTTTTATGCTGGAGCTATATCAGTTTGAAATCTCCCATTATTCGGAGAAAATTCGCTTAATTCTGGACTATAAGGGGCTAGAGTATCGCAAAATCGAAGTAACGCCTGGTGTTGGACAAGTGGAACTGTTCCAGAAAGCGGGCCGCAGACAAGTCCCTGTCCTTAAAGATGGAGAAACCTATATTGGCGACTCTACCGAGATTGCCATGTATTTGGAACGCAACTATCCCGATCAACCGATTATTCCAGCATCTGCCAAAGAGAAAGGACTTTGTTTGCTGATGGAAGAATGGGCGGATGAGTCCGTTGGGTTGAAAGGCCGCAAAGCGTTAGTGGGAGCAGTGAATAAAAATCAAACCTTCCGCAAGTCGATTCTTCCTCCCGATGTGCCGGATTTTCTGAAAAATTTGGTTGAGGCTGTGCCAGGAGATGTGTTAGATGTGTTAGGGTCTGGTGTTGGTCTAGGGGGTGAGGCTGTTAAAGATGCAGAAATGGGCATTAAACAGGATTTAGAAGCCCTTTGTTTGTTGTTAGAAGACCAACCTTATTTGATTGGAGATACTCCGACTCTGGCGGATTTTGCGGTTGCTGGGTTGAGTATGGTGTTGAAATTCCCCGATGGGAATTATTTAGATATTCCCGATGATTTACAGGGGAAAGGTATTCCGGGGATTGCGGATAATCCGGCCTATGAGACGTTTTTCGAGTGGCGCGATCGCTTGTATCGCTCTTTCCGGACTCCTATTACTCCTTCTACTCCTTCGTCTGAGTCTTCTCCGACTAATATCGAAATCGAATAATTCCCTTTAAAATAGGGGCAATTGTGAGCGATTGCCCCTAGGGAGGTAGGGGAGATGGGAGATGGGGGAGATGGGGGAGATGTAAGTAGTGAGTAGTCTGTAAATTTTTCTCTATTCTCTATTGTTTTTTCTCTATTCTCTGATGGGGGAGCATCAGGAGTATCGGAAACATGAAGAGACATGAACCAATATCTTGAAAAAGCTGTCGGCCTCGGTAGGGATGTTTTATGAACGGTTTCTAGAGTCGGATAGAGAAAAGAGACTTACTTTTTCTTGGTCTCTGAGTTTTCCGCATATTCCACAACTGACAATATAAAGAAATGTAAGTAATAATTAAAGATATCTTAATTTTGCCAACTTATGTTTCCCCGTGCGACTCCGCTTACCCCTTTAGAAATTCAATCTCTGATTACCCGTAATCCCTTAATTGTCTCACCCGATACCCTAGTGAGTGATGCGATCGCACGAATGAATCAAGTCCAATCCTGTCGCATCATCACCGATAGCGAAGGCAGTCAACTCGATGACTTTCACCAACAAGCTCGCTCTAGTTGTGTCTTGGTTCTGAAACAGGAGCAAGTCGTTGGTATTTTTACAGAAGGGGATATTATCCGTCTCAGTCTCCAACAACACCCCCTCCAAGAACTAACCATGGCCTCAGTCATGAGTCATCCGGTGATTACCCTCAATGAACTTGCCTTAACCGATATCTTTGCAGTCCTCCAACGCTTTCAGGATCACCAAATCCGCCATTTGCCCATCTTAAACGAACAAGATCACCTCGTTGGTCTGATCACCTACGAAAGTTTACGGCAAGTGGCCCTAACTTGTCACCTGACCCGCACCTATCCCCAACAGACAGACGAAAAAGAGAACGAGATCGCCCAATTATCCGTAAAAGAAGCGATCGCACTCCAGCAAACCAAAATCCGTCTCCGTCAAAGTGAACAACGCTACGCCAGTCTGGCCGCAGCGGCCCCAGTCGGCATTTTTCACGCCAATGCCCACGGAGACTGTATTTATGCCAATGAACGGTATTGTGCCATCCTTGGCTATCCCCTAAAAGACTGCATGGGCAAAAAATGGCAACAAGGCTTACACCCCGAAGATCAACCGCACGTCATTGCCCAGTGGCAAGAAGCCCTCCGCGAAAACCACCTCTTTCAAATCGAATGCCGCTTTATTCGGCCTGATGGTACAGTGGTTTGGGTCTATGGCCAAGCCACCACCGAACGAGACTTAGAAGGGAAGATCATTGGCTATATTGGCACAATTATTGATATCAGCAAACGAAAACAGATCGAAGCAGACCTTCAGACTCTCAACCAGCGTTACAGCTTCATCTTAGACACCATTAGAGAAGGAGTTTGGGAATGGAATATTGTCACCAATGAAACCATTGTCTCCGACCGCTACTGGGAAATTTTAGGCTACCCCTCTCACAACCCCAATAGGCTGAGTTTACAAGAAGCCTTAACCTTCGTTCACCCCGAAGACGCGGCTCACCTGCAAAAAGTCATGGAACAACACCTACAAGGGAATCAGCCCTACAATGCAGAAATCCGAGTCCAACACCAAGACGGACATTATATTTGGATACACACCCAAGGCCAAGCGATTTGGGATGAACAGGGCAACCCCGTGCGCATGGTGGGAGGGATTCGAGATATCAGCGATCGCAAAAAAGCCGAACTCGAACGACAACAGGCCATTATCCAACTCGAAGAAATCAACCAAAAACTCCAACAACTCAACCAAAAACTCGAAACCCAAGTTACGCAACGAACCGCCAAACTCCGCAAACGAGAAACCGAACTCCAAGACTTCTTTGATAATGCCCACGACTTAATCCAAAGTGTCTCCCTAGAAACCGGACGCTTTGAATACGTCAACCGCGCTTGGCGAGAGGTTCTCGGTTATACCCCCGAAGAAGTCGAAACCCTCAACCTCTTTGATATTCTCCACCCCGACTGCCAACCCTACTGTCAAAACATTATTACCCAGATGCAAGCGGGGACATTATCCACCGTTGAAAAAGTCGAAATTACCCTCATCAGCAAAACTGGCCAAGCCATTATCGTTGAAGGAGGGGTTAACTGTCGCTTTGCCAACAACAAACCCGTTGCCACTTGGAGCATTTTACGAGACATCACCGAACGCCAACGCAGCGAAGCCTTTCGCCGGGCTATTATGGACCTTGCCCCCATGGGGATTTTTGTCTATGACATTAATCTTGGCAAGATCATTTTTGGCAACCAAGCCTATGAAGAATCCCTCAGCTATTCCCTAGAAGAACTTGAAGCCCTAGGGGAAGATTTACTCGCCACTATTTATCATCCCGACTACTTCGAGTATTTGCAAGCTCATGATCAGCAAATTAAGGCAGATCGAGAGGGAAAAATTTTTGAGCTAGATTACACCATGATACGTAAAGATGGCTCTTTACTCCTGGCCTATTCCCGTGAAGTGGTGTTAAACCGTAACCCTGATGGCAGTCCAGCGCAAATTTTAGGGGTTGGGTTAGATATTACTAAGCGCAAACAAGCAGAACTGCAACTACAAAAAACTAATGAAGAACTCCTCCGGGCCACCCGTCTCAAAGACGAATTTTTGGCGAATATGAGCCATGAACTGCGTACCCCTCTCAATGCCATCCTGGGGATGACAGAAACCCTACAGGAGCAAATTTTTGGGTCGTTGAATGAGCGACAACTGAACGCTTTAAACACCATTGAACGGAGTGGGACCCATTTATTGGAATTAATCAACGAAATTTTAGACTTGGCCAAAATTGAATCGGGAGAAATGACCATTGACTGTCACCCCACCTCGGTGGTTTCTCTGTGTCAAACCAGTTTAACCTTTGTGAAACGGCAAGCCCACAAAAAACGCCTCAAACTAGAGGTGAATGTGCCGCCTTATCTCCCGGAGTTACTGGTGGATGCCAAGCGCATTCGCCAAGTTTTAATTAATTTACTTAATAATGCGGTGAAATTTACCCCAGAGGGGGGGACAATTAATCTTGATGCCCGGTATGTCCCGGCTTTAGAGAAGCCTCTAGGGACGAAGATCACCGTAGAAACGCCGTTACAGGATTATGTGGAAATTGTGGTCAGGGATACCGGGATTGGCATTGCATCGGAACATTTACCGAAACTCTTTCAACCCTTTGTCCAAATTGATAGTGCCTTAAATCGAAAATATGAAGGCACGGGGTTAGGATTGTCTTTAGTGAAACGAATTATTGATCTGCATGGGGGAGAGGTTAACGTGAGTAGTGAAGTGGGGGTAGGGAGTTGTTTTACTATCACTTTGCCGTCTCCCCCTATTTCTCCGGCTAGTCGTTCTTTTGTCTTGTCTTCTGCGGTAGAAATGCCCGGAAGTTCTCCTCAAGAAGACAAGCCTCCTTTAATTTTAATTGCTGATGATAATGAAGCGAATTGTAGTACCTTTGTTAGTTATTTAGAGGCTAAAGGCTATCGTCTAATTGTAGCAAGTAATGGAAAAGAGGCGATTACTCAAGCGGAGTCATCTCTCCCAGATGCTATCCTCATGGATATTCAAATGCCGGAGATGGATGGGTTAGAAGCGATAAGGATTATTCGTCAGAATCCCCAATTGGCGCAAATTCCCATTATGGCATTAACGGGGTTAGCGATGCCAGAAGATCAAGAGCGTTGTTTGGTGGCTGGGGCGAATGACTATCTCACTAAACCCGTTAAACTGAATGAATTGGCCCGTCGAGTGCAAGGGTTGTTGTTGATATCACGGGAAGATTAATAATTAATGATTAGTGATCAATTAGGGCATTTTTTAAACGGAATTGTAGAAACAATGTATGACTTTTTTCTACGCCAAAATTCTGGACGAACTAAAGTGCGTCCTACGAGCTTTTTAAGCCTTGGGTTTTAACCCAAGGCTAATAGTTGAAACCCGTTAAAACGGGTTAAGTAACAAGAAAATTTTGTCGATTCAGGGATTACACCGTCAGGGTATGTTAAAAACCTTCAACGAGTGAGGTAACTGTTTGAAGCTAAGGCATTATACTAATTCACCTTGGGCGACTAATAGCACTTTTCCGCCGACAAAAACTTGAATTTTTGTTGCTGCAATATCGGTCTTTAAATATAGTAAAGAAGGCCGATTGATTTCATAGCCTTGTTCAACTTGAATGTCAAAATCCGGAGTCCCAAAATAATTGTGTTGGGATAAATAGGCCGCTAAACAACCATTCGCGCTTCCGGTGGCAGGGTCTTCAGGAATGCCAATGGCTTCGGCAAAAACACGAACATTTAACTGATGTTGGGGGTTGTAGGTTTCAGGGGAAAAAACTAGAATTTCTTGCGCTCGTTTATCTTGAATCCAATCAAAATATTGCTCCCGTTGAATTTTACTATCTTTAACGGCTTGGAGATTTTTTAGGGGTACAATAATAAAAGGAATTCCGGTGGAAACGGCTTGAATGGGGAAACGATAATCAATTTGGCCTGGAGAAATCCCTAAAATTTCGGCAATTTCATGGGGGTTGAAATTGTCGTAAAAATTGGGTGAGTTTTGCTGCATCCAAAGCAAGAGATTACCCTGTTCATCGCGGTTTACGCGAACGGGAATTTGTCCTACGGGTAAGTTTAGCTTGAGATTTTCTAGGGGTTGATTGAGGAGGTTTTGTAATAAAATATAAGCTGTGCCTAGGGTGGGATGGCCGGCAAAGGGAAGCTCTTTGGTTGGGGTAAAAATGCGGACTGGATAGCCCCCGTTTTGGGGATCAGTTGACCGAATGAAGGTGGTTTCTGAATAGTTCATTTCTCGTGCGATCGCGAGCATTTTTGACTCATCTAATTTTCCTTCATCCAGAACCACCGCTAACGGATTTCCGGTCAATGATTCAACGGCAAAAACATCAACAATAAAAAAGGGTAAAGACATAATAATCCTCTCTGAATCTGTGTGATCCCCAAAATCACCCAATTGGGTGATCCCCAAAACCCCCAACTTGTTTAAGGTTTAGGGTTATTTGTCAAGGGAGTTGGGAAGAAATTTTCAAGAATTGCCCGCGATCCCAAAATAATTATGTATACTGAAACAGCATTTTAAGTTTCATTAACGTCAATTCTAAGAAAATGGCTCATGTTCATTTTCAAACGTGCCTGGTTCACATCCTGTCTCGGTTTCGCTCTAGTAGTGAGTCCTAGTTTACTCAAATTAGCAGAGCGTTCCGCCATCGCCCAACCCCGTATGTTCCGAGAAGATAGCGGGGACTCCCTCTCATGGGATGCTGCGTGGGCATCCGGAATCCTCGTGGGAAGTTCTTTGGGATATCATCCCCAGTATCATGGGGAAACCTTCCCCAAAGCAACTTCCCATGACCCATTAAGAGAGGAAAACCAGGGACATGACGAGCAATCCCTCCCACAGCAAGAGGAAACCCCCAGTCCTCTGTTTCACCCCAACCCCCATTTACAAGGGAAAACCCTAGTGTGGGAAGATCGTCCCCCCCACCAATTTTGTCCCACCCCTTCAGAAAGGGGACAAGGGGGGAGAATTGCTCAAGAAGCGGCAGAATTGGCGAGTTTTTCCGGAGACTACTCCACAGGATTTGTCTCTCGTCCGGCGGAAGGGTTTTCTGACCCCAACTTGGCCACAGTCTCTCAGGAGAGAGAATACCGTTCCAGAGGAGCGGGAGAAACCGCGCGATCGCCTGTGAGTGATCCCACTTTGTCTCCCCAAACTTACACCCCAGTGGGGTTAAAACAGCGATTAGTGAAGATTTTAAGCAGTCTTCTCCAAGCGGCAGGATTAACCCAAAAACCTCCCAGTCGTCCCCAAATTGAGATCAAAGCGGTTAACCCACCTCACCCCGAAACCCGGTTACATTCTCTCCAATATGACTATCAACCCCTCACCCATTGGGAAGTGTGGAATCCGTCAGTGGAATATGCCCATTGGACAACTCCTTCCTCCGGGGAGGAGTTCTCTGTTGTAGCCTTTAAATTGTTAGTCAACGGTAAAACTATTCTAGAACTGAAAAATCGCGCAGTTCTCGACTTGATGGCTAAACGTCTCCAAACCACGCTAAATCAGCCTGATTTTCAACCGGATCATCTCCAACCGGGGTTAATGGGGGGAGAACCTGCCATTTTTCATGGCGATCGCTTATTATTTCGAGTCAATGATGTGATCTTGCGCGATGAAGACACCAATAAAGAACTCTTGGTGATCAACTGGGTCAATAATTTACGCACCGCGTTAGAGGGGCCTCCCTTGGAATTAGTGAAAGCGCAGCAAAAAATGTATGGTGTTGTAGAAACCAACCAAGAGTTTCGCGGTTATGCGTCTTGGTACGGGCCTTATTTTCATGGTCGTTTAACGGCCAATGGCGAAACCTACAATCAAGAAGCCTTCACAGCGGCCCATCCCTATCTCCCCTTTAATACCTATCTCAAGGTAACGAATTTAGAAAGTAAGGAGTCAATTATTGTCAGAATTAACGATCGCGGTCCCTATGTCCATCCTAGAACCCTCGATCTCTCCCGTGGGGTGGCCCGGTGTTTAGACAGTAAATCGTCGGGGGTTGTCCCCTATCGCGCTGTAGTGATGGAAGCTCCTTGAGAGTGGATCATTCAGGTTTTAAACAACTAACAACCTTAAAAATGGGCAACCTTAAAAATGGGGAAATTGCCGTTGCAATTTCCCCAGAGCTTTGTATTCATTTGGTAGGATCATTAAATCTTTATGCTGAATCATTAGCCTCCCTCTATGCTAGAGTTTCCGGACAATACCCTAATCCTTTAGTGAATTGTTGACGGAATGCCTCAATATCGGCACTATCGGGAATACCATGGGACACCACTGCAACTTGGTAGCGACGCATCACATTAATGGGGGATTGTCCCGTTTCCAGACTCCATAACGCCATTTGGACGCGAATATCCGGTTCGTAGGGGATTCCAAGCTCATTGAGATAGGCGACAAAATTACCGTGAGCTTGGGGGGTTATGGAGTCACTGACTTTAATTCTGATCACCCAACCGTCAATCTGGTGAACAACGGTAATAAATTCTACAGCGAGATGAGAAGCCGAGCGGAGGTATTCGGTCACGCGGAGAGTTAAACTGGCATTGGCGAGGAAGTAGAGGTAATACATAATTGATTCAGGCAGTTAGCACATTAAGTTTGTCTTACTTATAGTGTCTCCCATGGGAACACCGCTTGCTAAGGGGCGATCCCCCCCATCTCACCCAAAGAAAATGGGGGAAATTACCCAATTTGTCGTAAAGAATTGTACCCACTGGCCTAAAATTGCTATTGACAATAGACCCTCGCGGATTAATGACCTCGACGGATCGACTTTTATCCAGCTATCAGTATGAACTACCCAAGGAGTTGATTGCACAAACTCCGGTAGTTCCCAGAGATCATTCTCGTTTGTTGGTGGTCGAGTCTCCTACGACTCATTCCCATCATCATTTCTATGATCTCCCCAACTGGCTCAGGCCAGGGGATTTGCTCGTTTTAAACAATAGCCGTGTTTTACCGGCCCGCCTCTACGGACGGAAGTCCACCGGGGCACCCGTAGAAATTTTGATGTTGCGGGAACAGTCAGAAAATTGCTGGCTGTGTCTGGTCAAACCGGGGAAACGGTTTAAAATCGGCACGCAAGTTCTGTTCACCCCACCCAATGTGCCAGAAAGTGAAGCCGACGTTGGCCTTTGGGCCAAGGTCATTGCTCGGGATGAGCAGACGGGGGGCCGTTATCTTGAATTTCAAGTCCCCTCTGGCGAGTCCCTGATGGAATTGGTGGCTCAGGTGGGGGAAATTCCCTTTCCCCCCTATGTGACCGACTCTGAAGCCAGTCCAGACCAATATCAGACCGTTTACGCCGAAGTGGACGGTTCAGCCGCCGCACCAACGGCGGGTCTCCATTTCACCGAAGACTTGTTGGCGACCTTGACCGCTCAAGGTATTACCCAAAGCCAACTCACCCTTCATGTGGGGGTGGGAACATTTCGGCCAGTGGAGTCGGAAGATATTAGTCAGCACACAATGCACGACGAATGGTTCAGCATTAACTCGAAAACCGTGCAGCAAATTCAAGAAACGAAAGCTGCGGGGGGACGGGTGATTGCTGTTGGAACAACGGTGGCTCGCGCCCTAGAGGGAGCGGCCCAACAACAAAATGGTCAGTTAACTCAACCCTTTACGGGATCAACCAATTTGTTTATTTATCCGGGGTATGAATGGCAGGTGGTCGATGGTATGATCACCAATTTCCATTTGCCGGGATCGAGTTTACTGATTATGATTAGTGCTTTGGTGGGCCGAGAGCGTTTGTTGGCCTTGTACCAAGAAGCGATCGCGGAACAATACCGCTTTTATTCCTTTGGAGATGCTATGCTGATTTTGCCCGATGCCGTGCAAACCGAATCGGCCACTGAGGCAGAGGCGAGACCCTAGGAAAAAGCACACCAACCAGGCTAAACACGATTAGTGATCATGTCATACCGCAGAAGAGGACTCGGCGTTTTGACCAGTATCGGGGTTGCATTACTCACTTTTGCTCCCCCGGTCATTGCCCACCCGAAACAAGTCCTCGATGGACTGTACACCAACGATTTGGATGCTGCCACCCTCTTTCAAAAAGGGGTGATGCAGTACCAGCAACAATTGTTTGCGGAGGCGGAGATTGCCTTCCGCCAAGCCTTGCGCTACGACCCGCTTATGGCCATGAGCTACTATATGCTGGGGAATAGTTTGATGCAGCAGGGGGAGGTTGAGGAGGCAATCGACCAATACTCCCGTGCGACGGGGTTAGAACCGTCGCTGGCGGTGGCGCAATACAATCTGGGGGTAGCTTATTTTCGCCAAGGACAGTTGGCGGAGGCTGTTCCCCATTTTCAACGAACGACGGTTCTGTCTCCTAAATTTGCATCAGGGTATTATAATTTGGCCCTAGCTCTGGATGCGTTGGGGAATTATGACCAAGCCAGTGAGGCATATCGGGAGACCTTGCTGTTACGGCCAGAGAATGCCCAAGCAGCTTATAATTTGGGGTTGATTGTGTCTCGTCAGGGGGCTTCTCAGGAAGCGATCGCACTTTTTCAAGATGCGGTAGCGGCTGATCCCGATTTTGCCGAGGCATATTATCAGCTAGGTTTGCTCTATGCCCGTCAGGGAGAGTTAGAACCCGCCAGAGATGCCCTAGGACGGGCCACCACCCTCGACCCAGAAAATGCCCAAGCTCAGTATCATTTAGGCTTAGTTTATGCCCAATTAGAGAATCCCAGGGCCGCCGCCGGACGTTTTGCCCGGGCCACGGAACTTGATCCCAACAATGCGGAAGCCTACGAACAGATGGGGGCCGCTCGCATTGAGACGGGAGACACTGGGGGGGCTATTCAGGCGTTAGAACAGGCGGTGCTGTTAGTTCCGGAAAAACCGAGCAATTTTTATAATTTGGGGATCGCCTATCAAGATCAGAATCGCTGTGAGGAGGCTATTGCCAGTTATCAAGAGGCGTTACGGTTGAATCCGGTATTGGCGGATGCGTTTTACAATATGGGGGTGTGCTATTACAAAACTCAGCAGTATGACGATGCGATCGCAACTTTAGAACAAGCGATCGAACTCTACCGAAACCAAGGCAACGGGGAAATGGTCGAAGAAGTATCAATCTATTTACAAGACACCGTAATCCCCAGCATTCCGCAACCCGAAGACTCCCCCAACGAAACAGAAACCATTGAACCCAACGACCCCGAAAACACTACTCCCAATGACCCCCTAGACCCCCCAAACAACGAAATTGAACCCTTCTCCCCCGAAGACCCCACCCCCACCGAACCCACCCCCACCGAAGACAATGAACCCTTTTTCCTAGAAACCCCAGACTTTGGTTAGCAATTTTCTCATCGACCCTCCCATTCGTAATCAAAGTTTTAGCCCAAATCAAAGTAAGTCCACCAAAGGTTAAAACCCGTAGCTAATCTAGTTCGTAGTCAGGGCAAGTTCGTAGTCAGGGCTTTAGCCCTGATTAAAGTGTGATAATCTCATCCAAAGTTAAACAAGAAACCAAGTTTCTCAGTAGAATAACCCGTTTTAACGGGTTTTCGCTCTTAGCCTTGGGTTGAAACCCAAGGCTTTACTTCTTGATAGAGATTATCCGGAAGATGGAGGGTGATGGGGGTACTCATAACCAGCAATAATAAACCATTTTCTAAATTGTAAATAAAAGCGTAAACAATCTTTCTTCACAGCCACTTTGACCGAGGTTTCAACCCAAGGCTTTATTGCCCTCTCAGTCGAGCCAACCACTGTTTCCAAGGCAGTTGTAAAATTGCCCCTGTTCCCAAAGTAAACACTAATCCTACACCTAAACTCAAGAAAAAAGCCAAACTATAACTCGCCCAAAGATGGGAAACTGAAGCGGGTTTTTGGGGGGGGTGTCCTTGAGTAATGATTCTTTCTGCAAAGTTAGCCATAGAAGAAGCAGATGCCGAGGCCGTGCCAATTCCAGCACTGACAGCAAAAATGGTTTTGTTGAGGTTGCGATCGCGCTTCGCCTGTTCAAGTTGTATAATCCCCTCTAGAGTTTTACTAGCATGATCGAGTAATTGTAATCCTGCACTCAAACTATTGTAATCATTGATCACTTGAGGGAGATATTTCTCAAACGTATAATCTTGAAAGTCTCGTAAAAACTCTAAATCACAATTGGGATCGAGTTCTTTCATTCGCGCTAAACGAATTTTATAATTTTCCGCATTGACTTCAATCGCATAACGGTGTTCTTGCAAATATCTTAAATTAGCACCATACAATGAGTATTTTTTCAAGGCTTCTGTTAGATTTTCTTGTAATTTCTGTAAATTCAGAGGAGAATCTTTGATTTGTTGTGGTAAATGATCAACAATCTCTTGAATTTCCGTTGCATCATCTTTTAACTTTTCTTTAATTTCCCGTGTTTTTTGATATATCCAGATAATTTTATTGCGATAATAAAATAATTGTATTAATTGTTTATAAAGTGGCTCAATTGTAGCAACAACATATTCATATTTTTGAAACTCTGGAAATAAAATAACTAAAATATGTTGGTTAGAGGGAGGAGGTTGCCAGAGTTCAAAGAGAGTCGCATCTTTAAATGTTCCTTGATTTTTAAAGTTAGTCTTTTTGAAAAGCCCTTTGTTGTCTTTATTTTCGGTTGGAGAGTTCCAATTGGGGTACGGTTCAATGTTAATTTGTTTCAGACAATCTCTAGCAATTTGTTCTAACTCTTGTTCAGGAATTCGTTTCGTTAATTGTCCCCACATTAGCCAACTTTCACCAAGTTGACCTGCTTCTCCTCGATGTTCTAACAGAATTTCCTTGATTTCTGTAAAAACTCCTACATTTTGAGGGTTATGTAGCCAGTTTTTTTTCCCAGAACAGTCTAATTGTAAACCATAAGTATCCCCTAATTTAACTGGATAATAATAACCATCTAGGGGATATTTAAACTTTTCGATGCGTTGTTTCCCTAAAAGTTCAATATAATTTGATTGTTCTTGTTCTAATTTGGCATAGTTTTCGAGTTCTTCTTGATTTAATTCTCGCTGATAAATGCGCTGCCAAAACTGCTTACGGTTTTCTTGAACTTTCTCTGGTTTTTCCCCTAACCCTTCTCCTAAATCATAAAGATAAATATCAAGAGTCGGATAAAGTAGTTTTATATTAGAATTCATTAATCTTTCTTACCACGTAACCATTTGAACCAAGATTGCGTTTTTTCTTTGACTTCGGTTTCTTGCATGGTGTCTAATTCTGTTAACGGTCTAACCAAATTCTCCCTTTCTAGAGGTCTGACTTCTGGGGTTGAGTCGGGCAAGGCAAAAGTTCCCACTCCTCTCTCAGCGGCCTTTTGACTTAACCATTGGCGACAGGTTTTATAGGGGGTTTGCAAGTTGGGGGAGTTGTGGGCAAACTTATGTAATTCTCCCACTCGATTCTCTAAATCTGCAAAAATGTCTTGAATTGTTTGTTTTTCTTCCTCTGAGAGAGGGGGTTGACTGTCTAGGGCAGCTAAAAAGGCTTTCAGGGTTAAGAGTTCGATATCTCGCATGGGACAAGCTGGGTAGTCTGACTAATTTGATTATAAGCCTTCAGATATTGTTGATTCATTCCTAGTAAACTCGCAAGTGAGCTTATTTCACCCCTGACCGTATAATACGAAATCCGCACCCCAAATATTCACTATCCTTGTGAAGTATTAATCATTGTAGGGTGGGCATTGCCCACCCAGAGAGCGTTTCCTGATTTTTTAGGGTCTTTCGATACCGGATGTCGTATAACAGCTAAATTGTTAATTGTCTCGTTGGTTTCTCAACCCGTTTTTAACGGGTTTTAGCTATTAGCCTTGGGTTTCAACCCAAGGCGTATTCTGGGTTTCGGTTGTGGGAGAGTTGTCATACCCTGCAAGGATGAAACCTGCCCAATAATAGGGATCAGCATAAAGGGGTGTTCCCTCTGGGGCGTTGACTAATCTATTTTGTTGGTCTTCTAGCATCGCCTGTTCATTATCATCCTCTAATTGCTCAATATTTCGCGCTAACCAAGAGAGGAGGTCGCGTTTTTGGGCCGTTTTCAACCATTGTTGGGTTTGGTAGAGGGCAGGGATGGGGGGTGTTCCCTGTTGTAAGGTGTCGTAAAACTGCACCATAAATAGGGAGGTGACGAAAGACTCCACTTGCCAGAGAGTGCTTAAAACGTAGGTGACTCCCGTTTGTAAAAAGGCACTGACTAAGCCCACATATTCATCGGTGATGCTGTGGTTGCCTGTGATGGCGGTTTCGCAGGCCGCTAGGCTGACCAGGGCGTAGGCGTTGAGGTCTTGTTGGAGGATGTCTTCTAGGGTGAGGGTGTCTTCTCCTTGCAGGAATAGGCAGGAGTTGAGGGGGGTTTGGGCGTTGTAGGCGGCGTGGCCGCAGAAGTGGAAGACTTGGGCCCGGGTGGTGAGGAGGGAGAGGGTTTGGGGGTGGGTGGCTTGGTGTTTTTGTAAGCTGGTGGGGGTGGGGAATTTGTGCCGGAGGAGGGCGGCTTCGATTTCTGCGTAGGGGAGGGAGGCGAGGTCTTTTTTCTCATTGTTGACGGTGGGGGTACTTTGGGGGTTTTCGACGAGGTTGAGGGTGGTGAGGGGACGGGGAAAGGGGGTGTCGAAGAAGGCTAGGTAGGCACTGGGGAGGTAGGTGGCTGGCAGGTTGAAGAAACTGTGCAGGGGGAAGCGGTGCAGGTCCCGGTGGGGGATGAGGAGGAGGGTTTGGATATTGTGGGTTTGCAGGTGTTGTTCAATGGCGGGGATGTTGAGGAGGGTGTGCAGGTGTTGGAGTTGGTTGGCCAGTTGGTTGCGCCAAGGGGAGTTGGGTTTTTCGGTTTGGGTTTTTTTGCTGTGGGTGTTGTAGGTGGTGTGCCAGTTTTCGATCCATTTTTCCAGGTCGAGGAGTTGGTCAAGACTGGAGGTGGGGGAGGGAATGAGGAGAGGGGTGGGTTGGTTGGGGAGGAGGAGAAAGGTGGTGAGGGCGTTGGGGCTATAGTGCCAGTAGAGGAGGGCGGTGTTGGGGGTGAGGAGTTGTTGAAAGTGGGTGTCTTTGAGGGTGGGGGTTTCGCCATAGCCCCAGAGCCAACGGAGACAGGTGTTTTTGGCGGTTTCGGCGAGGTGGAGGGCTTGGGTGGGTTGGTTTTGTTGGACGGCGCGATCGACGGTGTATTGTTGAATGGGGAGGATATGGGGGATGAGGGATTGCAGGTTGGGGTCTCGGAGGATGCGGTCTGTGCGGGTGGTGGCTTCTTGGAGGAAGAAGTCGGTTTCGGGGTCTTGGAGGAGTTGGCAGACTTGGATTAGGTCTTTTAGGACTTGCAGGTGTTGTTTGGGGGATTGCTCGAAGGTGAGGGTTTGCAGGGCTTGTTTGTAGTGGGTTTTGGCTTTGCGCCAACAGTCTCGTTTGGATAAGTTTAAGTCTCGGTCTGAGGGGTGTTGAGAGGGGGTGAAACTTTGTTTTAAGTAGGCTTTGCCGAGTTGATGGTGTAGAAAGCCCCATGCTTCGGGGTGGGTGTCGGGACGGATGAGGTTATGGGTGAGGGGGAATTGTAGGCTGTTTATTTTTCCCCAGAACCCCCGTTGGTTGAGTTCGGGGTGGGTAAGGTTGAAGTGGTTTTGGGCGGTTTGGTAGAGAGTAGTAATGATTGGTTGGGAGGGGGGTTGTTGAGTGATGGTTTTGAGGTTTTGTAGTTGTTCGGGAGTTGGGGTGAGTTGGTCTGGGTTGAGGGGGCGAGGGGTTTGGATGGCCTTGAGGAGTTCGGTGGAAGATATGCTGAGGCTTTGTTGTAGGTCTTCTAAGGAGGGGAGGGTGAGAGTTTCGAGAATTTTTGGGGAGTTGGCGAAGGTTTGGCGGAGTGTCTCTTGGCTTTGTTGCAGGGAGGTGTGGAATTGAGTCGAGAAGTTTTGATGGGGTTGGGGGGGGTTGAAGGGTTCAAGGAGGAGGGGTTGGTATTGTCCGAGGGAGGATAAGAGGCGGTTGGTTTTGGGGGTTGCAAGGGTGGAGGTGGAGAAGTGAACAGGGGAGGGGAAATAAAATAAAAAGTTTTGTTGGGATTGGGGGTTAAAGTGGGGAGAACTGGCAGCAGCATTCCCTCGTCCGTACCATGCCAGATGGAATTGGGGATTAAGAGTCAAGGCTTGGTCATAAGAGGCGATCGCTTCTTCTTTTCTTCCTAAATCATCTAGCGCAGCCCCTCGGTTGTGCCATGCCAGATGGTCTTGGGGATTAAGAGTCAAGGCTTGGTCATAAGAGGCGACTGCACCTGAAAAATCACCAGCCCTAAATTGCTGATTTCCTCGATTAAACCAAGATTTTGCCTCACTGTCATTCCCAGATTGTGAAGATTGAACCCCGTCCTGTTCACCATTAACAGAGGATTGATCCCGGTTCGCTAATATCTCTTGCACCACCTCCCCCAACTCCCCCTCAAACCTCTCACCCAACTGCTGCAACCCACTCCTCACGTTAGAAGGCGGTTTTTGTGACTGAGAATTATTAGAATTAATGGTGTCTAATAACTCGTACAACTTTTTGACTTCAGACCCTTCAGTGATTGAAGAATTATCGCTTATTTCTTCATAACTCCCCGACGACTCACTAAGTATCTCTTGCACCCCCTCCTCCAACTCCCCCCCAACCCTCTCACCCAACTGCCGCAACCCCTCCTCATCCACCGTATCCCGTTGCCGCAACCATGCCGCCAACTCCCCCTCCGTCACCTGGCGCGACGCTAACACCCGCAGAATAGCATCTCGCGTCATCCCCTGCTTCACCAGCTTTAGCAACCGAGGCACAAAGGTATCCATATCCACAGGTTGGGGGGGTTGTTCTTGGGGTTGGGGTTTACGAAACCATTTAAACCAGTTCATCGCCAGAGAAATGCAGAGAGGACAGAGAGACTCTGGTTCATTGTAACGCGAGGAAACCCCCGTGGAAGTACACCAAGCGTTAACCCTCTTAACAAACAGCGCGAGTCCTGCCCAACTCAGCTAATTTAGCTATAGCGAAGAAACCCGGTTTCTGCGATAGGTTATGTTTTTTTACCTAAACTCCTGAAAGAAACCGGGTTTCTCAACCTCTGTGTAAGTGAAAGAAATTGGGTTTCTCAATCCCTGTGTAAGCGAAGAAACCCGGTTTCTGCGATAGGTTATGTTTTTTTACCTAAACTCCTGAAAGAAACCGGGTTTCTCAACCCCAACGTAAGGGGAAAAACACTCAATCAACTAACCCGTTAAAACGGGTTTTTGCTTTTAGCCTTGGGTTTGAACCCAAGACTCTAGGTAATAATTTACGGAAAACGACGAATTCTTATTTTATTGGTGAGTGCAATAATAATCGCCCCGTTTTGTAAATCTTGACTATAATTTGCCAATACTTCTGCAAGTAACTCTTGTCTTTCTTGTCTAGGTAAATTTTCTAAACGAATTACACCATAATGCTTTTGATTATTTTGCCAAATCATTTGTTCAAAATCATTATCTGTAGTCAGAATAATGCGCTTTTCTATCACTGCCCAGACCAAGATAGCTTCATCAGTCATTTCTGGATTAATATCACTCACATAAGCAACATCATATCCCGCATTAACTAACCACAATCCTAATGTGCGACTGGCGTTGACATCAATTAAAAACTTCATGCAATCATTTCAATATTTATTTTCGCTCTATGACTTCTTCATTATTGACCAAAAAATAAGCATAGGTGATTGCCGCTTCAATGTCTTCAGTTTCTAATTCTGGATAATCTTCTAAAATCTCCTTTTGTGTTGCTCCCTTTGCGAGTAATTCTAGAATCATAGCGACAGAAATGCGTAAGTTACGAATAATGGGTTTTCCGCCTAAAATATTACGATTAAAGGTAATACGATTTAAAGAGTTTTGCATGATTTTCTTGCCTCTGGTTTCGTAAAAAATCGTTTTATATTATACATGGCGCGACTCTAACACCTGTAGAATATCATCTCGCGTCATTCCCCGTTTCACCAGCCTTAACAACTCAGCTACAAAGTCATCCATATCCACAGGTTGGGGGGGGTCTTGGGGTTGGGGTTTACGAAACCATTTAAACCAGTTCATCGCCAGAGAAATGCAGAGAGGACAGAGAGACTCTGGTTCATTGTAACGCAAGGAAACCTCCGTGGAAGTCCCCCAAGCCTTAACCCTCTTAACAAATAGCGCGAGTCCTGCCCAACTCAGCTAATTTAGATATAGCGAAGAAACCCGGTTTCTGTGGTTAGTTATGTTCTTTCACTCAAACCTCTGAAAGAAACCGGGTTTCTCAATCCCAACGTAAGGGGAAAAACACTCAAGCAACTAACCCGTTTTAACGGTCTTTTGCTCTTAGCCTTGGGTTTGAACCCAAGGCTTTAGGAGGGTTTCGCTCTCAGCCTTGGATTTTAACCCACAGTTCTCCTACAATAGAGAAAAGGAATCTTTTAACTTTAAAACTATGACCCAAATTTATCATTTAAAAGCAAGTGAGTTAGATGGTGATTTTCTAGAAATGCTGAAAGCAAAATTTGGTGATAAATCTATTAAAATCATAATTTCAGAGGAAGATGAGACAGATTATTTGTTACAATCCCCAGAAAATAAGCAAAGATTATTACAAGCAATTCACAATATAGAAAATCGAGAAAACTTAGTAGAAATCAATCTAGATGAGTGGGAATGAGTCGCCAAATTATTTTTGAAGCCTCTGCTTTTGAAGATTTTAATGAATGGGTTAAACAGGATAAAAAAATTTATCGTAAAATTCTTCAGTTAATTAAAGATATAGAGCGTTCTCCTTTTGAGAGATTAGGGAAACCTGAACCTTTGAAGTATGAACTTAGTGGGTATTGGTCAAGACGAATTAATAATGAGCATCGTTTAGTTTATCAAGTGACGGAGGGAGAAATTATTATAGTGGCTTGTAAATATCATTATAGTAAATAATATGGAGTTTTTTACCATAAGTTAAGAAAGAAACCCGGTTTCTCCTGTCTGCTTATCCCTAGTGTAAGGAAAGAAACCCGGTTTCTGTGATAGATTTTGCTGTTTTATCTAAGGTGTTGAAAGAAACCGAGTTTCTCAGCAAAATAACCCGTTTCAACGGGTTTTAGCTCTTAGCCTTGGGTTTGAACCCAAGGCTTTAGGGAGTTGGACGCATTCCTACTGTCAGGAAAGAAACCCGGTTTCTGTGATAGATTTTGCTGTTTTATCTAAGGTGTTGAAAGAAACCGAGTTTCTCAGCAAAATAACCCGTTTCAACGGGTTTTAGCTCTTAGGGTTTGAACCCAAAGCTCTAGACTCAATTAATCAGAACAACCTACAGTAGGAAATTGAGAAAACATAGTTTTAGGATCAAGAGGAGGAGAAAAATAAAACCCTTGGCCCAATTCACAACCCAGCGTTTGCAAAATTTGAAATTGTCGCTGCGTCTCAATGCCTTCCCCAATCACATCTAATCCTAAACTATGGGCTAAAGTAATAATCGTCTTAACAATATCCAAACTCTTTTGAGACCCATCCATATTTTTAACAAAAGATTGGTCAATCTTTAAAGTATCAAGCGGTAAAGACTGTAAATAAGACAACGAAGAATACCCCGTCCCAAAATCATCAATAGAAAGCCGGATATTTTGTTCTCGGAATCGCTCTAATAGACGCATCACCACCTCAGTATTGTCCATTAAAACACTTTCCGTAATTTCTAACTTAATCTGTGATCCCTTTAACTTATAATGGCTTAATAAACGCTCTATATAGTCCGGTAACTCCACATTTAATAACTGAATTCCCGATAAATTAATACTCATAAAAAACGGGAATGATTCCGGATATTGTTGATGCCAATGGTGCAAGCGATCGCAAGCCTCCTGTAAAATCCATTCCCCCAACGGAAGAATCAACCCCGTCTCCTCCGCCACCGAAACAAAATGACTGGGAGAAATAATCCCTTTTTGGGGATGTTGCCACCGTAACAAGGCTTCAAACCCCGCCAACTTGAGCGTCTCTAAATTAAAAATCGGCTGATAATATAAACGAAACTCCTGCTCTTTCAACGCCGTTTCTAACTCCGATTCCAGTTGTAACCGATTAAACACCGCCACCTGCATTTCCGGGTTAAACAGCATCGTGTTATGCTTGCTAGTTTGCATCCTCGCGTAGTGCATGGCCGTATCGGCGGCCCGGAGGAAATCTTCCGCTTGGGAATAGTCTAAACTCGAAAGAGCAATACCAATATGGGAATGAAAAGAGGCAATGGGGCGATCGCCCAACGAAAACTCTAACGCATCATGAAACTGTTCCGCCCGCTCCTTGGCCACCTCCGCAGTTTCCATCCCCGGCAAAAACAGCGCGAATTCATCCTTCCACACCCGCGCCAACATATCCTCCCCTGCCAAACATTCCCCCAGTCGTTTCACCCCCTGAATGAGAAACTCCTCAGCCGTCACATCCCCAAACCCATACTTAATCACCTGAAACCGATTCAAGTCCAAAAATAACACCGCAAAGGACTCTCTCGCCTCAATAGCAGCACGAATCCGCTCCAAAATGGCATTTTGATTAGGTAAACCCGTCAACGGGTCATGATGGGCTAAATAATGTAAACTCGCCACCGCATTTTCTAACTGAGCTTGTTGTTGTCTCGCCTGACACACCAAAGACACCGTTTTCCGAATCGTGAGCATTAAATCCCGAAAATTAATCGGTTTCGTGAGAAAATCAAAAGCCCCTCGATTCATAGCCGTGCGAATATTCTCAATATCCCCATAGGCCGACACCACCACCGCTTTTAAAAAAGGATCAATTTTAGGAATCTGTTCCAACAAGGCAAACCCATCCATCCCCGGCATATTCAAATCCGTCAACACCACCGACACTTCTGGATGTTGGGCTAATTGTTCCATGGCCTCTACCCCATTGGTGGCAAAGAGAAACTGGAACTCACCTTTCTCTAAAGGGACTTGTAAACGTCGTTCAATGAGTCGCTGTAATTCAATTTCGTCATCTACAACGAGGATGGATGCGGGTTGGGATGGCATGGTAGAACAAGGGTGAATTCAGTAAAATCTCCAACAACTGAGTTTAGGGTAAGGCTTCCTCCATGTTGTAAAACCACAATATCATAAGCGAGGGATAAGCCCAGTCCTGTCCCTGCTCCTGGGGGTTTGGTAGTAAAAAACGGATTATAAATTTGTTCGGCGGTTTTTTCTGCAATACCGAACCCATTATCACGAATACGAATGATGACGGTATTGTCCTCTTTTTGGGTACTTAGGGTAAGGGTGGGTTGAAAATCTGGGCTTGCCAGGGATTGTTGTTTTTGTTGGAGAGCATAACAAGCATTATGAATGATGTTGATAAAGGCTCGGTTAAGATCACCTGAAATTGCGTCAATACACCCCACCTCCTGATAGTCTCGCTGAAGGGTTAAGGTAAAGCCCGTCTCATTAGCCCGAAAGCTATGATAGGCCAGTTGTACACTTTGTTCGAGTAACCCATTAATATCAGTGGGTTGAAACGTCTCTTGGCCATCACTACGGGCCAGTTGCATCATGCTTTGGATAATTTTTTCGGCCCGTTGTCCATGTTGTTGAATGGCTTCTATGTCTGCTTGAATGGTGTTGAGGGTTTTTTGTAGATGTTCGGGTGCGGTGGAGGCCAAGTTCTGAGGCTCTTGGGTCAATTGTTCTAAACTGAGGAGGGCGGTTTCGGCATAATTGGTGACAAAATTGAGGGGGTTGCGCAATTCGTGGGCCACTCCGGCAGTGAGTGTGCCGAGGGAGGCCAGTTTTTCTTGGGCAATAATTTGCTGTTGGGCCTGTTGCAGACGCAGATGGACCCGCACTCGCGCTAAAACGTCGGCTTCTTCAAAGGGTTTGGTGATGTAGTCCACTGCACCGAGGGAGAGTCCTTTAACTTTATCGACGGTTTCCGATAGGGCTGTCATGAAAATAACGGGAATATGCTGAGTGTCGGGGTTGGCTTTGAGGCGAGAACAGGTGCTAAACCCGTCTAATCCCTGCATCATCACATCGAGTAAGATTAAGTCGGGGAGTTCTTCTTGGATTTGTTCGAGGGCTTCTTCTCCATCGGTGGCAATGGCAAGGTCAAACCCTTCTCTCATCAGGGTTTGGGAGAGAACTTTCAGATTTGTAGGGTTATCGTCCACAATCAAAACCAATGGCGGTTTTACGGTATCCATACAGACCCAAGAGAGTGTGTAAATGGCAAGGTTTAATCCCCTTCTCTATCCTAGTTTAATTTAGCCACTCCCACTGAGTTATGCCAAGCAGAAAAGATGAATATTTACATTATCTTGACTTTGGGAGGGGAGAAATTCAGTGAATTTTGGGATTCTCTCTGGGGGAGGATATGTTATTTAGCGGTTTGTGGCCCGGTTTATAAAGATTCACTAAAAATTCGCCTATTTGGCACAGGATTTTTAGGATCACTGCTTACACTGATCTTAGTTGCTTTGGCTCTGGGGGTTTGTCTCTTTGAGCCAGTTGAGCCATTTTCAAGGTTTAGTTATTTAGTTCTTTTTTTAAGTTAGTTTAAGTAAGCAAATTTAACATCATGGTTAGTCTTGATCCTCTCGGTTTAGTTGTTATCTGTCTTGGTCTAGCTGTTGTGGTCAGTTATCCTCTGTCCAATGGGACTCCCTTGAATTGGCGGTTGCCTTGGGGGAAACAGACGGAAGAAGACGGTCCAAGGAGTGAACAGGAATTGTATTTTCAAACTCTGATTCAAGGGATGCAAGTGGGGACGTTATTGCTGGATGCTCAAGGGATGATTTTGGTGAGTAATCCGGCGGCCTGTGAGCTTTTGGCGTTGCCGGAGCATCCTCAACAGAGGGGAGACTGGGGGATTCATCTCCAATGGTTACAAGAAGATGGGACGGTGTTGTCTGGGGAGGAGTTGCCGTTTCAAGTGGCGATCGCGCAACGGCAACCCGTCCGCAATCGGGTGATTCATCTGCAAACGGGAAGGCAACAACGGTGGTTGCAGGTGAATGCCGACCCCTTATTAAATGCAGCCGGAGAAGTCACCCAAGTGGTTTGTACCTTTAACGAGATTACCACCTATAAACAGGTAGAACAGCAGTTGCGACAGTCGGAAACCCAAGCGAAACAAGCCAAAGATGCGTTTTTTGCCCAGATGAGTCACGAATTGCGCACCCCCCTCAATGCCATGTTAGGGTTTACGCAACTCCTCAACCGCGATCGGAGTTTATCCCCTCAGACGCAAGACTCCTTACACACCATTCATCAACATGGGGAACAGTTATTGAGCTTGATTAACGGCATCTTACGACAATCACGGGGCGATCGGGAACAGATCTCTCGGTTTACTCAAGAGTTGCCTTTTCAGTCTTTCTTCTGGACTCCTCCGTCGCCCACCCTAGACGGGGAGTTGGGACAAACCGGAAATCCCCTGTCCTCCTCTGCTCAAAACGTCAGCGTGGGGTCCGTTGAGTCTCTCGATGAGATAGGGATGTCCCTGGCTTGGATGAAACAATTGCATTATGCTGCGGCCCAAGGGAGTGATGAGCAGATTGTACAGTTAGTGGGGCAGATTCCAGAGGAGTATAGCGCGATCGGGCAACACCTCACCCAACTGGCCAACAACTTCCAATTTGACCAAATTCTCCAACTCACCCACAGTGCCATCACCCCCCGTTAACCCCGGCCCAAGAGAATCACAATTCCCATAGTCAACAACCCCAGTAAAACCACCTTCGGTAGAGGATCGGGAGTTGGCTTAGGATCAGGCTTCTTTTTCTGGACAGAGATTTCTAGCTCATCCTCTAGCTCAAATTTAATACTCATGGTTGCTCAATTCTTGTCACTCTACTCACTCCTCTAGCAAAAGTACGAACTTTTATGCACATTTCCCCAAATTCGGGAAAATGCCTGATAGGATCAAACTCATTGACTCTGCCCTGAGTCAGTCTTCTTTCAGAGTGGGACAAACTCAAAAATGTGGGAAATTGTTACCGTTTTTGCCATCTTTGTGATTAGTTTGGCAGTTTTAATCAAATCTTCGGACTTTTTTACCGAAGCCGCCGAAAAAATTGGAATTATCCTAGGATTTAGTCCTTTTATCATTGGGGTGACAATCGTTTCTATTGGTACATCACTACCCGAATTAATTTCTTCTTTATTTGCCATCTGGGAAGGCTCGTCAGAAATTATTTTAGGCACAGTGGTGGGGTCAAACATCGCCAATATCTTCCTAATTGTAGGCATTGCCTCAGTGATTTGTAAAAAAACTTTGACCATTAGTTATGACTTAGTAAGCGTTGATTTACCCTTATTTGTCGGCTCGGCCTTTCTCCTCAGCTTAATTGTCCAAGATGGCCATTATCGTGTATATGAAGCCTTATTATTAATTGCTGCTTACATTCTTTATATCATCTATACCGCCAGAAATAGTCGAGAAGAATTAACCGTAGATACAGAAGTCAGCGAAAAATCCTCGAAACTTTTGAGCCGAGAATTTATCATTTTATTGATTGCAGGAGTAGGTATTTTTCTAGGGGCAAGATTTACAATTTTCTCCGTCATTCGACTCTCCGAAATGCTCGGCGTTGCCCAAGAATTAATTGCGATCAGTTTTGTAGCCATTGGCACATCGTTACCCGAATTAGCCGTAACCATTTCTGCCGCTCGTAAAGGTCGCCCTGAAATTGCGATCGGAAATGTTTTAGGATCAAATATTTTTAACTCCTTCATGGTAATGGGAATTCCTCGTTTCTTTGGAGGATTTATGATTTCAGAAGCCATTACAGAACGAGAATTATTTGTCATGTTAGGCGGAACATTATTACTATTTTTTGCCACTCAAGATAAAAAAATGACCCGTTGGGAGGGCGGGTTATTTTTGATTTTCTACGCCTGGTTTATTGGCAAAATATTTGAATCCTTTTAATTAAAATTTGCTGGAAAACTGTTAAATTGCTGATCTAGCATTTTCATTAGAGTTGTAAACTGACTTGTAAGGCATTGGGAACAGGGAATAGGGAGCAGGGAACAGAAAATTAGGCACACAGGACTTTTTGGTTTTCAGTGCAACCCCTGATCGGGTTTTATGTTTCATTTGAAAACGCTGTAGGGTTATTTGTTGTTGGTTATTCGTTGTTGGTTCTTGGTACTTTGTGTAACTCCCTAACTATCAACTATACACGATAAACTTCCCAATCTCCCCACTCTCCCAACTTCAGACACTGGTTACTGCTGACTGGTTACTGCTTACTGCTTACTCCATTCCCAAACCTTTTGTTACACTGAGAATCAGGGCAAATTTAAAAAAACAGCAAAACAAACATTATGGCAGCTAGCACCCTTCTCCTAACGAAAGAATTACCCACACTGGACTACAGCGCGACCACCGAACGCTTTGACATGACATGGGAAGCCCCCCTCTCTACATTACTCGGTCTGGGCCGGGCCGCCGGAGCAGATTTTGTGGAATTTTTCCTCGAACGAGTCAATTATATAAGCTGTCTAGCCGAAGAAGACCTGATCACCAGCATCTCCCCAAAACTCTCCACCGGGGCCGGTGTACGGGTTTTCTTAGGGAAAGCGGACTGCTACGTTAGCACCAACGACCTCTCCTTCAATGGCTTAAAAGCCGCCTTAGAGAAAGCCCTCTCCATTATGGGACTCTCTCTCCCCTCCCCCAATGCCTATGTCCCCGAAATTTATCTAGAATTATTGCGGGATTACGCCATCGCTAAAGGCAAAGATGCTTGGTTAGACGAATGTAGCTCAATTCAAGAAATGGGCGACATTCTCCTTGCTACCAGTGACCAACTCCAGAAAAAAGGATCACACATCCAATCCCGTCGGGCCGTATATTTCCGCGACTGGCAAGAAGTCTTAGTGGCCGCCAGCGATGGCACATTTGCCAGAGATATTCGCCTCACCCAGTCCGTGGGTTGTAACCTCCTCTGTGCCGACGGAGAACACCGCACCTCCAACGGGTTACGCGACGGAAACACCAGTGATCCCGACTTCCTGCGGAATTGGAACTACGACCACGCCACCAATAATGTCTCTGAAGCTGCCGGGAATATGCTCTATGCCGACTATGTAGAGTCCGGCACTTATCCCATCGTCATGGCCAACCACTTTGGCGGCGTGATTTTCCACGAAGCCTGCGGCCACCTCCTCGAAACCACCCAAATTGAACGGCAAACCACCCCCTTTATTGACAAAAAAGGCGAGAAAATTGCCCACGAAAACCTCACCGCTTGGGACGAGGGACGGTCTGAGGATGCCTTTGGGACCATTGATATGGATGATGAGGGAATGCCCACCCAACGCACCCTGTTAATTGAAAATGGAGTCCTGAAAAACTTTATTTCCGATCGCGCGGGGTCCATGCGGACCGGACACCCCCGCACCGGAAGCGGTCGTCGCCAAAGTTACGCCTACGCTGCCGCGTCTCGGATGCGGAATACCTACATTGCGCCAGGGGATTGCAGTGTGGAAGATATTTTCAATTCCATTGAGAAGGGCATTTATTGTAAGAAAATGGGTGGCGGGAGTGTTGGCCCGACGGGAGAGTTTAATTTTGGGGTGGATGAAGCCTATTTAATTGAGAATGGGAAAGTCACGAAACCCTTAAAAGGGGCTATCCTAATTGGGGAAGCCAAAGAGATTATGAATAAACTCTCCATGTGTTCTCAGGATTTAAGCCTCGCTCCTGGTTTCTGTGGGTCAATTAGTGGCAGTATTTATGTCACCGTGGGACAACCCCACATCAAGGTTGATTCCATTACTGTTGGCGGACGCTAGTCTGTTGCAGTGAACAGTCATCAGTAATCAGTAATTAATCAGTGTTGAAGTTTACTGTTTACTGTTTCTACTGTTCACTGTCCCTACTGTTCACTGTTCACTGTTTACTGTTTACTGTAAAACGATGCAAGTTAAAGAATTAGCCAATTACACTTCAGAGATTGCCCAAAAGTTAGGGATTCGCAAGTATGATATTTACGGGTCTTCGGCGGATTCCACTAGCGTACAGGTTGACCGGGGCGACCCGAAACAGGTTAAGGCGGCCAATCGCTCCACGGTGATTGTGCGGGTGTGGAATGATGACCAGAAGGTGGGGGTGACAACGACGACGGATGTTGATCCCAAGGGGATTGAGTTGGCGTTGTCCACGGCCAAGGAGGCCAGTACCTTTGGGGTGACTGAATACGCGCCAGATTTTAGTCCAGAGGCGACGAAACCTTTGCCAGAGGTGAGTTTTGAGCGATTTGATCCGGTGGGAGTGCCGGATTTAATTGAGCGTTTGGTGGGGGCTGAGAAGGAAATTTTAGAGGCGCATCGCGCGATCGCCAGTGTCCCCTATAATGGCCTCTCCCAACAAGATATTGACCGTTTCTACCTCAACAGTGAGGGAGCATTACGAGAAGAAGCTCGCACCTATGCCGCCCTATACCTATATACCAAAACCGAGCAGGAGGGCAAAAAACCCCGCAGTGCAGGTAGTTTCCGCATGAGTCACGGTCTGAAAACCCTCGATGTGAATGGGTGCGTCAAAGAAGCAACTGAGAAAACCATCAGCCATTTAAATTATCAGAAAATTCCCTCTGGGAAATATCGAGTGGTCTTTTCCGGAGAGGCATTTTTAAGCCTCTTGGGGGCATTTTCTAACCTGTTTAATGCCCAAAGTATCTTAGACAAACAGAGTCTATCCACCCCAGACTCGTTAGGGACACAAATCGCCTCTCCCCTCTTATCGGTGTATGATGATGCCCTACACCCCGAAAACGTCGGTGCAGAAACCTTCGACGGAGAAGGAACACCCACCCAACGTACCCCATTAATTACCGAAGGAGTATTAAGCGGCTTTCTCCACAGTACCGGAACAGCCAAACGCCTAAACATGAAACCCACGGGACACGCGAACATCGGCGCGAAAGTCACCGTCAGCCCCCATTTTTACCACGTTTCCGCCGCCCAACCTGCCCAAGAAGACTATACCCTAGAGGATGCCGAGAATGTGGTCTTTATCGACGATCTCAGCGCACTCCATGCGGGAGTGAGTGCCTTACAGGGGTCTTTTTCGTTACCTTTTGATGGTTGGTTAGTAAACAAGGGGGAACGCATCAGCGTTGATTCTGCCACGATTGCAGGAGATTTCCGCGATTTACTCAAGTCAATCATTTTCGTAGAAAAGGAACTGGAATTAACGCCAGGTGGAGTTTGTCCCCGCATCTGGGTGGATAATTTATCAGTGACGGGAGAGTAGTCTGCTGAAATCTTGAGGTTAACTTCTGTAACCCTTGTAGGGTGGGCATTTCCCACTCTACTCTCTGGTTGGCTCAAAAAAACGCTTTAAAACAGCGAAGGGATGTGTCCTACACCCCTCCTTTAACATCGTGAGCGGGAAGCTCTCGTTTTCAACGAGGGAGGAAGTCACAAAGCAGCGTATCCAAACGTGACATTAAACTGACGACACCAAATAGCCACCGATTGATAATTGCTTAAATCTAAATCAGCAGGTAGCGCGTAACGCTGTGAGCCTTCAAACCCTTGTAAGGGAGCTAAAGTGACATAATTCGCTAGTTTTCCATTTTAGTGCTTTGCATAACTAAGATGCTGGAACTAGCATAGAGACTAATTTTTGGATATTATTACTAACAGTTTGGCATATCATGTACTGAAGACTCTCTCTTCCTTCTACAATTTAGAGTCCTTCTTATAACATTTGCAGTTTTAATTGCTCTAATTCATGATCCGCTTCTAAATCTCGGAAAGCCATTTCTGTTTCATCGAGTCCATAAGACTCCATTAACAACTGGAGTTTTTCCATGCCGTCTAAATTGGGAGTGTTTGAGAAAAGATTCAGTAACCGTTTTGCATAACTAGCAGTTGCAACAATCGTTAAAGGAGGAGCAGCTATAGTAGCTGCCCCAATAGCCAAGGGGCTGACAACAGGAGTAATTGCTATTACAGACATTCCTCCCATAATTACCGATGCAATAACTCCTGCTCCGATAGATTGGGTTACAGTATCTTGAACTCCTTGTTCAAGAGTTTTTTCGCCTCTCTGAACTGCAACAAAATTCTCTAACCCACTAAATCCAGCTTCACATAAAAAAGCCATCCCTCCTGCTTTTAATGAGTTTTGAATAATAACCGGGCGATAATATTTAAAATTTTGCTGAACTTTCTGGACTACGCTAACATCTAAAATTTCTTTCAAGTTCATATTTTTAGAGCCGCGACTCCAATTTGTTCCAGCTAATTCCCAATCTCCATTAATAGGTGAATTATTACCGCCATTCGCTTTTGATATACGATGACTCCAATGGCGAGCATCTAAATATTCTCGCACTGCTTGGTCTCCTTGTTGTCGCACATTTACAGGAATTTTTTCATAGCGTTTAGCTGCTTCTGATGCAGAACAACCTCCCCCTCTTGATTTAATTATATTTTGCAGTTTTGGATCAATTTGAGAAAACGGTTTGGATTTAGGAGGATGAAAGTTATTAGCAGCAAATCCGGCAGAGCTTACTGTATTATTTGTAGAGTGGCGGTTAGTATGATTCGTGTAGTAGTAATCAGTATTATTTTTAGAGTAGTGATTGGTGCTATTCTTACTAAAATACGAACTATTACCTTGATTGGCAGTATTTTGGTAGGAATACGGAGAAAAATCAGGAATATAAATTAACTGATTCAGTTGATCCCATAACTGCTCAAAAATAGTTGTAATGTTTCTTTTAAAATAGACAGTGCCTTGAGCTAATGAATCTTTGGGAGCTTGCTCAATTTTCTGCTTTAACCAATCTGCAATTTGCTTTGCAGCATTATCATTAATAGAGTAAAGATTCTGGTAAATACGTTCAACTTTTTGATTAACAACTTGATGTTCTAATATAGAGGCTTGCTGTTGCTGCCAATATTTTAGTGTAAACTCCACTTGTTGCTTGATAGTCTTTAATTGTGCTGAATACATCACAGACATCCAAAAAATCCCCAATCTATCATAGCATCTGGAGTATATTTTAGCATCTGGAGTAATGGGTTTTTAGTCTGACGGGGTGACAACAGGAGCGAAAGTCAGGCGTAGTGGGCAAGAGGGAGAAAGTATGATATAAAAAAAATCGGCCGTGAGTAAAAACCCAGACCGCCAAAAAAAAATGTTACCTAAATTATACCATAGCTATATTAGTCCATACTTAATTGATGGCACTCAGTCCCAATAAATGGCTATTTTACCAAAGGGGGTTAAAAGCTAAAACCGCCATTCAACAAGCATTGTAGCTTCCTTGTCACCCCGTCAGAAGACATATTCTAGCGATCGCACCCTATCAAAAAATTGCGATCGCTCCACTTACACCACTGAGGAAGTTTTGACCCGATTGATCAATTTTATCTGTGGCTGTAATGGCTTTCATGGGTGATTTGAAAAAGCAAGAAGCAAACGAATTATGTTTGGGAATTATCCACTCTCAAACAAAGTAAAGGAGCGAGATAACCTCGCTCCCTCAATTTTATCATTATCCTAGTTTCTTAATCTGGGTTTACTGGTCAGGGAAAAAAGGTTCACCCTACAACAAACCTTCACTAATCTTCTCGAATTAAATTACCGTTCTGGTCATACCACCGACAAGACAGATAATTCCCATTCACATACCCTTCTCGTCCCGTCACTTGGTTATTGGGGCCATCTAACACCCGGACATATTCCCAAATCTTCCCATCTGCTCCAATTGAACCACTATAAGCGCGGACAACATTGCCATTATCCAATCCGGCAAAGGGTTGGCCGTTGGGTTCAGGACGCAAGGCCAGTTGGCCTTGTTGCAGTCCTCGCACTGTACAGATCACCGTCGCATCGTAGATATCTGCACGGGCAACGTTACTTAACCCGATAGTCCCTAACCCGACACATAAACCTAGAGATAGTAAAACAGCAGGTTTCATCACTCACCTCGATGTATGTTGTAACTAATTCTTTCTACACCCCTATCCGTAAAATTCCGGAGAAGTGCATTCAATGCTCAATGGTCTTGAATACTCACCTTTAACCCCAACGCATCCAGTAAGCGTAATAAAGCAGTAATTTCTGCTCCTCCTGACTCAGATAAGAGTTGTTTTAGTATTGCAAATTGCTGTTTTGCTGTTTCAGAAAGTGTACTATTGCGCTGTTGGGAGTCTAGAATATCTTGGAGTCCTGCTTTTAATAATTCAATATCGAGGGGTTCTTCGCCTTCTAAATCTAACAGTTCTTCTAAGTATCCAGTGGCTCGATCGCGCTCTTGTAATGCAGTGAGAAAATAATCACGATAGCTCTCAGTTGTTGGTAGTTTGACGGTTGACATATTCTCTCCAAAATTGCTTTGCTTTTAGAATATCCTGTGCTTGACTACTTTTGTCACCTCCACAGAGTAAGAGAATAATTATATTGTTAATTTGTCCAAAGTAAACTCGATATCCTGGCCCATAATTAATCCTTAATTCAAACACTCCTTCACCAATAAATTTATGATCTCCTAAGTTCCCTAATTCTACTCGTTTCAGTCGTTTATCTATTTTAGAACGAGCTTTACGATCGCGCAGAGATTCAATCCATTCAATGTAGGGAGACTGCCCTGCTGCTGTGACGTAATATTGGATTTCTCTGGGTTGTGCTTCCATGATAACAACGATGTAATCAAAAAGAGGTACAGCACCTCTGTCAGTCTTTTACTACAAACTTTCAAGAAACTGTACCTCTTTCTAGAAACTCCCGTTAATGGAGAATTTGTCGGACATCGCTGACTTGGCCGTTTAAGGCCGCTGCCGCAACCATGGCCGGACTCATCAACAAGGTGCGTCCACTGGCAGACCCTTGGCGACCTTTAAAGTTACGATTGGAGGAAGAAGCACTAATTTGATCCCCCTGCAACTTGTCGGGGTTCATGGCTAAACACATGGAACACCCGGCCCCACGCCATTCAAAGCCCGCTTCCAAGAAAATTTTATCCAGTCCTTCGGCTTCTGCTTGGACTTTCACCCGTTCTGAACCCGGTACAACAAAGGCTTTCACCCCATTGGCGACTTTATGGCCTTTGGCGACTTTGGCCGCTTCTCGTAAGTCGCTGATGCGTCCGTTGGTACAACTACCAATAAAACAGACATCAACTTTAGTCCCCGCAATGGCATTTCCGGGTTGAAGCTGCATATATTTGTAGGCTTCTTGGGCGAGGGCGCGATCGCTCTCTGGTAAACTATCCGCAACCGGGATCGACTCATCCACCCCAATCCCTTGTCCAGGAGTAATTCCCCAAGTCACCGTCGGGGCAATATCCGCCGCATCAATCTTCACCACATCATCGTATTCCGCATCCCCATCCGAAGCAATACTTTGCCACCAGGACACAGCCTTCTCCCACTCTTCTCCTTTCGGGACAAAATCTCGCCCTTTCAGGTAGTCAAACGTCACTTGATCCGGGTTCACATAACCGCATCGGGCCCCCCCTTCAATAGACATATTACAGACCGTCATCCGTTCTTCCATGGACATTTTCTCAAAGGTCGTCCCAGCGTACTCATAAGCGTAGCCTACGCCCCCTTTAACGCCCAATTGGCGGATAATATGCAGGATGACATCTTTGGCATAAACACCGGGGTTTAAGTCCCCATTCACCTCAATACGGCGGACTTTTAACTTGGATAAAGCCAAAGTCTGAGACGCGAGAACATCCCGAACTTGCGATGTGCCAATACCAAACGCAATGGCCCCAAATGCCCCATGAGTGGAAGTGTGAGAGTCTCCACAGGCCACCGTCATTCCCGGTTGGGTTAACCCCTGTTCTGGGGCAATCACATGGACAATGCCCTGATTCCCTGACCCCACATTATAGAAGCGAATGCCATTCTCCTTGCAATTCTTTTCCAACTCCTGCATCATCTCTTCTGCAAGGATATCTGAAAAGGGTCGCGCTTGGTTTTCTGTGGGAACAATATGATCCACTGTGGCGACAGTACGCTGGGGATATAACACTTTTAATCCCCGTTCCCGTAACATGGCAAATGCTTGGGGACTGGTGACTTCGTGAATTAAATGTAAACCGATAAATAACTGGGTTTGACCGGAGGGTAATGTCCCTACAGCGTGCAAGTCCCAAACTTTATCAAATAATGTACCTTTGCTCATATAACACCGACAAGAATCTCTAGCTAGATCATAAAATTATACCGTTTTTGGGGGGAATGGTGTTCCTGTCCGCTAGTTGAGCAGATGGAGGAGTTGATGGTGAACGATTGAACCACAAAGACACAAAGGACACAAAGGAACAATCACGGAGATGGGGAAGTGTCGGGAGATAAGAATAATTTAAACGGTTTTAAGTTATTCTTGAAGTCTGACGACTGACTCAACCTCTGAATCAATTACCCTTGAATATTCAAACGCTCAAAACTCAGACCAATTATTTACAATTAATCCCTGATGTCCTCTCCCAAGGGAAAACGGTGATTTTGGGGTTAATTTATACTCTTGTCTTTACGGCCAGTTGGCCGATTCTCATTTTGTTGGCCGAACAAATGGCCGCTGCGGTGGGGGAGGGGAGTATTCGGGGAAGTTCTGAGGTTGCCGGGTTGGCGATTTTTGTGTTTTTTGTGCGGAGTGTGGCGTTATATCGTCAGGATACCTTAATGGCGCAGGCGGCGTTACAAATTACCCTTGATCTCCGTAAGCGGGTGTTTTCCCATCTACAACGTCTCAGTTTGAATTATTTTGAAACAACGAAAACGGGGGATTTATCCTATCGTCTCACGGAGGATATCGATCGCATTGGTGAAGTGATTAATCAATTATTTCATCAGTTTGTCCCCTGTGTGTTACAGCTTGTTGTAGTCTTGGGTTGGATGTTTTATCGCAATTGGCAGTTAACGGTGGTTGCGTTGACGGTGGCCCCCCTGATGGCCTTTTTAATTGAAAAATTTGGCGCACAATTGTTGCGGTTTTCCCATCGCAGTCAAACCCGCATCTCTAACCTGTCTGCGTTACTCATTGAGGTGTTTGGGGGCATTCGTTTGGTACAGGCGTTTGCGGCGGAGGATTATACGCTAAAACGGTTTAGTGTAGAGGCAGAGGATAATCGCCATGCTCGTTATACGGCGGAACGGGTTAAGGTGTTACAGATGGTTGTGGTGGGGTTTTTATATGCCCTCAGTTTTACTTTAGTTTTCTTTTTGGGGGCGTGGCAAATTGGTCAGGGGAATTTAACGGCAAGTCAGTTTATTGGCTATATTGCGGCGGTGGGGATGTTGATCGACCCGATTAATATTACCTCGAATAATTATAATGAGTTTAAGCAGGGGGAAGCGTCGGTCGATCGCGTGTTTGAATTACTCTCGATACAGCCTACGGTAGTTGATCATCCTGATGCTGTCTCTCTCCCTCCGATTACGGGTAAGGTGGAGTTTCAGCAGGTGAGTTTTAGTTATACTCCTGGTGAACCTGTGTTACAGGATTTAGAGTTTTTAGTCCATCCTGGGGAAATGATCGCATTAGTGGGCCATTCCGGGGCCGGGAAAACAACGTTGGTGAATTTAATCCCCCGGTTTTATGATCCAGAGAGGGGCAAGATTTATATTGATGGCATGGATATTCAGGGGGTGACGTTAAGGAGTTTACGTCAGCAAATTGGCATTGTCCCCCAAGAGACTACTTTATTTTCGGGGACTATTGCGGAAAATATTGCCTTTGGCCAGCCTGAGTTAGATTATACCGCCATTGAGGCGGCGGCAAAGGTAGCCAATGCCCATCAGTTTATTAGTCAGTTTTCCCAAGGCTATCATACCTATGTGGGGGAACGGGGGATGACGCTTTCGGGGGGACAACGGCAACGCATTGCTATTGCTCGTGCGGTGTTACTGAATCCCCGTATTCTTATTTTAGATGAGGCGACCTCTGCTTTGGATTCGGAATCGGAGGCGTTGGTGCAGGAGGCCCTAGAACGAATTATGCGCGATCGCACGGTTTTTGTCATCGCCCACCGTTTAGCTACGGTTCGTAAAGCCAATCGCTTGTTTGTCTTGGAGCAAGGGCGTATTGTAGAGTCGGGAACGCATCAGGAGTTATTGGCGGAAAATGGCCGTTATGCGCGGTTTTATGCCCAACAGTTTGCCAGTCAGCATGAGGGAGAATAAAAAATGCGCCTCGGTGAGGGTGTTTTTTTGCAGGGCTGGTGAAATTTGGCTGTAAGCTAGGGAAGGGTAAGGTTTGAGGGGAGTTGCGTTTTTGGGAGTGGGGCGATTGGCTCTGGGTGAGGGTTTTAGCGTTTCCTTGTTTTTTTGGAAAGGTGATGTTATATTGTTTTCAGCGTCATAAAAAAGAGGGGCGCAGTTGTACCTTGAAAAGTTAATAGGGTCTGGGGTTCGGATGACCGCAGTTTAAACGCTGTAAAATACCTATGAGGGATTGAAACTGAGCGGTGCTACTATGGGGATTAGAGCTTACCCGTTTAAACGCTGTAAAATACCTATGAGGGATTGAAACTGGGAGGAAAGGGCAGGATCAAAGCTGAGGATGCTGTTTAAACGCTGTAAAATACCTATGAGGGATTGAAACTCAGGCAAAGCAAACAAGCGTGGCTATCAGGAATATGGTTTAAACGCTGTAAAATACCTATGAGGGATTGAAACATTCCGTATTGCCAGAGTGGCTGAGAAGTTAACTAGTTTAAACGCTGTAAAATACCTATGAGGGATTGAAACTAAATATAAATCGACCTCAACTCGGTCTATCGCGTTTAAACGCTGTAAAATACCTATGAGGGATTGAAACTAAATATAAATCGACCTCAACTCGGTCTATCGCTAGTTTAAACGCTGTAAAATACCTATGAGGGATTGAAACGCAGGTTGCGGAATTAGTCCTGTTATTGGCAGAGGTTTAAACGCTGTAAAATACCTATGAGGGATTGAAACTGCTTATGGAAAAACGTGCCTTTTTATCCCCTCTGGTTTAAACGCTGTAAAATACCTATGAGGGATTGAAACTTGCCTAGGGTGAATGCAGTAGATTGGGGAAAGCTGTTTAAACGCTGTAAAATACCTATGAGGGATTGAAACCCAGAGAAGCTACTCCGGGCTATTTTGGAAAATCAAGTTTAAACGCTGTAAAATACCTATGAGGGATTGAAACTAATCGTAAGCATCCCCTAGCAACACCGCAATATGGTTTAAACGTTGTAAAATACCTATGAGGGATTGAAACGCACCCCCCAACCCTCCACACCATCCCCCTTCCCAGTTACTGGATATTGGCATGATAGCACTCGAAACAGTTCAACGTGCGATCGCGCAAGCCTCAGATTATCTCAGCCGTCAAATCAAAGCAGATGGACAATTTGAGTATCGCCTTAATCTAGATACCACCATCAAAGTTAAAGCAAAATACAACATCCTACGACACGCTGGAGCAATTTACGCACTCGCCTCAGCATACCAGAAACACCCCGACGCTGCATTAAAAACCGCCCTAGAACGAGCCGGGAACTATTTACGCAACCAGTCCATCGCACCATTACCTGGAGAGGAGTCTCTCTTAGCTGTTTGGTCTGATCCCAAAATTAATGGCAGTAATAAACCCCGACAAGCGAAACTCGGAGGGACTGGGTTAGGTTTGGTGGCCCTCTTGAGTCTCGAAACCATTACCCCCAATTTTACCCCCCTCGCTGAATTACAAGGATTAGGTCGCTTTTTGGTGTCCATGCAAAAGGCCGATGGGGGTTTCTACTCCAAATATATTCCCTCACGAGGCGGACGGATGGAGGATTGGCAATCCTTATTTTATCCAGGGGAAGCAGCTTTAGGGTTATTGATGCTTTATGAACGGGATAACGCAGAAGTGTGGTTGAATACAGCCTACAAAACCCTGGAATTTTTGGCGCGGAGTCGTGAACAAGCAACCGATATCCCCATCGATCACTGGGCCTTATTAGCTACTCAAAAGCTATTTTCCCTTAATATCCTCGATCGCGCTGCCCAAAACTTACTGATGACTCACGCAATGCAGATTTGTGAAGCTATTCTCCAGACACAGGTGGTGAGTCCTCAACGGCCTGATTATACTGGAGGATTTACTAAAAATGGTCGTGTCACCCCCACCGCAACTCGCTTAGAAGGATTATTGGCCGCTATAACCTTTTTACCCCAAGAAGGAGACTGGCATTCGCGTCTTGAAACCTCTATCACTGCGGGGATTGAATTTTTATTGCGGAGTCAAGTAAAAACCGGAGCATTTGCAGGAGCATTTCCTCGGGCGATCGCAAAATTAAAACGAGATACCCCAACAGCTAGAAAATTTAATCGTCGGGTGAGTGAAGTCCGGATTGATTATGTACAACACGCCTTGACTGCCTTGTTACAATATGCAGAAGTTAGTGCCAATTGAAATCAGTTCCCAGATAGTCGTACAACCTTTGATTATAAGGGTCAAAAAATTCGTTCAAGTCCTCTCTTACTTGAGAATCTAGTTCTGGGTTTTCTGGACTTGCATTATAAACTTTCCAACTTGAATCAGGCAAATCTGGGAGTTGCAGAAATTGCGTCACTCGATGCAGGGAATCGTTGGGATAACTAAAAAAATCTTCACTCTTTAAAATCAGCATTTGATCAAGGGAAAAATATTGAACCCATTTCCTCAAATGAAGGAAATATAGTCCAGTCCCCAAATGAAAACACCCCGGACTCGGCAAAGAAGAAACATCAAAATTTTCACCCCAATTACAATCGAGAAATTGATGAATCAGTCGAGATTTTTCCTCTAACACTAACTGAGCAAAATTCTCAGATCGTTCTGCACCAATTCTATAGCGATGAAGATAATGAGAATAAGCTCTATCAATGGGATTACGTAAGAGTAAAATCAATTTAATATCAGGGAAAACCTCTTTTATTTGAGCAGGAACTACAGTGGATTTACAAAAATATTCTGGACTGGCTTCTCCCGTTTGAAAAAATTGATTTCTTTGTGATAAACTAAGAGGAAAATATTTTTTATACCAATTCACACCCTTGTCAAAATTATAACTCCCAAAAAAATGTATTTCTTTTTGCCAAGATACCTTAATTTGAGGATGTTTTTCGAGATATTTTAAAAGTGATGTAGTCCCCCCTTTAGTCACTCCAATAATGATAAAATCCGGAGTTACTCTGAACAGAGTTGTCATAGCTCGATATAGCGTGGCAGCACGAAACTTGATAAGCGGACCCAGTGGCGATGTTTTCATAATTAATTGACCTGTTTTTCTGAGATTTTAGTAGATGGTTTCATCAGATTAAACGATACTGATCAAAACAGGATCAGCGATAAATCTTCATACCTTTACCTTGGCGGTTGCTCATTGAGCATCAATTCCTGATTCAATTCTTGATTTAAAATGATTTAAAATCTTGCCTCAGAAAACGCCTCTTGTGCCATGGTCAATAAAGCAACATCCAAAGAATAACTCAAATCAAGTTTATCCCATAATGCCTCCAAACTAAACCAACCCCAATCCTCATATTCCGAAGCCGTCAAAACCACTTGTTTCCGTTCCGCATCGGTTAAACTCACCCCATAGACCAAATTAACACTATGTAACCCATGATCCCTAGGAGGTTGCGTCCGGGTGGCAAAGCAGGTGGAATAGACATTAACAAAGCGAATTTGTGCCAACAGTTCCTGATCTTGCAGCAAATTGCCAAAAACTGATGTACTGTTAAGAACAGATGCCATAGAAACGCAGCATTTATGAGTTTAGACCACCCCCTCGGTTCAGTTATTCAAGGTTCACTCAGTCAAGGAATTGAAGTCCGTCTTCATGCCGATGTATCTGTTGAAGATATGCGCGTCGGGAAATTTCTGGTTATCCAAGGGATGCGATCGCGCTTTTTCTGTCTCCTCACCGATGTCACCCTCGGCACATCCAGTCCCCGCATCCTCACCAACCCCCCCCACCCCAACGACGACTTTCTCCGGGAAGTCTTGGCCGGAGGCGGCACTTACGGGACAATCGAACTAGCCCCCATGCTCATGTTCACCCCCGACCAACAACCCACCCCCCAAAGCAACTCCTCCCTAGCGTCCTTTGAACCCAACAGCAACAGCGAAGACCAACTCCTCCCCGTCAAAACCATCCCCAGTCACTTCAGCCAAGTCTATGATGCCAACGAACGGGACTTTCGCATCGTTTTTGGGTCGGAAGACGACCCCCAACGGAAAAACTTCAACGTCGGCCAACCCCTCGACATGGATGTTCCCGTTTGCCTCAACCTTGACCGCTTCGTCGAACGCAGTAACGGCATTTTCGGCAAATCCGGCACAGGAAAATCCTTCCTAACCCGTCTCCTCCTCTCCGGCATTATCCGCAAAAAAGCCGCCGTTAACCTCATGTTCGATATGCACTCGGAATATGGCTGGGAAGCCATCCAAGAAGGCCAAGGAGTCAACACCGTCAAAGGACTGCGACAACTCTTTCCGGGTCAAGTGGAAATCTACACCCTAGACCCCGAAGCCACCAAACGACGCGGCATCAAAGACGCACAGGAACTCTTTCTCAGTTACGACCAAATCGAAATCGAAGACCTCCGCTTAGTCCGGTATAACCTAGGACTCTCCGACGCAAGCATTGATAACGCCAACATACTCGCCGCAGAATTTGGTCGGTCATGGATCACCCAACTCCTCAACATGACCAATGAAGAAATCAAAGAATTCTGTGAAACCAAACAAGGTCACATGGGGTCAATCATGGCCTTACAGCGTAAACTCATGCGCCTAGATGACCTAAAATATATCCGCTCGGCCTGTCCCCACAACTACATTGATCAAGTCCTCCAATCCCTCGATGCGGGAAAGCACGTGGTCATTGAATTTGGCTCACATTCCAGCTTACTCTCCTATATGCTGGCCACCAACATGATCACCCGACGCATTCACAGCAGTTATGTCCAGAAAGCCGATAAATTCCTCCGGTCGAAAAACCCGGCGGACCGACCCACCCAACTGGTGATTACCATTGAAGAAGCACACCGTTTTCTAGATTCTGCCATTGTCAATCAAACAATTTTTGGCACCATTGCGCGAGAAATGCGCAAATATTTTGTCACCCTCTTAATTGTCGATCAACGGCCTTCTGGCATTGATAATGAAGTGATGTCTCAGGTGGGGACCCGCATCACCTGTTTACTCAATGATGAAAAAGACATTGATGCCATTTTTACGGGAGTGTCTGGGGGACAGGGGTTACGGTCGGTTTTAGCGAAATTAGACTCCAAGCAACAAGCCTTAATCCTCGGTCATGCGGTCCCCATGCCTGTTGTGGTACAGACTCGCGCCTATGATTCCCAATTTTACAGCGAAGTGGGGGCCGTGGACTGGCGAGAACAGTCTGATGAGCAGTTATTACTGGCCGCCGAAGCAGCGAAGGCGGATTTAGGGTTTTAGGTTTTTTTGACAAAAGACAGGTTATCTTAACTGGTCAGCAATGCCCATCCCCCATTACCCCTTAAAATTGCTCCAAACCAGTAAGGAGATGTTATGAGTTATCGAATGGACCGACGGGCCTATGCTGAGACCTATGGGCCGACAACGGGCGATCGCATCCGATTAGCCGATACTGATCTCATTATAGAAGTCGAGCAGGACTTCACCAACTACGGAGATGAAGTGAAATTTGGCGGCGGTAAAGTGATTCGGGATGGGATGGGACAATCCCCCATTATCCGGGCAAAAGGGGCCGTGGATGTGGTGATCACCAACGCCCTTATACTCGACTGGTGGGGCATCGTCAAAGCCGATATTGGCATCAAAGACGGCAAAATTCAGCAAATTGGCAAAGCGGGCAATCCCTACATACAAAACAACGTAGATATCATTATCGGCCCCGCCACCGAAGCCATTGCCGGGGAAGGCATGATCCTCACTGCCGGGGGAATAGATGCCCATATTCACTTCATCTGCCCCCAACAAATAGAAACCGCCATTGCTTCGGGAGTCACCACCATGTTAGGGGGAGGGACCGGCCCCACCACCGGGACCAATGCCACCACCTGCACCCCTGGGGCCTGGAATATTGCCCGGATGCTGCAAGCAGTGGAGGCATTTCCCCTCAATTTCGGCTTTTTAGGCAAGGGAAACAGCAGTCAACCGGAAGGACTCGCCGAACAAGTGGTGGCCGGGGCCATAGGGTTAAAACTCCATGAAGACTGGGGGACCACTCCAGCGGCCATTGATACCTGTCTCAGTGTGGCAGAAGAAGCGGATATTCAGGTGGCTATCCATACAGATACCCTCAACGAGGCCGGCTTTGTTGAGGATACCATTGCCGCCTTTAAAGACCGCACCATTCACACCTACCACACCGAAGGGGCCGGCGGAGGTCACGCGCCGGATATTATTAAGGTTTGTGGCCAGGCCAATGTTTTGCCCTCCTCCACCAACCCCACCCGGCCCTATACCACCAACACCCTCGAAGAACATCTGGATATGCTGATGGTGTGCCACCATTTAGATAAGAATATCCCCGAAGATGTGGCCTTTGCCGAGTCGCGCATTCGGCGGGAAACCATTGCAGCCGAAGATATCTTACATGACCGGGGGGCGTTTAGTATGATTGCCTCAGACTCCCAGGCCATGGGCCGGGTAGGGGAAGTGATCTTGCGGACTTGGCAGACGGCCCACAAGATGAAAACCCAGTTTGGCCCCTTGCCGGAGGACTCCGATCGCAATGATAATTTACGGGCGAAACGGTATATTGCTAAATATACTATTAATCCTGCGATCGCCCACGGTATGGCCGATCATGTGGGGTCCGTAGAAGAAGGGAAGTTGGCGGACTTGTGCCTCTGGAAACCTGCCTTTTTTGGCGTGAAACCGGAAATCGTCATCAAAGGTGGGGCCATTGCCTGGGCCCAGATGGGGGACGCTAACGCCAGCATTCCCACCCCCCAACCCATCCAGATGCGGCCCATGTTTGGGGCCTTTGGCGGGGCCGTTGCCCCCCTCTCCATCACCTTTCTCTCCAAAGCAGCTATGAATACCGGAGTCCCCATGAAACTCGGCCTCCAGAAAATGAGCGTCGCGGTTTCCAATACTCGCAATCTTCGGAAACAGGACATGATGTTAAATGACTTGCTGCCGGAAATTGAAGTTGATCCCGAAACCTACGAAGTTCGCGCCAATGGGGAACTTTTAACCTGTGAACCCGCCACAGTTTTACCCATGGCCCAACGTTATTTCTTGTTTTAATCTCTCCAAGGGGGCAAGATCGTCATTGTCCCCTAGATCACGCCATCCTTGTGATTTATGTCCTTGTGTTGATGTAACTTCTTCCGATTGAATAGAAAAGGACTCACACAAGTGATAGTCATGGCTTGTCAGACAAACGTGCGGCATATTTTAGGCATTTCCGGGGGAAAGGACTCCGCCGCCTTGGCGGTACTTCTCCATCAAGAAATTCCTCAGATGGAGTATTTTTTTTGTGATACACACAAAGAACTCCCAGAAACCTACGAGTTTTTGGAACGCATCCAAGCGCGGTTAGGGATTAAAATTCACTATTTAAGCGCGAATCAAGGTTTTGATCACTGGCTGGCTTTATATGGCGGTTATCTCCCCTCCCCTCAAAGTCGCTGGTGTACTCGACAAATGAAAATTAAACCCCTTGAGGCGTTTGTTGGAGACGATGAAGCCATTAGTTACGTCGCCATCCGGGCCGATGAAAACCGCGATGGCTATATTTCGACAAAACCCAATATCAAACCCGTCTATCCCTTCCGAGACCGGGGTTTAGTGAAAGCCGATATTGTCCGACTCCTCGAAGATAGCGGCATTGGTTATCCCGACTATTATCGCTGGCGGAGTCGTTCCGGTTGTTATTTTTGCTTTTTTCAACGCAAGTATGAATGGGTGAAACTGGCCGAAGAACACCCAGACTTGTTCGCCAAAGCGGTGGCCTACGAACAAGAACACGCAGACGGACGGACTTACACCTGGACTCAGGGAGAAACCTAAACCGAATTATTTAGCCCGAAAAGAGGAAATTATCGCCAACCATGAGAAAGCCATGGCCAGAGAACAAAGCAAGCAACCCAACAAACCCCTATCGGAAGCCCTAGCGGATGTTTTAGACGAAGAAGACGAAGACCTCCCTTGTTTAATTTGTCACCTTTGAATAATTAATCATTAATAATTACCCATTACCTGCCAAAAAAACCATGTCATTTAGTTTTGGTGTACAAAAAGACCCGATTTATGGAACGTATGGAGAATTTTCCATTGGCAGTAAAGAGAATAAAATTCGCGCCCAATTTCTCTTAACAAAAATGAAACCGGGGTCAGCCGGAAATTGGGAGAATACTTTTGCTTCGCAAATGATTCCGTGGCGAGAAGTTTTTAACGTAGAAGAACTCACCTTTGATGAACTCCTCCAACGGGACTTAGACGACTCACGGGTTGCCCATGACTTAATCCCCTATTTGTTAGGAGAATCGGGAGACTCAGCCCGCTTTTTTCCGCCTATTTTAGCGGTTCTAGTTCCCAAAAAACACGAAAAAACTGGCATTCAGCCCTATTATCCCACCCCCACACAAGAAGGAAAAACTAAACTTAATTTTGGCAATTTATTCGAGTTTGAAAAAGCTATTGTTGAGGGTGAAGTTAGCCCCTTGGGTGTGATTAAATATAACCGTCACCAAGCCGCCTTTATGATTGTTGATGGTCAACACCGAGCAATGGCAATTTTAGCCCTACATAGACAAATCAATCAAACGTGGAAAGGCAATCGTTACGCCACCTTTTATCAACATTTAAAACTCCAAGAAGACCAAATTAAACATATCGAACTGCCCATTTGTGTAGTATTTTTCCCCGATTTACACGAAACCAATCAAACCGTCCAAGACCAAGGCATTGATTTAAAAAGTGTCTGTCGGGAAATTTTCCTAGTGGTGAATAAGAGTGCAAAATCGGTCAGCCAGTCCAGAGAACTCTTACTCGATGATGAAGACTTGGCCGCCCGCATGATGCGGGAAACCCTCTCCAAACTGAAAGACCGGGGGGAAGATAAAGCCTCCCTAGCTCGCATTTATTCCTTTGCTTTTGGGGATAATGATGCCAGTAAACAAGAAGTCGTTGTCGGCCAACTGGAATATACCTCCGCCGTCGCCCTCCACAAAATGCACTGTGCTGCCGTTTTTGGGGTGCGAGATGCCTTTGAATTTAATCGAGAAAAAGGGGGAGATATCACCGATGGCCGCCGCATTCAAAACTCCAAACGTCCGGTGACACTGCTGCGGGGAACTGCCTTAGAGGACTGGCCCAGTTTAGCCCGTCGCTCAGGAAAAACCCACTCTCCCCAAGACATCCAAGACGCGGTGCATCTCTTGGCACAGATGACCGATGCAGTTCTTTTTCCCCTCTTTGACCGTTTCCGCCCCTTTGCCGTCCACAACGCGGAAATGCGGGCATTACGCACCCGTTTACAAGACCCGGACATGATGGCCAACCCCACCCAACAAAAATGTTTTAGCCTCTTATTTGAGGGGAGTGGGGTGCGGACGGTGTTTGAGTCTCATTTAGAACGGTTGAAAAAACGGAAAAAAGCCGCCCAAGAGGAAGGAACAGCGATTAGTGATTATACCAATAATCAACTCAAGGATGCGAAAGGCATTGAGTCCGCATGGCACAGACACCGAGAAGACCTGAAAAAAAGTCGGGCGGCCCGTTTATTTTATATTGACCCAGAGCGATTTTTTGAGAATCCCGACAATCACGAAGACTGGTCTAAACTCCTCCACCAAGCCAACAGCGTCTATGATACGGTTTCGACCCAAGCCTTCCAACTGGGTTATCTTATGGCGGTGCATTCGGTGGTGGAACTGATGGTTTATGATGAAACGCCCTATGAACAACGGTTAGGGATGGTGCAGTTTGTGGCCAATTTGTTTATTGATGCGCTCAATGCTTATTTTTCGTCTAGTTCTGCTAAAGAACATCGCAGTTATACGGGACTGGTGAAAGAGTCGCGGGCTAATGTTTTTAACCGGAAGGCGTTGGGGTTGCGGGGACTGTTGATGCAGAGTGTTGCAGAGTTGAATGAGAAGCAATGGGTCTTTTTCCGCTATGCGGTGTTGGAGATGGTGCATTGTAAGCATACTTATCGCACTGTACAAGAGCAGTTAGAGCAAGCCTCTGATCTTGCTATTGCCCAACGATATCGGGAGGTTCTGCCTAATTTAATTGGCCATCTGCTCACTCTGCGTAAAAATTACATTGAAGCGGCCCAACAGAAGGCGTTAGAGTCTGCTGATTTTAAACAGGAGGTGCAGGTGTTACAGGCGAAGTTACAAGGGGCCGGAAAACTGGATACCGAAATTACAGAAGCGGTTAACGCCAAACAAGAGGAAAAAAGAGCAACGGTCCAACAGCAATGTCGGGAGAATATTCAAGCGAGTTTAGGGGAGTTTCTCAGCCAACCAGATAAGCTCATTAATCGCCTCTTCGGGGATAGTACGGGAGAGAGTTGGGACGATGCCTAAATTACAATTGGGGTTTCATGAGACTTTTGTAAAAACTATCGATCTAAGAAAAATTTATGAATAATAGTTCAAGCTCATTTAATTTTTCAGCGTTACCTAGTTCAGAAATTGTCGATGTTTCGGCACTTTCTAGATTGTTTGCAGATACCACAAATTCTTACAAATATCTTTTCTTTTTTTTCCTTATTGATATTCTCAAAAGAAATGATTTTGATATCAATTTGTCAATTAGCTTTCAACAGATTGTTGTAGAAATGATTGCTAATGCTTGGTATCCTCACAATTATTTTAAACTTTCTTTTGGGACACAGGATAAATTGACTGAGAAGTTAGACTCATTAAACTTAGAATTGAGTGAGCCAGTTTTAAAATTTACCGATACAGATAAAAAGCTTTTAAGGAATACAATTGAGAAACAATCTTTAGATGATATTGTAAAGTTTTTAACTAGATACGTTCCTTATAGATTACTTTGTCCATTCCTAGAGCAAGAATTAAAGATCGAAAATGTAGATAGAGGAAAAGGTAATAAACTTGATATTGCTATGCCTCTAATTGCACGAAAATATTTTAAAGACAGGAGGCCATTATATTGTTTTAATTCAGTTCAGTATAATCAGTGTAATGTCCTTCAAATTAATTCTGATTGGGCTAAATACTTAAAAGATAATTATGCAATTGTTAGAGGTTGGGCTTCATGGGAATGGCTCAATTATATGCAAAATAAAAATCCTAATATTCCTAATTTAGTTAATAAAATTTTTATACCTCAAAGACGAGGTGCATTACAGCAACAAACGCAATACTGGAAAACAGTATTACAGAAACAATCAAAAACTTTATGTATTTATTCTGGAGAAGAATTAGATATAAAAAATATTTCTCTTGATCATTATATCCCGTGGTCATTTGTAGCCCACGATCAATTATGGAATTTAATCCCAGTGCGTAAAGAGATAAATTCCTCTAAATCTAATAATTTACCTTCTGATCAATATTTTGAGAAATTTGTACATCTCCAATATATTGGCTTAACAACGTATTATCAAGAATTTAGTCGGCGCAAATTTTTAAATCAAGTTGATTCTTATTTAAATGACTTAAACATTGATCTTGATGGCTTACTTGATTATCAAAAACTTAGAAATGCTTATCAAATTACAATGCAACCTTTAATAAATTTAGCAGAAAAACAAGGTTTTTCTACTAATTGGACATATTAAAGGGTTTATTTTTAACTACGACGAACAAAAGCCGGAACATTCTACGGTTGGCATTCTCGACGCTGTGCGATGCAGTTACGAAAGCCGGAATAATGCCAATATTCACCTAATTATCCAAGATTACGGTAAGGGCAAATCTCACTTTGCTGTCGTGGTGGCCAATTTCTTTCAAAACGCCTTAGAGAGTCAAGAAGTACAGGGAATTCTCCAGCAAATTGAGGTAGCTGCGGGGACATCTAAGGCAGTGGCGGAACGCTTTAAGGCGTATAAACGCAATCAACAGCGGCCTCATTTGGTGTTATGTCTAAGTGGGGATAAGGCGGGTGATCTCCGTAAACAGTTCCTAGAAGTCCTCTTGAATGCCCTAGAAGCGGAGGGAGTGGAGGACACCTTGGCCCAACATCTGTGTTATGAACCCCTGCGGTATTTGGAAAATTTAGGGGAACAGCAGCGAGTGGCCGCAGACTCCTATTTAGAGAGTATTGGCAACCCGGATGGGGACTTGCGGTCTTTGATTCAATTATTGCGCGATCGTAACCTACAAGTCATTCCGCGAGTGAAAGAACTCGTCCGCCACCTCACGGAAGTCACCCCCGATTTTACCAGCGAAATTGAGATTGATGTCATTCTCAAAGACCTAATCGAAAATCTCTGTCAAGGGGAAAACCAACGATTTCAGGGCATTCTTATCCTTTTTGACGAGTTAAACTACTATCTTACCTCTTGGGCAACGGATCAAATGGCCGCCGGACACAAGGCCCCTCAACACATTACCAACATTTGCGAACGCTACAAGGGCAAAATCACCCTCCTGAGTTTAACTCAAATCCCTCCTTTAAAAGCCGTCGGCATTTCAGCCCATGTCACGGAAAATTACAAAAAAGTGGCCAGTCGTTTCGCCCCCCAAGATAGCACCTACAACCCCATTTCTAGCCTAGAGTTAGTCGTCGATAACCTCCTAGTCCAAGAGGAAGACGAAACAACGCAGATTTGGCAGAACTTTTATAAAAAATGGCAAAACACCCTCCGCGAAGAAGCCCGCACCGCTTACGAGAAGCGGGTTAAACTTTATAAAGAGCAAAAAGGGTGGAAATTCGAGAAGTTTTATCGCCACCTAGGAAAAGGCGTTTTTCCTCTCCATCCCTTAACGGCTTATTTACTCTGTAATCTCGAATTTACCCAAGACCGAACCGCCATTCAATTCATCAAGGGTTACACCAAAAAATTCATCGAACAACATCCCATTGAAGAAGCGGGAAAACTCAACTATATTTATCCCATTGATCTCGTTGATAGCTTCGTGGATAACTTCTCTAATGCCTCCGTCTATGAAGCCTATCGCAAAGCCTACAACCTAGCAGTTAATTCTGAAAACCCGGATGAAGTGCCGGTTTTAAAAGCCCTCTTTCTCTACTACGCTACCGGAGATAAAATTGCTAAGACCGACCGAGAACCCCATGAAGATATTATCAAAACTTTAACGGGTTTAAAATCTTCAAAAATCAAAGCAGCCCTAAGAATTTTAGAACAAAAAAGAGAGGTTATTTATTACCGACCTGAAACCCGAATCTATCAATTTTTTGAAGGTATTAATCCCGGTCGTATCCAAGAAGAAATTGAAGAAGAAGTTAAAGAACGCTATCGCAAAAATCCGAATTATGATCCCTTCCCAAACTTTATTGTCCATTGTAACCAAAACATTCATAAATACTTACAAAATAAAGTCATTGCCGCCAAAGACTTTGTAAGAACCTATCAACAAATTGAAGCCGATTGGCAATTTGAAAACAAAGTTTATACCATTAGCAACCTCTTACAAACCTTAAAGAAAAAAGACCTAGCGGGGTCAACTCCAGAACGGGGAATTGTTGCCTATGCCTTAGCCGAAAACCAAGAAGACCTACAGGAATTACGGCGCACCCTTGACCAGCACCTCAACTCATCAAGCATTCAAGACCAGATCGCCATTGCCATTCCCGCCGATGCAACCGGAGACTTAGCCAGTTTACTGTTAAAACTAGACATCCTCAACCAACGGGACTCCGCCGAAAAACGCCTCTATGGTGCTGCCTATACCCAACTCAAACAACGTTGGGAAGAACAACTCGATAAACAATTGGGGGATTTGTTCGCCAATTGCACCTATCACAGCATGGTCAACGCTTCTAACCCTAACGACCCCCAATCTGTTGTCAGTGCCTTACTAGAGAAACGGTATCCGGGGGTTTTATCCATCGAGTCTCAGGACAAAATGCGCTCCAATCACCCAACGGGGACGAAAATTGTCCGTTATCTGGCGATCGAGTTTCTCAAGCAAGGCTATCTTTCAACCCCTTTTTCTGAAAAGTCCTATAAAACTGTTATTGACCAAATTTTCACCCGTCGTTGGGATTTACTCAAGCCCACCTCTCAAAAATATCTGTTACAAGTCCCTACGGATGAGAATGTGCGGGTTGCTTGGGAGAAAATCTCGGAGTTAACCGACTTACAGGGAGAGTCTAAAAAGACTATCCGTTTGCAGGCACTCTGGGAGACTCTCTCAGCCCCTCCCTTTGGGTGTAGCGAATATCTGTTTGTCGTACTGTTAACTGCTTGGATGGCCTATCATCGCAAAGAAATTATGCTATATGGGCCGGTTGGCATTCCCAAAAAAAACAAGTCAGTGCCACTGTACACTCAATCTCTTAGAGAATGGGCGAGTGTAGAAAGCATTTGGCAAAAACCCAGAGATTTTGTTCATCAGTGGGTGAAACATCCTCAAGCCAAACTGATTCGCCAACAACGCCTCGCTCCCCCAGAATTGCCTTCCTCTCCCATAAATTATGATCAAGCCCAAGAGTATTTAGGGAAAGCGCAGACCTTTTTAAATTCCAATGAACCCGATCCCACGGATGTCAAGGAGGTGAAGGAGACGGAAAAACAGGTGAAAGAGAAGATGAAACCGGTGCAGTCTTGGTTTAAGCCTGTGGACGAGACAGAAAAATTACCTCCGGTGGTGGCCTTAGACAGCTTGTTACCTCTTTATACCAAACTGTTACAACCCCCGCCGACACTGAATTTACGGTCGGATGTCCTGACGGTGACTCCTACTCACCAACAGCGCGATCGCCACGATAAAGCCTTAGAAACCCTGCGAACCCGTCTTGCTGACTGTATCAGCACCCACGCACAAAAAGCCGAAACCCTCGCCACTCCCAACGACTGCACCACCTATAAACAAGAAACGGAGGCGAAAATTAAGCAACTGGGGCAACTTTCTCCCTGTCCTCCCCATCTCATCGAACAGCTTAACAACGCGCTGCAAGTGGCTGATCGCAGCCAAGTCAAAGGCCAGATTCAGTCACTCTACCGCAATCTAGACGAACACGCCACGCAAGGGGATTACACGCAAACCCGGACAGACATAGAAGCTAGGGCGCGATCGCTGCCTGACTCGGCCAAAAGCGACATTGAGAACATCCTACAAGACCTAACCCGCCGTTATGAAGAACTCTGTCAAATGTTGGCCACTTGGGAAGAACAGGCGGCCTCTGTCACCTCCAAAAATCAAATCCTCGATTTAATTAAAGAAATTACCCATAAAGAGCGTTATTTCACTGAAGCAGACAGTCAGCAACGGATCAAAACCCTCCAACACCACCTTGAGCAAGAATTGCTCAAAGTTGAACAACAAGATAATACCGAAAAATCAATTCGAGGGGAACTGGCCAGCATCCAACAAAAACTGCAACGCATCCGAGATTTACCCTTTGCCAGACTGAAAGAATCTTTCCAAGTCTATCAAGAATTAGTGCAAAGTCAGTTATCCATTACCGAAACCCCAACACTTGCCCAACAATATGCCCCTAAATTAGACGAACTGGACAAACTCAAAACCCAAGGCCGCACCGTGATGGCGGAGAAATTTGCCCAGTTAGGACAACGTTCTTTAACTCGTTTAGACGATTATGAAGTGTTTAAGCAAAAACTGACCAATAGTATTGAACTGCTCCAAAATTATGAAGAATTTGCCGAGAGTCGAGATATTTTGCACAAGGCTCTGCAAAATTTGGACATCCAATACCAGCAATTAGAACAACAACAAGTTACGAGGCAAAAGGAAAAAAAAGATGCTCAAATAATGCAGCAAATTCGCTCAATTCAGTCATCTCATTATCATACTATTGCAGCCTGTAAAGTAGGGATAGAGGAGATTAATACTTTAAAAACTCAACTTCATTTCCTCCAACCTGTTGAAGCAGAAATTCAGCAAGTTTTGACACAACTCCAAAAGAAAATCCAAAAATATTATGATGAATTAGCCCGATTTGAGGAATTTGTCACCTCAACTAATCACCTCACAGAAGCCCGAAAAAATTATGAATTTTTCTTGCAGAAATTTCATTTTTATGCTAATAGCACAACCGCAGAAAATCGCTATAATACGATTAAATCTGACTTAGGTTTATTGGTGGAATTATTCCAATTTACTGCCCTTCCCCAACAGACCATTTCAGACTATCAAAACCTCTTAAATCAATTAAACCATTGGCAGGAAAAACAGGAGTTAAGCCCCGCTTTACAATACCAATATGAGACTCTGGTGACAACAGTAGAAAATCAACGTAATGCCTTATATCTCAAAAAACAAGAAGCGGCGAAACAGTGGGTAAAAGACTTAGGAAAACGAGTCGCTTGCGAAGTCACCCCCCCGGCCATTTCTGAGCGTAATAAATTAGAGTCAGCCCATGATATTTTAGAGCAGTTGGAGCGAGAAAAACCGCAATATTTAGAGTTTCTGTCTGAGACGCACCGAAACTCTTTAACCCATATCAAAAAATACTGTAAAGATGAACAAGAAAAACACCTAGAAAACCAAATTATTACCTCCTTTAAAAAACTTCCGCGCTTACAGCGTCAAAAAGTTTACAAAAAATTAGGAAACTATTTAGACCATAATCCGGAGGCGTAAATGGCAAGAATTATTAGAATGGGTCCGCCTGTGAATGAGGTAGAACGAGATGCGATCGCCTATTTACGCGGTCATCTTCCCAATACTTACACCATTTTTCACAATCTCGAATTACGAGGGAATCAGATTATCTCAGAAATCGATCTCGTTATCATTGCCCCCCAATGCGTCTTTGTGGTAGATATTAAAGGCATACATGGGACAATCGAGGTATTTGGCTCGAAGTGGTATCCTGAAAATCGCCAACCCTATTATTCCCCCGTAGCCAAACTCAGACAACATTGTAGAGTGTTAAATAGCCTCATTCGTAATAGTAATTACACGAACTCTCAGTTAGGCAAAGTCCACATTCAACCGGCGGTTTTGTTAATGTCCGATGATGTAGAATTAATTGACCCTAGTGGCAAAGATGACGAGGTGGTTATTCCTTGCGATCGCCAAGGACTCCAGTATTTTCAAAGTACAGACTTCATCCCCGATTATCGTTTACAAGATATTAGCCCTTATCTCTCGACAGTAGAACAAGTCATCCGGGGAACAGCAAGGCCGAAAAACCCCCTCCCCCGTTACGGGAAATGGCAAGTCAGCGAGAAACTAGGGGAAAGCGATCGCTATATTGATTATCGGGCTAACCACCTCTCCTTAAAAAACCTCACCACCCGTTTACGGGTCTATCCCATTGATATCTACCAAGATGCCACAGCCCGGGCAGAAGAAAAGAAACTCATTCATAATGCGTTTGAGACAGTGTACAAACTGCCCCTCCATCAGCATATTTTACCCCTTCGTGATCTCTTAGAAGGCGAAGATGGAGACTGTGTAGTGATTGCCACCGATGATATTGCCAGTCATACCCTCCGGCAGTCCATTCAACAAGATCACCTCACCCTCACGCAAAAATTAGACTGGATCGAGCAAATTTTAACAGGCCTAGACCACATCCACCAAAATCAGGTCATCCATCGCCATCTCACCCCAGACACCCTTCTCATCGACGCAGACCAGCAAATCCGAATTACTGGGTTTGATTATGCGCGAGTCCGCGATCGCACCACCACCATCGCCAATGACATTATAGAAGACCTCAACGAAGATGCCGCCTATCAAGCCATCGAATGTTATCGTGATCCCCAAAAAGCCAGTATTGCCTCCGATCTCTTTGCGGCCGGGTTAATTTTCTATGAACTTCTTACCGGAAAACAGGCTTTTGCCAATGCTGAGGAAATTTGCGATCGCGCCGCCCAATTTCCCCAACCTCCCTCCCACCTCAACCCAGACCTCCCTCCCGGCCTCGATGAATGGTTGCAAACCCTTTGTGCGTTTGAACCCCAACACCGTTTCACCCATGCTGAGACGGCCTTACAACAACTGTCCGCCCTCCGTACTCCCCAACCCCCCCCAGAGGTAAATCCCCACCTCCCTCTCGATGATTTAACCGACCTTCCCCCCAAAACCTGCCTTGATGGTCGCTACACCATCCAACATCGACTAGGGAAACCCGGTAATTTCGCCGTTGCCTATAAAGTGGATGATGAGTGGGGGAAAGAAACCGTAGTCTTGAAACTGGTCACGCGCGATCGGTATTCCGTCTATGACCGCTTACGACAAGAATATCAGACACTCAAACAAATTGCCCACCATCCCTACATCGTCCCAGTTTCTTGGGCTGGAGAATTAAAAGACGGCACACCCTTTATCACCTTTAAATACATCGAAGGAGAAGACCTCGCAACCCTGCTGGCCAAGCAAAAATTTACCATCGAACAAAGCCTCAAAATTGCCCAACAAACGGTAAGCGCGATCGATCACCTCCACCAAAACAGCATCTATCACCAAGATATCAAACCCTCCAATCTCCTCTGGACAAAAGACGGCATCCGTCTCATTGACTTTAACATTGCCATCTCTGAAGAAAGTCAAGAAGGAGTCTCTGCGGGAACAAGACGTTATCTCCCCCCTGACTATCAATTAACCCCCACCCCCACCCG
>NZ_JAQMSD010000208.1 GCF_028330525.1 Spirulina sp. CS-785/01
GCTAAAGACCCCTGTGCGTCTAAAGAAGACCCCTGTGCGGCTAAAGACCCTTGTGCGTCTAAAGAAGACCCCTGTGCGGCTAAAGACGGTGAATAAAAAAACCTAGAGATTTCTTGCTTTCATAAAAAACTAATTTTGACTATAGAGAGCAGAGAGCTACTTGTGCCGTCTAGACAAGCCTCTCTGTGGTCGTTTGTGGTTTAGATCAACTCGATGTCAATTTCAGAGCTTTGGGTGTGGGGTAGTTTCCGTTGTGCCTTTTCGCTCACTGTGAGGGTTAAATCGGTCATTCCCCAGGCTTCAAACAGTTGTCTAAATAAGACCTTACTGGCTTCAGTTAAGTCGCCACTGGGACTAATTTTGCCACCTTGAATGATTCTCCCGCGATCGCTACGAAAGGCCAAATAAGAGTCTCCCGTTTCATCTCCATGGATGATTAAATAGCCCCTTGCTAAAACTTGTCCGGCTCGACTTAAAATCGCACAGCGCATAAACTTGCTCGTAGTGGTAATGACAAACGTTTTCTACAATAGCGTAACGAAACCAGTCTGTTAATCGAGCATGAGTAAACTTGAACAAGCCCAAGCCCTTTATAACACCTTCACCGAGCAATTTCAGAGTCTTGTCTTGAGCACCGCCGATGATCATGGGACTCCCAATGGGAGTTATGCTCCTTTTGTGCAGGATGAGGGGAAAAATTTTTATATTTTCGTCAGTGGATTATCTGCCCATACTCAAAATTTGTCGATTAATCCGAAGGTGAGTGTTTTATTCATTGAGGATGAGGCCCAGGCCGAGCAACCCTTTGCCCGTCGTCGTCTCTCTTTTGATTGTACGGCCACGGTGATGGAGCGAGAGACTGAGGAATGGGAGGCGATCGCAGAGCAATTTACCACTAAATTCGGCGAAATTATCGACATTTTCCGCAGTTTACCCGACTTCCGCCTCGTCAAGCTCACCCCCCAACAAGGCCGCTTCGTCATCGGGTTTGGCGCAGCGTATCAAGTCACAGGGGATAATTTGCAGCATTTACACGGTAATCAGTAATCAGTCACCCATTACCCATTACCCAACCCAAAATGTAACGAAATATTACTAAAGTTATTACACTCTGTTGCAAAATTTAGCAAAATTACGCCTTTTGTCCTCTGAGAGCGAAAGTCCGTGCTACCATTCAAACCTGTAAATAATTAAGAAATTATAGGAGAAAAGCCTTGGTATTAAGGGTTGCTGTTGTTGGATCGGGGCCTGCAGGGTCTTCTGCGGCTGAAACTCTCGCCAAAGCCGGAATTGAAACTTATTTATTTGAACGGAAGCTCGACAACGCCAAACCTTGTGGTGGGGCAATTCCTCTCTGCATGGTGGATGAGTTCGATTTACCCCCCGAAATCGTAGATCGTCGGGTGCGGAAAATGAAAATGATCTCACCCTCCAATATCGAGGTTAATATCGGGCATACGCTCAAAGATGATGAATACATTGGGATGTGCCGTCGAGAAGTGCTGGACGGGTTTTTGCGTAACCGTGCAGCCGATTTAGGGGCTAATCTCATTAACGGGACTGTTTATCAACTCGACATTCCGACCTCGGATAATGACCCCTATACCCTCCACTACGCAGACCACTCCCAAGGGGGAGCAACTGGGGTGATGAACACCCTGAAAGTTGATTTGGTCATTGGTGCGGATGGGGCGAACTCTCGCGTGGCCAAAGCTATTGAAGCTGGGGATTATAATTATGCGATCGCGTTCCAAGAGCGTTTCCGTCTTCCCCAAGACAAAATGGACTATTACGAAGAACTCGCGGAAATGTACGTGGGGGATGATGTCTCTCCCGACTTTTACGCTTGGGTCTTCCCCAAATACGACCATGTTGCGGTCGGAACGGGAACCATGAAGATCAACAAAGCGAAAATCAAGCATCTCCAAGCGGGAATCCGGGCCCGGGCGGCTCATAAATTGGAAGGGGGAGAAATCATCAAAGTGGAAGCTCACCCCATCCCCGAACACCCCCGTCCCCATCGGGTGCGTGGCCGGGTTGCTCTGGTCGGTGATGCTGCGGGAACAGTCACCAAATCCTCTGGAGAAGGGATTTACTTCGCCGCTAAGTCAGCGCGGATGTGTGCAGAAACCATTGTGGAAGCGAGCAACAGTGGTCAACGCATCCCCACCGAAGCTGATCTGAAACGCTACATCAAACGTTGGGATAAAGAGTACGGTATGACCTACTTGGTGTTAGACCTGTTGCAACGGGTCTTCTACCGCAGTGATGCCACTCGTGAAGCGTTTGTGGAAATGTGCGCGGATGAGGATGTACAACGGTTAACTTTTGACAGTTATCTTTACAAAACCGTTGTTCCGGCCAATCCTTTCACCCAGATGAAAATTACTGCCAAAACCATTGGCAGTCTCTTACGGGGTAATGCTCTTGCTCCGTAGAGAGGGACGAGAACAGTCTAAATGATCGCATCAGGTGAGAACTGGTGCGATTTTTTTTGTGAGGTAAGTAGTTTGAGCCAATTAAAAGTACAGTACATAAGTTCGTAGTGGGGGCTTTAGCCCAACCCTGTCACGGTGGGATAGGACAATATACCGTTGTTTCAGTTGATGGTAGTTGATTGTAGGTTGGGTGAAGCGTAGCGTAACCCAACCTCCCCGTTCCCTCCTATCACATACCAATTTAAATGCACAACAGCTTAGATAGAATACATTATATTTTACTTTGATAGCTGCATTCCGGGGGTTAAAAAGCGTACCAATTGCGCGATCGCACGCTCCACATCCTCCGGGGAACTACTCCGCAACAACGCACTCGGTTTCCCCGCTTCCAACTGGACGCGAATTAACGCAGCAATGACTAAATCTAGTTTCCAGCTTAATTGAGAACGGGTTTGATCAGGTAACACACGCTGCAAGACATCTAAAAACGTCTGCTGACTCTCGCTGAACTCCTCAGCCGCGATCGCACGAATTGGATCAGGCTCAGTCCGACACCGCCCCATAAACTGAGCGCAAACAAGGCGAGACTGATCCTGATTCACATATTGTAACGGGGGTGCAAGAAACGCCCGTAAAACCCCCTCCACCGTCAACGCTTCACCCGTCCCCTCAAGCTGTTTTAACGCCTCTAACTGCCCTTTTACCACAGGTTCAGCAATGCTAGCCACCACTGCCCGAAATAAATCCTCCTTCGAGCCAAAATGGTAGTGAACCGACCCCAAATTCACCTTAGCCCCATTCACCACATTCCGCAACGTCGTTCCCGTAAACCCTTTCTCTGCAAAGAGTTGTACCGCGACATCGAGAATTTGCTGTTGGGTGGGACTGGTGGTGGTACTCATAATTGATTCAAACGTTTGAATTTTTATCTTAACACTATCGTGAGAGACAACCTGTAGGAAAGTCAGGATTAGCGCAGATCGCGCTGCTAAATTTCACCTAGATTCCCCTTGTCAAAATTTTAGACGTGCGTTTAAATTAAATCAAACGACCGTGTAAATTGTCCATTGTTCCGGTGTAACTCAAATAACACCCTCTAAACTAGGGAAAATAAGCATTAAGAGCATTTTTAACTGTTCCGAAACAATGGGTTACATCGCCATTCAATCAAACGTACGTCCAAAAAACACCCCTTAATCGCTGATTTGTCCACTGTTATTTTTGCCCCTTATTACTCTCAACTATGGCTTTTCACTCCTCCCTCCCCCAAAACAAAACCCGTCAATTCCGTAACTGGTGGCGACAACACCGCCGTATGGTGATTCTCGGCAGTACAACCGGACTGTTGCTCCTAGGAGCAATTCCCGTAACTCAGTTTGCAGTAAGTCAACTAACCGCACCTACTCCCGAAGAAAGCACCCCAAAAGCCAATATTTTACCCGTAGAAACCCTAACCGCCGAACCCGTCACCGGGTATGAGGTTTCGCGCACCTATACCGGGGAAGTGGCGGCCTTGCGGAGTAGTAACATCGGATTTGAACGAAGTGGACAACTGGTGAGCGTCTTGGTAGAATCAGGCGATCGCGTCACCGCCAGACAACCCCTAGCCCGACTAGACACCCAAAACTTGCAAACCCAACGGCAGCAACTCCTCGCCGAAAAAAGCCGGGCCATGGCACAACTCGCCGAACTCCAGGCCGGCCCTCGCCAAGAAGACATCGCCGCCGCCAGAGCCGAAGTGCAGAACATCCAAGAGCAATTAAGATTAAAAAAAGCCCAGCGATCGCGCCGGGAATTCCTCTACAATGAAGGCGCGATCTCCAAAGAAGAACTCGACGAATTCACCTACAGCGAAAACGCCCTCAAAGCCCGTTTAACCCAAGCCCAGAGCAACCTAGACAAACTCCGCAACGGCACAAGACCAGAACAGATCGCCGCCCAAAAAGCCCGTATTCAACAAATTAACGCCAACATCGCCGATTTAGACGTTACCCTCAGCAAAAGCACCCTCAAAGCCCCCTTTGCCGCCATTGTCTCCCACCGCCAAATAGATGAAGGAACAGTCGTCAGTGCCGGACAACCCGTCGTCCGCCTCGTCGAAAACGCCACCCCAGAAGTACGAGTGGGCATCCCTGCAAACACCGCCCAAACCATGCGCGTCGGACAAACCCAAACCGTCCAACTGGGCGAACAAACCTACAACGCAACCATCACCTCCATCCTCCCCGAAGTTGACCCCGAAACCCGCACCCAAACCGTCGTCTTAGACCTCAAACAAGCCGCCCTCACCCAAATTAACCCCGGTCAAACCGCCCGCATCGAAATCAAAGAACGTATCCAGCAAACCGGCTACTGGTTGCCCACCTCCGCCTTAACCGAAGGAGTCCGCGGCCTGTGGACCTGCTATGTCCTAACCCCCTCCCCAGACAACCCCGAAGTGTACCAACTGCAACAACAATCTGTAGAAATTATCCATGAACAGGGCGATCGCGTCCTAGTCCAAGGCACAATCCAACCCGGAGATCAACTCGTCGCCACCGGAGTCCATCGCCTAGTCCCCAGTCAGGAAGTGCGGCCTGTTGTAGCCACCTCGCAACGTTGATGGGGGGATAGAGAGAAAAATCCCTCTGTGTCCTCTGTGTCTGGAGTAGTTAAACTCCCTCTATTTACAGATTACTGAATTACTGATTACTGCTTACTGATTACTGTTAACTGATAACTGAAAATGGTTCGCCCCTTCTATCGAAACATCCGCCTACTCATCCTCACCATCTTAATGATACTCGCTTGGGGAATCTCCTCCTTTCAAGCCCTCCCCCGACAAGAAGACCCCGAACTCGTCTCTCGGACGGCCATCGTCAAAACCGCCTTTCCGGGGGCCAGTGCCGAACGAGTGGAAGCCCTTGTAACAGAGGTGCTAGAGTCCGAACTCTCGGAACTAGAAACCATTGACATATTAAAATCCACCTCACGAGTCGGCTTTTCCACCATCTCTGTCGAATTAGTAGACCGCATCGAAGACACCCAACCCATCTGGTCCAAAGTGCGAGACGAAATTTCCGATGCCGCCCAACGCTTTCCCCAAGGGGCCGGAGAACCAGAATTAGAAGAAGCCAAAGTTAAAGCCTACACCGTCATTACCGGGTTAACCTGGAACTTACCCAATGACCCCAACTATGCCCTCCTGCGTCGCTACGGGGAAGACTTAGCCGTGGCCATGCGGGGAGTTGAGGGGACAGAAGAAGTAGAACTTTTTGGTGCGCCCAATGAAGAAATCAGCGTAGAAGTGGACGCACCGGAATTAGTTGCAGTGGGACTTTCCCCCCAGCAACTCTCCCAACAAATTCGCCTCAGTGATGCTAAAGTCTCAGCAGGTCAGTATCGCAGTTCTGAGCAGAATTTAGCCATTGAGGTAGAGAGTGAGTTAGAAACCTTAGAGCAAATTCGCCGTATTCCCATCCAGAGTAGCACAGGACAATTTACACGCCTGAGCGACATTGCTCAGGTGAGTCGGGGCATTCGGCAACCACCCACCGACTTAGCACGAATCAGTGGGAAACCCGCGATCGCCCTTGGCGTTATGATGAAATCAGGCTTACGCATCGACCATTGGGCCACCGATATCCGGCAAACCCTCGACGAATTCCGCCAACGTCTCCCCCAAGGGGTTGAGTTAGAGGTAATTTTCGACCAAAGCGGTTATGTCGAAGAACGAATTAGTTCACTACTCTCTAATCTCGTTTTTGGGGCGATTTTAGTGGTTTTGGTGGCATTAGTGGGGATGGGGTGGCGACCGGCTTTAGTGGTCGGTACAGCCCTGCCTCTGACCGTATTTGGGGTGTTTGGGTGGATGACGGTGGTTAATATTCCCATCCACCAAATGTCCGTCACGGGGTTAATTATTGCCTTGGGACTGTTAATTGATAATGCTGTGGTGGTGGTGGATGAAATTCAGGTGGAATTACGCCACGGGAAAAAGCCTGGCCGGGCAGTCATTGACACGGTGGACTATTTAAAAGTGCCACTTTTCGCGTCTACCCTGACCACCGTTTTAACCTTTTTACCCATTTATCTCTTACCGGGGGGGGCAGGAGAATTTGTGGGATCAATTGCCCTCAGTGTTATTCTGGCTCTAATCTCCTCCCTTGCCCTCTCCCTAACCGTCATTGCCGCGTTAGCAGGGCGAATGTTAGCCAATAGCGAAGCCAAGGCCGCAGAATTAGAACAACAGGGGCAACCGTTAGGATGGCGACAACGAGTGCAACAGTTCCTCCTGAAACCTGGTGCTTGGTGGAATGAGGGGATATCTTCAGCACAATTGGGCCGTCTTTATCGTTGGGTTTTGGGCGGAGTGACCGCGAAACCCTTACTGGCCATTGCCCTCACCATGCTCATTCCTCTCCTGGGGTTTATCACTGGGAGTACCCTGAAAGAGCAGTTTTTCCCCTTAGTGGACCGAGATCAGTTTCACATTGAAGCGGAATTTGCGGCTCAAACTGCGATCGCGCAAACCGAAGAAAAAGTCCTCAAAGCCCGTAACATTATCTTAGAGCATCCCAATGTCGAGGACGTTCACTGGTTTATCGGAGAAAGTGCGCCCAAATTCTACTATAACTTCATCGGCTCACGACAAAATCAGTCCCAGTACGCCCAAGCCATGGTGCAATTAAAAACCGCGAAAGGCGCACAGGCCTTAATTCACGACTTGCAAGCGGAATTAGACCAAGCCTTCCCCGAAGGGCGAATGTTAGTCCATCAACTGCAACAGGGCCCCCCCTACGAGGCCCCCGTGGAAATGCGAATTTACGGGCCAAACTTACAAGAATTGCGACGGTTAGGCATGGAAGTCCGTTCTCTCCTCACCGAAATCCCCCACGTCACCCATGTACGGGATGATTTAACCGAAATTCAGCCCAAATTAGGCTTACAAGTGGATGAAGAACAAGCCCAGCAAGCCGGATTAAATAATACCGAAATTGCACAACAACTGGACGCTTACTTAGAGGGAGTCGTCGGCGGTTCAATCTTAGAATCGACAGAAAATTTACCCGTCCGCGTGCGCTTAACCAACACCGACCGAGCTAACCTAGAGAAGATCGCCTCCCTCGATCTCCGTCCCAACCAAAGCCGAGACAGAGAATTCCGCCCCACCTCAGCATTAGGGGAATTCCGCCTAGAATCGGAATTAGCGAAAATTTCCCGTCGCAATGAGCAGCGCGTCAATACCGTACAAGCCTTTATTACCGCCGGGGTGTTACCCTCGACAGTATTAGCCCAATTCCAACAAAAACTAGAGGAACGCAACTTTGAACTCCCCCCTGGTTATCATTATGAATTCGGAGGAGAACAGGCCGAACGCAGTCAAGCTGTAGGGAATTTGCTGCTCTACGTGCCATTATTGGCATTAGTCATGCTGACGGCCTTAGTCTTATCCTTGGGGTCATTCCGACAAGCAGGAATTGTGGCTTTTGTGGCCATGGGTTCAGTGGGAATGGCACAATTTTCCCTTTGGGCCTTCGGTTCACTGCAAGGTTTTATGGCTATTGTTGGTACGATGGGACTGGTAGGAATTGCCATTAACGGCTCAATTATCGTGTTATCGGCCTTTAATGAAGATATCGGGGCTAGTCGCGGGGAACGTCAAGCAGTGGTTGAAGTCGTAGTTAAAGCCACTCGTCACGTTTTAACCACCACAATTACCACAATGGTTGGTTTTATCCCCTTATTAATCAGTGGAGGCAGTTTCTGGCGACCTTTGGCCATTGCCATTGCCGGAGGGGTCGGCGGTTCTCCCATTTTGGCACTCTTTTTCACCCCTGCGGCCTATTTATTTTTACAACACCGCTTCTCCCCTCCGAAAAAACAACTCTCCTCAACCCCCAGTGACCCCGTTCACCGAGAGAAAGTAGGAGTCTGATAAACTTGCAATACACTCCATAAGCTGTTCGTCATCTAAATTAAAATAGGAATTGCTCCTAATTGATTAGGGGTAAAAGATGCTCAAAAATAGGTCAATCTAATGCGAGATGAATGGGGAGAACGTGAGCAGGTTTGGGGGAAATCCGAGTAACTTTAGATGAGGAGTTAGCGAAAGTTTCGACAACTTTTTTAGACACTGCCCCGATCATCTATTATGTAGAAAATTATACTCGTTTTGCCGATGAGGTAGAAAAGGTAATTCAACAAAAGAGCCGCGGGAACGTTTGAGAAAGTCTCAACGATCGACTCAGAAACCGGGTTTCTCTCCTAGCTTTTGCTGTTTCACCCAGATTAGTGAAAGAAACCCGGTTTCTCTACACTCTCACCCTTACGATTAACCCTCTCACCAACCGGGGTGAGTTGTCTAAGAACAACCCACCCCGGACAACATCAAACATTGATTTATTGGTTTTACTTCTTCGCGGTTTCTACCACTTTGGCAAATGCGTCAGGATCAGCAACTGCTAACTGGGCTAACATTTTGCGGTTAAGATCAATATTGGCAGTTTTCAGCTTTCCAGTGAGTTGACTGTAGCTAATTCCGTGTTGTCTCGCAGCCGCATTGATTCGCACAATCCAAAGGCGGCGAAAATCCCGTTTCCGTTTGCGGCGATCGCGGTATGCACTCCGCAACGCTTTCATTACCTGCTGATTAGCAGTCCGAAAGAGTTTAGAATGAGAGCCTCGAAACCCTTTGGCTAATTTTAAGATTTTTTTGCGGCGTTTCCGCGCAACGTTACCCCGTTTTACCCGTGCCATAGTATTGTTTGACCTGTAAAATTTATTGGTATGAGAAATTAAGAATAGTCAAGTGCGCGTTTTGGCCTTGACTGAGTAGCCTTGACTGAGTAGCCTTGACTGAGTAGCCTTGTGCCGACTTTACATATAAGGCAGCATCAGACGGACGTTTTCCTCATCTCGCTTATCCACTAGGGATAATTGAGACAAGCGGCGATATTTCCGTTCAGAACTCTTATGATTGAGTAGGTGGTTCTTGTACGCCTTGCGACGACGGATTTTCCCGCTTCCGGTTTTTCTAAACCGTTTAGCTGCGGAGCGATTAGTTTTGAGTTTAGGCATGATTGGTCTAAATTTCGACGCAACTTCTTATCATAACGTGATCCCCCCCGTTCGCGCAAGGGTAGGAACTGGGGAACTCTGAGGGGAATCTATTCGTGTTCTATTCTGAGAACTTCTATTCTGAGAACGAAAAATCCTAGGAGGACACAACATTATGATCAAATGGAGAATGATCAAATTCACACAGTGGGGCATTATGGCCACGTTAGTCGGTGCAGTGATGGGACTGCATCCCGCTATGGCCGTTCCCCCGGCCAGTATTACGCGAGATTCCGATGTGCGTTGGTCGGAGGTGGTGGATGATCCCTTTGATGGTTTAATTGTTTATGATCGGAATTTTGCCTCTAATCGCGCCTATGTGAGCAGTTGGTCGGCGCAAGAGATTCGCATGACCTATTATTGGTCAGAGCAGCACGTTGTTGGGACCAGGACAGTATGGCGCGATCGCAGGGTTTATCGAGATGGGGAATGGGTGGATGTCCCCTATCCCGAAGAAGAACCCATTTATCGCACAGAAACCTATCAGAAGACCCCAAAGGCGATATTATTTGCCCTAGATGAGCAAGTCTATCGGTATGAGGAGGGGCCCATTTCTCCAGACTTAGCGCGAGCGTTAGTCAATGCACCCTCTAGCAATATTACCATTCGCCTTCTGTGGCCTGACGGCAGTACCGATGATGTCGAAATTGGCCGGGGAACAGTGGAAGCATGGCGAACGGTCTTCGCAGACCGTGCGTCGGGACTGTCGGGAGTGTCGGGAGATGGGGGAGATGATAGTTGATAGTTGGGAGATGGAGGAGATGGGGGAGATGGGGGAGATGGAGGAGATGGAGGAGATGGAGGAGATGGGGGAGAACAAAGAACCCACTGTTCCCCGTTCCCAGTTCCCTTTTTCACAAACAACAAATAAGCAACAACCAACAACAAATAACCAACAAACCATAAAATAAAAAAGCAGAGTAAGACAAGAACATTCGTGAGTATTGGAGCATTGGTGCGATCGCGCGACAACGATCTAGGCATTGGTAAAATTGTCAGCGCACAAGATGAACGGGCAACAGTTAAATATTTTTGTTCCGTTGGACAACAATTTACAGAAGAAATCCCTATCTCCCAACTGAGACGAGTCACCCTCACCGAACAAACGCGCTGTTATTTGCGCTTGTTAGGGGAAAAAGTGTGGCGCGTGGGCCGAATCTTTGAATGGGATACAGACGAAGAACAATATCGCATTGACTTACCCAACGGTGGCACAGTCTTAGCCTCCGAGCAGGAAATCTTTGTGCGCTGTAACCTCCCCATTGAAGACCCCATGGACATTTTAGCCATGAAGGGTCAAGAAACCCCCTATTTTCATAACCAGCGATCGCGGTTTGTCCAGTCTTTGGTAGCCCAACAGGCCACCAGTCGCGGGTTAACGGGTTTATTATCCGCCAACATCGAACTCTATCCCCATCAAGTCGAAGTCGTGGGACAAGTGTTGAGTGATCCCATTCAACGCTACTGGTTAGCCGATGAACCTGGACTAGGAAAAACCGTAGAAGCGGCGGTCATTTTGCGCCAATTTTTACTGGATAACCCCGCAGGGAAAGCCTTAATTGTTGTTCCCCCCTCCTTGCAACAACAATGGCAACAGGAACTAGAGCAGAAAATTTATCTCTCTAAATTTGGGGAACGGGTGAGTCTATTAACCCTGCGAGACTTGGACTTGCGCAAATTACGGGAGTCTTATCAGTTCGTAATTTTCGATCAGGCCGAGGAACTAGCCCCCCTTGCCTATTCCTCCCAAGCCACAGAACGGGAACGGTTTGGCCTCTATAAACAGTTTGCCGTACAATGCGATCGCTTGTTACTCCTCTCCTCCCTTTCCCCCCTCTCCACCCCCCAACAAATTACCCCCCTCTTGCACCTACTGGACCCACGCACCTATCCGTTAAATAGCGAGTCAACGGTGCAACAGCAACAGAAACAACGGCAAAAACAAGGAGACTTCCTCCTCAACTGGGAAAGCGAACAAGCCCCCAGCGAAACCCAATTAAAACCCCTCTTTCCCGACGATGCTAGAGTTGTAGCACTCACCGACACCCCCAACCTATTCACCCAACATATTCGGAACACCTACCGCTTACACCCCCGTCTGTTGCGCAATAACCGCAAAGCAGCAGAAGATATCCTCTTTGACCGAGAACTCACCCCCCAAACCGAGTATGATTTAGATGAGCGTTCCGATACCTTACAAGAGCAGCTAGAACAATGGCGCAACGCCGCTTGTGAGTCCGGAAACCACCAAGAAGCCTATGGGGACATCTTCTGGCTCTTTTTCCGAGGGAGTGGGACTTGGTTGGCAGTCCTCAAACAACTGGTTTCTGTGCGGTTAAACGGGAAGAAAACCCCAGACTTAAAGCAAATTTGGGGAACTGAAGCCTTAAAACTCCTCACCGAAACCCCCCATTTTGACGGGGAAACCGAGCAATTAAACGGCCTGCTCAACTTATTGAACGAGGAAGACTTTTTACAAGATCGCTTAGAATTGCTGAAAATTCTCCTCCTCTATCATCTTGCAGACTTACTCGATCTGCAATCGTTCAAAAGCGATAGCAAGAAACTACAAGACCGCATCCAGCGACGGATTGAGCGACCGTTTAGCGGCGATCGCTTCCCGAAACTGGTCGTCTTTACCCAATTTACCCAAACCGCCCAAAAACTCCAAGACAGTCTCGCCAAAATCTTCGGGAAACAAACCGTCGTCAGTTACTGCAACCCCGACACCCCTGCAACCCGTGAGGATAACCTACAACGCTTTCAGAAAGAAGCACAATGTTTCTTCCTCGTCTCCGACTCCTCCCAACTGGTAGGCCGTAACTGGCAATTTGTCGAAGGAGTCGTGCATTTTGACTTACCCGACTCCCCTATCCAATTAGAACAACGATTACGGTGTTTTGACTGTATTGGCGGCAAAATTGACTTAAAATCTTGGTTATTAGCCGGAGCAGAAAGTGACGCAAGTTGCCAAGAGGCATGGTATCAGCTTCTCAACGACAGTTGGGATATTTTTCATCAATCCCTCGCTCCCTTCCAGTCTTATCTAGAAGCAAAACAAGCAGACTTAAAACAACTCCTGTTTACCGGAGGAGCAAAGGGTTGGTTAGAACATAAAGCACAACTGAAAGAAGACTTTACCCAAGAACAGCGTAAACTCCAAGCCTATGATGCCCTAGATACGCTCGATTTAGACAATGAAACCGCCCAACAGTATTTTCAAACCCTCGATGATTTTGATGCGGACCATAAAACCATCAAAAAAGCCACCGAAGGCTGGTTATGCGGGGCGTTACAGTTCCAAGCCAAAGAGGATGTTAATATTAAAGGGGCGGTTCATTACCACCGCAGCAAAAATTGGCGCAAACCCACCTTAGTGGCCTTAGATGAGCTAAAACGTCATTTTGCCCCCTTTCTCGACCGTCCAAGCACGTATAACCGCCGCACCGCCAATAAACATCCTAAGCTGCACCTCTTACGGCTGGGAGATGGGTTAATGGATACCCTAGAAAATTATCTTCGTTGGGACGATCGCGGTCAAGCCTTCGCCCTCTGGCGACACGATACCCAATGGGAGTCGGCCCCTGGAGCAGAGTGGGTGGGATTTCGGTTTGATTATCGGGTTACTCTGGAATGGGAGCAGTTTGCAGAGCTTATTCCCCACGGAAAACACCTCATTGAGTCCTGTTTCTCTCCTCGCGTAGAGACCATTTTTGTGGACCGCCAGTTGCAACCTGTGACGCAAGGGGCCATTTTGGCAATTTTACAACGGCCTTATAGCCATAAACATTCCTCTAGTCGGGATTATAATTTAGCCAAAGAGCGACTCCCGGTGATTGAGCAATTTGTGGAGGCTGAGGAATGGGAAGGGTTATGTCAAGAGGCCCGCATCCAGTCAGAGGTATTATTACGGGAACGCTTGACGAGTCATTGTGAGCAGTTGGCCCAACAAACCGAGCAACGGTTAGATGCTCGTCTCAAGGAGTTACAACAGCGACAAACCCACCTCGGAGCGACTTCTGACACGGAGTTAGGCCAGGAAATTGAACAACTCAAAGCCTTAATTCCGGCCCTGTCAGCAGCCATCAAAACCCCATCCCTGCGTCCCGATTCTGTTGGATTTATTATTGTCTCAGGCCGGGAGGTAGAATTGGAGAGTAGTTAGGTTGTTAGTTCAAGGAATAGGAGGGGGGGGTCAGAGGCCAAAAAGTATTTGAGAATACTTTTTTCGTCAATTCCTCAATTTTCTCCCCCATCTCCCCCATCTCCCCCATCTTCCCCATCTCTCTTGACAATAGGATGTCTCACCTTAACTTGTCACCAATGCCCATTACCCAACCCCCGCTTTGCCGCTTCTGCAACCTGGGGGAGTTCATCTTGGGCTAATTTTTCTAAGCAGGCGCGAGCTTCTTCTCCTCCCAGATGGGAAAGGGCCTGGGCGAGGCGATGGCGGATTTGCCAATCTTGATCCTCTAGGAAGGGTAAGAGGAGGGGAATAGCGCGAGGATCGCCTAATTCCCCAAAGGAACTAATGGCCGCTGTTTGTAATAAATTATTGTCCGATTGGATGGCTTCTTGTAATAACTCAAAGCCTCGCTCGTCGCCCATTTCCCCTAATGCGGCGACAATACTAAATTGAAGTAACCATTCTTCAGTTTCGTGGTAAACCGTGCGTAAGTCTTCAAAGGCTTCTGTGAATTTTAAAGCGGCAATGGCATCGGCAGCCGCGGCCCGCACATCCACTTCACTATCTGTTAGCAAGCGATCGCGCAATAATGCCAACGTTTCTTGACGGTTGGCATTGCCTACTGTGTCCATAATACTCACCGCCGAATAGCGGACTCGTGCTTGGGAGTCTGTAATCAACGGTTTAATCATTTCTAAGGCTGTTGGGGGGTCCACATCCCGGAGTTGGTTGACTCCGGACAAGCGATCGCCATAATCCTCAGAATTTAACAGAGCTTGCACAGATTCTAATGTCATAAAAAATTTTTGAATTCGCTAAAGGGAATTAAAACAAGCAAGCTAAAGGCTAACTCGCCGCCATGGCCCGGATAATGTCACCGTGGGTAATAATGCCCAACACCTGTTTATTTTCATCCACTACAGGTAAGCGACGCACTCCTTTTTCGTGCATAAGGCGAGCGGCCTCTGGTAAGGGGCGATCGGGGGAAACCGCAATGGGTCGATCCGTCATCACTTCCCCCACTGTTTGTCCTAATGCCTTATGTAACTCTTTTTCGTAGCGAGCCGGATTTTGCAAGAAAATTACACTATCGAGAAACATAATATAAGGGGGGCGATCGGGGCCAGTTTCCTGCCACATCAAATCCGAATCCGAGATCACCCCCACCAATGTGCCATCATCATCCACCACAGGGAGTCCTGTAATATGGTGTTCAGACAGTAGTCGTACCGCCTCCTTGAGTAAGGTTTTCGGTGTAACCGTGAAGGGGGTAGAGGTCATGTAATCAGCAACCGTTTGTGACATAGGTGACGTATAACAGGAGGTTAGAACTAGAGGATATTAACACCGATCCATCTGGGGATCGTAGCTTTTATTTTAGGGAATTGTGGGGGGTTAAGGGAACTTTCGTATCAAAATGCAATGAGTAAGGGTGGACTCCTCTGAAAGGCCCGTCTGGGCAGATTGGAAGTTTTGGGGCTACACTGCTGTCTCTAGATGTAGCTTGATGGGTCAATTTACTCCATCTTTGTATTTTTATATACCGTTTCAGTTGTCAGAGAGACTCAGATTAAGTTATGTTGCATTGGATACACAAAACTCACACAAGACGCAAATATTATGGTTAGCTCTCAGGCTGCAAATCCGACCGAATCGGGGTTAAAGATTCATTATCTCCATGAAACCGATACCGTTGTTTCTCCGGAGTTGGGACAAGATGTGATACAGGGATTAAGTCAATCCCCTAAAACCCTTCCTACTCGCTATCTCTACGACGAAAAGGGGTCTCAACTATTTGAACAAATTTGTGAATTACCGGAATATTACCCCACCCGCACCGAGGCCAATATTTTGCGGCAATATGCGTCTAAAATTGCCTCTATGACCGGGTTGTGTGAGTTAATTGAGTTGGGGAGTGGGAGTTCGACGAAAACCCGTTTGTTGTTAGATGCTTATGCAGGGTTAGGCCAAGACTTCACTTATATTCCTGTGGATGTCAGTGCAGAAATTTTGGTCGAGAGTGCCAAACAACTGCTCCAAGAGTATGATTTACTGCACGTTAAGGGGTTAGTCGGGACTTATGAGGAAGCGTTAACTTTTCTACAACCGAGTCATTTACCCACCCGTATGATTCTCTTTTTGGGGAGTACCCTAGGGAATTTTACCCCACAAGAGTGCGATCGCTTTTTTGCAGAAGTCACCCAAGCCTTACAACCCGGAGATTATTTTTTATTAGGGGTTGATTTACAAAAGCCTAAAGATGTGCTAGAACCCGCTTATAATGACAGTCAAGGTGTAACCGCAGCTTTTGATTTAAATATTTTAGATCATCTCAATTGGCGATTTGGGGGCAATTTGAATACTGAGTTTTTCCGCCATCAAGCGATTTATAATGAGGAGCAGGGACAAATTGAGATGTATCTCCAATGTCAAAAATCCCATTCTGCTCGGTTAGAGGCGTTAGATTTTACGGTAAACTTTACCGAGGGGGAATGGATTCGCACCGAGATTTCCCGCAAGTTTAATTTAACGGAATTACAGAACTATCTCCAGCAACAAGATTTAGTCTGTCAGCAAGCGTGGACGAATGAACAACAATGGTTTGGGGTGTTGTTGTGTAAGAAACAGTAGGGTTTGTTGTTGGTTGTTTGTGAAAAAGGGAACTGGGAACTCCGGAACTGGGAACAATAAACAATAAACAGTTGTTACTCCCCATCTCCCCCATCTCCCCTCTCTGTGGTTCAAAAATAGTTAATTAAGAAACCGGGTTTCTTTGTACATTCTAGGCTAAATCCCCCTATTCTATACAGAAACCCGGTTTCTAGACTCTCATCTTCTCGACCCAGATCGCGCTTATTCCTCGATGCGGAGGCGTTGGGTTACAATGAGAATACCATCCTCGCGGATTAAAACTGCCGATAACCAGCGATCGCTGGGGTCTTCTTCAACTCGACCTTGTTTAAAGATGCCTCCCGCTTGCAGGAGTTCCAACTCGAAATCACTGGGGGTTAAATAGCGATCGCCATTTACCGTTTCTTGAATCGCTCCCCCTAATAGTAAATCATTCCCCAAGGGTTCTTGGACAATCACATCAAAATTAAACGTTTCCCCCAGTTGTACCGCGTCAGGAAGGTTCACACTGACTTCGGGGGGGTTGTCTCCCATTAATAGTTGCGTTTGTTCCGAGAGAATCTCTTGACGGATAATTTGATTATTGGCCAAAACTTGGCGCGATCGCACCGTTGATTTTAGCCGAATTTCCCGGCCATTGGCCTCCCGTGTCCCCGTAATATAAGTCACAGTTTCCGCAGTCAGGCGATCGCCCGTTTGCTGCCAAGACTCCAACTCCGTGTAATAATTCAGATTGGGATAGTCCTCCCACAACTGCGCTAACGTCTCAAAATACTGAGGCCGCGGCACATTATCCCCCGTACTAAACTCCGCCCCATAATAGTCTTGTAAGGCATCAAGATCATGCGCATTGGCAGTCCTCTCCAACCCTTGTAACGTGGTTTTTAACGGGGCTGGAGTATTATCCGGAAATTGGGCATAGGAGACAGTCCCTAAACTCAACGTCATTCCTAACCCCAAGACAGCAGACAGCAGAAAACGCCGTACCCCATAACGGCGAGAGTGGCGACTTACGACTTGTTGAAATTTGCCCATTGATCCCTTTTTTACATTGTTTCCGTCTTCTCTACTTAGTATAGACGGGTGATCCGGTTCTTGGTTGCGCGGTTTCGTCCCAGACTGTCGATTCCGGTTAAATCTAGTCATCGGTGAGGAAATCCTCCTCAAAAAGTAATTTTTTCTTACAATTGATAGCGAAACCCTTGACTCCTTAGCGACAATAGAAGCAGAAGACTTTTTTTAGGGTGACAGTCATGGGCTACTACGAATTTCACGACCATTTTTGGTCTGCTGAGGAAGTCTGCGCCCAACGGGAAAAGGATGAACGGGGATTCTTTTGTCGTTTATGGTGTGCTTTCAAATTTCGGCTAAAACAGAGGTGGACTAAAGTTAAATCTCTTAATCCTTCTCACACTAGCAAACATTTATGAATCCCAACGACGAGATTCTCAACAACTATTTGCAACAATTATGGGACGTGCGACACAATGCACGTCTTTCCCTACAACAAGCGGATTTAGAAGCCATTGCGTTAGAATTAGGACTAACTCCCCCAGAACTAGAAACACTTCGCCAGTATGGGGGGAAGTCTCTCACCCGTGGCCAAGGATATCTGGACTATGAACGATGGGAGGATGCCATTACGGAATTAACCCAGGCCCAGATGATTTTCCCCCTTTCTCCCGATGTTCTCTATGGGTTGGCGGCGGCCTATTATGGACGGTATCAGGCCCAACAACGCCCCCAAGATAAAGAAACTGCCACCCAGTTGGCCAAAGACTGTTTACACCAAAAAGCGGATTATTCGGCGGCCTTAGCTCTATTAAACCAAATTGATGCAGCCCCGAAGCCGTGGAGACGACGTATCTTGACTTGGGGGGGAGTAGTCGGGGGAATGATCACCATTATGGGGTTAAGTTACGCGCTGTTTTCCCAAATGTTCTATTCCACTCAACCCCCCACTCCTGTCACTCTAACCTCTCCAGAAAGTCTCAAGGAGTCGAGTTCGTTGGTGGTGACGGATACGGATGAGGATGCGATTCCCATTCGCTTTCGAGAAGCGAATCTTCTTTTAGAAGTGCCTCAGTCTCGGTTAAATGTGTATGCGGATGCGGCCTTTTATAAGATGCAGGGGATATTGGTGAATGAGAGTCAAGAGGAGTTAGCGGAAATTGAGGCGAAAGTGAGGTTTTTGGATAATCAGGGGGAGATGATGGCCGAGGAAACCCAGATGATTTTACGGCGCAGTCATGCACCTTTACGACCCACCGATCGCCATGCTTTCAGTCTGATTAAAGCAGTTCCGCCCACTTTGGCGCAAGTGGAGATTGATTTTAATATTCTAGAACAATTCCCGGCGGCTCGCGCCTATGAGTCCTCTCAACCTCTTGAGTTAGTTTGGTTGTTAGATAAACCCCAGGAGGTTAATCTGGCGGTCAAGGAACGCACCCACACCCAACGCAACTATACTGAAACTGTCACCCATCAGGCCATTTGGGAGATTACCAATACAGGGGAGGTGGGGTTACGGTTGGTGAAAATGCAGGTACAATTTTTCAATCAAGCGGGAGAGGTGTTAGAAAAGCGCGATCGCTACCTTGTCAGCAGTAGTGAACCTCCCCTACTCCCTGGAGAAACTCGCCTGTTAAAGAGCATTTTAACGGGGTTAGAGACGGAGTTTAGCGAGTACCAGTTGGCTGTCGTGGAAGCCAATTAAACCGTTATCAACCATCGGCCTTGACTCCGCGACTCTTGAAACTAACATTATGATGAGTGTCTAGCCACCTTTTTCAGCTAACTTTACCCTTTCTCCAACATCTGCCCTCTGCCTTAGGAGACCGATTACCCATTACCGATTACCGATTACCGATGAAGGTGTTAACCTGAAACTCTAGGCTATATGGGGACACATCCACCATGGAACAAGACGCATTACTCACCCATCAGACCATTCCTGAACCCCCAGAGGGGTTTAAATCGGGGTTTGTGGGGATTATTGGGCGGCCTAATGTGGGAAAATCTACCTTGATGAATGGGTTGGTGGGCCAGAAAATTGCCATTGCCTCTCCCGTGGCCCAAACCACCCGCAACCGTTTACAGGGTATCCTCACCACCGACAGCGCACAGATTATTTTTGTGGACACCCCTGGCATTCATAAACCCCATCACCAACTGGGGAAAATTTTAGTTCACAATGCCAAAGTGGCCATAGAATCCGTTGATGTGGTATTGTTTGTGGTGGATAGCGCAACCGAAGCAGGAGGCGGCGATCGCTATATTGCCGAACTCCTCCAAAAGACCAAAACTCCCGTGATTCTAGGCTTGAATAAATGTGATCAACAACCCGAAGATACTCAACCCCTAGACAACAGTTACCGCCAGTTATTCGCTGCACAAAATTGGCCAATTGTCAAGTTTTCCGCCCTCCAAGAAACCGGACTCCACCCCCTACAAAGCCAATTAATTCAACATCTCGAACCCGGCCCCTACTACTATCCCCCAGATTTAGTCACCGATCAACCCGAACGGTTTATTATGGGGGAACTCATCCGCGAACAAATCCTCCTCCACACCCGCGAAGAAATCCCCCACTCCGTCGCTGTCACCATTGAAAGAGTCGAAGAAACCCCCAAACTGACAAAAACGTATGCCACCATCCATATTGAGCGCAAATCCCAAAAAGGAATTATCATTGGCAAACAGGGACAAATGCTCAAAACCATTGGGAGTGCGGCCAGACAACAAATTCAAAAACTGATCGCCGGAAAAGTGTACTTAGAACTCTTTGTCAAAGTACAACCCAAATGGCGACAGTCTCGCCTCCGTCTCGCTGAATTAGGCTATCAAGTGGAAGAATAATTAGGGGCTAAAGCCCTGACTACGAACCTTAGAAGCTGGGTTTCTGGGTGGCTGTAGGGCTAAAGCCCTGACTACGAACCTTAGAAACCCGCTTTCTCACCCCCCTTCCAAGCGCAGAAAATACACCCGCCCAGACGTATCCCCCGCCACCACCGTGCGCCCATCCCCAGACACCGCACAAGATAAAATAGGAGTATCGGTGGTAAACGTGGTTAAAACCTCCCCCGTCTGCATATCCCACACTTTCAGGGTATTATCTACTGACCCAGAAATGACCTGCCCTTCTGGGGTGACTGCTACTGCATATACCCAGTCACTATGCCCTCTGAGGGTGCGGAGTTCTTTCCCCGTCTGCATATCCCACACTTTCAGGGTATTATCCCCTGACCCAGAAATGACCTGCCCTTCTGGGGTGACTGCTACTGCATTTACAC
>NZ_JAQMSD010000209.1 GCF_028330525.1 Spirulina sp. CS-785/01
AATGACCAGACAAAGAGCCTAAAACTAGCTACGCATTTTAGGGTTTGATGGCTTAGGAAACGGAGTCCATGAAGGACAGAGACTGGTCAGCTACTTGAAGGAAGGCACGAAGCCTCTTCCTTCAAGGAAGAGGTGCTGACTAGAATTCGAGGGTAACGAGTTACTCTTTATGATCTGAACATTTTGCTCAATAATTGTCAATAAATTGTGTCAGTGATTATTCATGATTGGGGTTTGGTTATTGGTGGTTGGTTATGGGCTCTTGAGGCAGAAGGCAGAGGGCAGAAGGCAGAGGGCAGAAGGCAGACGGGGTTTTCTGCTCATGTAAGTAAGTCTTCAGATCTTGTTGATCTGTTCGTAGTAAACTTCCTTGCGAGCTTCTTTCACCCCTGACCGTAGGGGCAATTCATGAATTGCCCCTACTCCTTCGTCTCGCAACCCGTTAAAAACGGGTTTAAGCTCTTAGCCTTGGGTTGAAACCCAAGGCGTATTAAGGTGACACCCCTCCTCCTTCTGCCTTCGTTTGACAAGCCCTCTGTCCTCTCCCTCAAATCTGAAAATAATCTGACAATTGCCATTATATGCCCACTAGGGGGATTGTTTTCCCAGCAAAAACCCCCAACACTAAAAGCAAACAACCATCTAAGCCGAATCAATCTGCTTTTTTATCGAGAATGCTCATGTCAACACAATGGATTAAACCCAGGATTAAACCCATCCTCCTTGGCATCTTTATGCCAGCATTAATCTTGGGGTGCAGTACGCAAACCCCCAGTGACACCGAAGTCACCTCAGAAGACTCCCCCGAAACCGGCACAGAACAAACCACCAACCCCGAAAGCAGCGAAACCGCCGACGCAGAAGGCACATTAACCCTCGTTGCCAATGGGGAAGACTTTGTGCGTCAAGGATTTGTCACCAAAGATGGTTGGGAAATTAGCTTTGATCACGTCTATGCTAACCTAGCCGACGTAACCGCCTATCAGACCGATCCCCCCTACGACCCCGATAAAGAAACAGACTTAAAAAGCGTCGAAGAAGTCGCCTTAGTCGAAGACACAGAAACCGTTGACTTGGCCGCAGGAGACGAAACCGCCGCTCCCATTGCCGTCACAGAAACCAAAGCCCCAACCGGGATGTATAATGCCCTCGCTTGGTCTGTTGTTCCCGCAGACAGTGGTGAAGCAGCAGGGAGTGCCATTAAACTCGTCGGCCAAGCCAGCAAAGACGGAGAAACCATTGATTTTACCCTGAACCTCGACCAACCCCTCACCTACACCTGTGGGGAGTTTGTCGGCGACCAACGGAAAGGTATTGTCCAAGGGGAAGACTCCGCCGAAGTGGAAGCCACGTTCCACTTTGACCATATTTTCGGAGATGGGGATGCTCCTGCCGATGACGAGATTAACACAGGTGCAGTGGGGTTTGACCCTATGGCCGCCTTAGCCGAGGGTGACACCTTAGAAACCGATCTTGCTACGTTAGAGGCCGAACTCGACTCGGAAACTTACGCTAAACTCCAAGAAGCCATTGTGGGTTTAGGCCATGTGGGAGAAGGTCATTGTCGAGAAATGGGAACGACCTCTTAATTGAATCACGATTTGGTATATAGAAGGCGATTATGCGTTACTTACTCTTAGGTGTATTAACTTGTGTTCCCGTGTTAGCGGGAATGGGCGAAGCTGTGGCCCACGGGAGTAATATTGAATATCGCCAAACGGAGGCCATTCAAATTACTGCCAAATACGACAGTGGGACCCCTATGGGAGAGGCCCAGGTGACGGTGTATTCTCCTGATGATCCGGCGACTCCTTGGGTGCAGGGAGTCACCGACGAACAGGGAAATTTTACCTTTGTCCCTGATCCTGACCAAAGGGGAAATTGGGAGGTAAAAGTGCGGCAATCGGGCCATGGGGATATTATTAGTATTCCCTTGGAAGAGCAGGAAGCAGAAACGGCTTCAACCTCCGAATCGGCTACCATCACCCAGGCTACCACCAACACGACGGGTTATAGTCCCTTACAGAAAGGGGTGATGGCGGTTGTCGGCGTTTGGGGTTGTGTGGGGACGGCCTTGTTCTTTTTACGCAAGAAAGGTGAGTAATGCACATTCCCGACGGTTTTTTACCTCCAACAGTTGCGATCGCAGGGTATGCGATCACAGGAGGGGCCACCTGGTTTTCAGTCCGACAAATTCGCCAAGACTCGGACCCCACCGCCAACATCCCCAAAGCAGCGTTACTCACAGCCGCTTTTTTTGTGGCCTCCCTCATCCATATCCCCATCCCCCCCTCTAGCATTCATTTAGTCTTAAACGGCTTAATGGGGATTATTCTAGGCTATTATGCCTTTCCGGCCATCCTCATCGGCTTATTTTTCCAAGCGGTGATGTTTGGCCATGGGGGCATCTCTAGCTTAGGCGTAAATACCGCCATGATGGGGATTCCCGCCCTATTAGCCTATTATGGCTTTTGGTGGAGTCAACGGGGAAAACGCACCCCTCCCCTGTGGCGGAAAATCTCCGTCTTTTTAGCCGGAGGTGGAGCATTATTGCTCTCAGCGGCCACCTTTGTCATCATCACCATTACCACCATTCCCCCAGAATTAAACGCCGATCTAGAACGAAACGCCATCTATGCGTCTCTCATCGGGTACAGTATTCAAGCCCTCATCGAAGGTTCATTTACAGTAATGGTCATTGTCTTTTTAGAACGAGTCAAACCCGAAGTCCTCAAAGTTAGCGAACCTTAACCAAAAACTGACATCAGCGAGGCACAAATAGGCTCTCCTGTCCATTCTAGACCGTGCCATTCGTAATCAACCAAAGGGCTTAATAAGTTCGTAGTAAGCTCGCTTAGAGCTTAAAATAGTAATGTAAGCATTCAGATGATCCCCCCTAACCCCCCTTGAAAAGGGGGGAAAAGAGTGAAGCCTCCTCTGGCTTCTGGCTTCCCCCTTTTTAAGGGGGATAAGAGGGGGATGGCCTAGTCAACCTGAATACTTACATAGTATTAACCGGATAGCATATTACTGTTTACTGATTACTGATTACTGTTTACTGAGAATTGATCCTTGAAACTTGCCCTAGATCGCTACGCCCATCTTAACTCCCTCATCCACCAATGGGAACAACGTTCTAAATTGGTCGGATTATTAAGTTTAATCTTTGCCTTTTCCTTTGTCGAAACTTTGCCGCTTCTCCCCTTCATGGTAGTAGTAACAGGGATATTATATAGACTCTCAGAACTCCCCTTTAATTTTTGGCTCAGTCGCTTACGCTATCCCGGCTTTTTTATTGTCGTCATTGTAATTTTTTTGCCCTTTTTTGCGGGAGACACCCCCCTTTGGGAGTGGGGAGGGTTAAAGATCATGCAGGAGGGAGGAGAAGCAGTTATCTTAATTGTGACGCGCTTTCTCTGTATTTTAACCGTGAGTTTAGTCTTATTTGGCACTGCTCCCTTCCCCACCAGTTTACAGGCCATGCGCTCTTTAGGCATTCCCTCAGAGTTGGTGGATATGGCCTTATTGGCCTATCGGTATTTGGAGGAGTTAGGAGAAACTAGGGTGAGGATGCAGCGAGCGATGCAGTTACGGGGGTTTCAAAGTACCCGCTTCAGTCGTCGTCAGTTAAATTTATTAGCAGGTTTAACAGGGAGTTTATTGGTACGGAGTTATGACCGTTCCAAGCGGGTTTATCAAGCGATGTTGTTACGGGGATATGGGCAAGTTACGTCTCACAAGAGTTTGCAGCAGTGTGATAGGCAGAGTTTGGTTTTAACCGGGTTGTTTGTAGTGATTTCGCTGATTTTTTTCTGGTTCGAGATTGTTGGAATGTAATTTTTTATACTTCTTTTTTATCAAAAATAATGTAACGCTTTATAAATTGTGAAGGAGGATGTTCAGCAACTCAAGTCCATAATGTGCTATAAAGAATATGATTCCAATATTACCAAAAATAATGGGTCTACGGGAGGGGCGCAGGTTTTGCGCCCTTGGCAGATTAGCCGATAGATGGCGTTTTAGAGTAGTTTCGGATCACTCATCCCATCGCTGTCAGAATGCTCCCAACGGACAAGGGAGAACATTTTCGGTAAGATTGCCCCTTTTAAATTAGCCCGATGGAGATTTGCCCCTTGGAGGTTGGCTTTCGAGAGATCGGCGTTTTCTAAGTTGACTCCTTCGAGGTTGGCGTAACTGAAATCCGCGCGATCGCAATTCATCCCCCGCAAGTCTGCCCCTGCCAGGTTAGCATAGCTAAAATTCGCCCCTTTGATGGTCGGGGGGCAAGACTCGTCCTCATCCTCAGATGTCCTCTCCTGCCAATAAGGGGTAATCACGATGGGTAAACTCATAATCGCTAGTCTCCTTGTTGTTCTATATTCTTCTTATGACTCAGCCCAAGAAACTTATGCAGTTTTCAAATAATCAGGCAAAACCTAAAATTTCCCATAAGTATAATTTCCTAAGCCCCTGAATTTCGCTAACATAGGGAAAGTTGGCCAACACGCTCTGTGAGCAAAGAATGGGGAAACGTCTTCTATGAATCAGTCTCAGATTCACCAATCGCACCACGTAACAGCCGTCATTTCCCATCGGGTGAGGGCAGGACGAGAAAAAGGGTATGAGGAGTGGATTCGAGGGATTGCGGCGGTGGCGAGGCAGTTTGACGGGTATATTGGGGTTAATATTCTCCGGCCTGAACCCAGTGCCTCTCCTGCGGATTATGTGCTGGTGGTGCAGTTTGAAACTTGCGATCATCTTAACCGTTGGCTTAGTTCCGACACCCGCAAAGCCTGGATTGAACGGGTTAAACCCCTCATTCAAGAAAAGGAAAATATTCAAATTTTGACCGGGTTAGAGTCTTGGTTTCAACAACCCCGCCACCCGGCCCCGACTCGTTATAAACAGGCGTTTTTAGTCTGGGTGGGGGTGATGATAGTTTCTGTGACGGTGGGGCCAGTGATTGCGCCGCTTTTGGCGAATTTGCCTTGGTTACTGGCTCAATCCCTCAAGGCTGCTGTTACAGTGGGTTTGTTGGTCTATCTGATTATTCCTCAATTAACGACTTGGTTTAAGGGGTGGCTGTTTTCCCGTTATCCTTTGGGATTAGACCGCAATTTTGTTCACTGGGCTTTTCGGAAAAAAAGGCATAATGCGGAGTAGATAGCTTTGAAGAATCAAGGGGGGAACAGTTATGAATCGCGCGATCGCAAAAATTATTCAACCTCAGATTAAAGACTTAGGCGGGTTTCAAGTCCGCCGACTGTTACCCCATGACGAGCAATCTATGGTTGGCCCCTTTATCTTTTTTGACCACATGGGACCCGCCAGTTTTCCCCCAGGACAAGGGGTAGATGTGCGGCCTCATCCCCATATTAACCTCGCCACCGTCACCTATCTTTTTGAAGGCTCTATGCTCCATCGAGACAGCTTGGGAACGGTGCAAGAAATTAAGCCAGGGGCGGTGAATTGGATGATTGCAGGCCGCGGGATTACCCATTCGGAACGGACTCCAGAGGCAGAACGCACCCCAGAATCCCGCTTACATGGTGTTCAAACTTGGGTTGCTCTCCCCGAAGAAGTCGAAGACACAGACCCCAGTTTCCATCACCACCCGGCCTCAGACATTCCCACTTGGGAAGAAAATGGCGCAACCCTGAAACTAATTGCCGGAGAAGCCTATAATCGCATCTCCCCCGTACAAACATTTTCGCCTATTTTATATCTTGATATTCAATTCCCCACAGGGGGCAAATTCACCCTAACCGATGACTACAGCGAACGAGCCGTTTATACTGTGACAGAGGGGATTACCCTCAATGAATCCCCCCAACTCCAACATCATCTCGCCATCCTAGAACCCAATTATACAGTGGAGATTAGCGCAGATACAGGAGGACGTTGTATTGTTGTGGGAGGAGAACGGTTAGGAATGCGTTACAAGTGGTGGAATTTCGTCTCTAGTCGTCTCGAACGCATCGAAGAGGCGAAACAAGACTGGAAAGCGGGGAATTTTGCCTCCGTGCCAGGGGAGACGGAGTTTATTCCTTTGCCCAATCAGGGTTAAGGTGAAACAAGAATAATGGACACTCACACTAGGAGAACAAGCGATGAAAGCCTTACAATTTCAAAATGGCGACCAAATGCCTATTCTCGGCCTCGGTACTTGGAAATCTGAACCTGGTAAAGTGTATGAAGCGGTTAAAGCTGCTTTGCGTGTTGGATATAGACATATTGATTGCGCGTTGATTTATGGCAATGAACCGGAAATCGGCAAAGCCTTGTCAGAGTCCTTTCAAGAGGGGGTTGTGAGTCGAGAGCAACTTTGGGTGACATCCAAACTCTGGAATGATTCTCATGCCCCTGAAGATGTGCAACCGGGGTTAGAAAAGACGCTGGGGGATTTACAGTTGGATTATCTTGATCTGTATCTGATCCATTGGCCAGTTGTGTTGAAGAAGGGAGTCTCTTTTCCCCAGTCCGCAGAGGAGATGATTGCACTGGCGGATTTACCCCCGGAGAAAACTTGGGAAGGGATGGAAGCGTTAGTGGATAAGGGATTGTGCCGTCATATTGGGGTGTCTAATTTTAGTCAGACGAAGTTAGACTCTTTGTTAAAGTCGGCACGACTGAAACCGGAGATGAATCAAATTGAGTTGCATCCTTATTTGCAACAGTCGGATTTGGTGCAGTTTTGCCAACAGAATGGGGTTCATGTGACGGGGTATTCTCCGTTAGGATCGCCCGATCGCCCCGCAGGAATTAAGGCCGCAGATGAGCCGATTTTACTGGAAGAACCGGTTATTCATGCGATCGCGCAACAACATAATATCACCCCAGCACAAGTTTTAATTAGTTGGGGGATTCATCGCAATACAGCAGTCATCCCCAAATCTGTCACCCCGTCTCGCATTGAGCAAAATCTTGCGTCGGCGGAGGTTTCGTTGACGGAGGAAAATATGCAGGAAATTGCTAAATTGGATCGCGGTCGTCGCTATGTCCACGGCCAATTCTGGGAGTTAGAAGGCGGTCCCTATACAGTGGCAAATATTTGGGATGAGTGATTTGCTGGTTGTTGGTTGTTGGTTCTTTGTGTAACGCCTGAGCATTTAATTATCCACTATTAATTACCAACTACCAACTCTCAACTCTCAAGTATCAACTCTCAACTCTCAACTCTCAACTCTCAAGTATCAAGTATCAAGTATCAACTCTCAAGTATCAAGTATCAACTAATAATTGTTCTTCTATGGGTAAACGAATGGTTACTGTTGTTCCTTGATGTTCTCCTGGACTTTCTAACTTTATTGTTCCTCCCATTAAACTTAATAATTGTTGGGCAATTACAAGGCCGAGGCCAAGGCCATTGTGTTGGCGACTGGTAGAACCATCTAACATGACAAAGGGACGAAATAGATTTTTTTGCTGTTTGGGGTCTATTCCAATTCCAGTGTCTTCTATTATAACTTGCGCGATCGCGCGACAAGTTTCCCAATCTACATCCTGAGTCGTCGTAATGGTAATTTTACCTTGAGGGGTAAATTTAATGGCATTTTCAATGACTTTCTGAAAGACTTGTAAGAGTTTAGAGGAATCTGCGGCCACAGAAAGAACGTCAGCCGTAAAATTCAGTTGAATATCTAAGGGTTTTGCCTTATATTGCGTCTCTAAGGAAGTTAAAGCCGACTTTAACGAGTCCTGAAGATCAATAATTTCTAATTGTAGCGACATTTGTCCGGCCTTCATTTTAGCCACAGTTAAAATTTCATTCACTAACCCCAGTAAATGGGTTGCGGACTCGTTGGCCTCTTGCAGAAACTCTTGTTCTTCCTCTCGACTCCGACACATCCCATCTAAGGCCAATTGCAAGAAACCCGTTAAACTATTTAGGGGAGTTCTTAGTTCATGGGATACGGTTTGAATAAACTCGTCTTTGAGACGATCAGTTTCTTGTAAAACTTGGTTTTTTGCTTCTAAGAGGTCTAAGAGTTCCTGTTGCTTACGGTTGGCCGTTTGTAGTTGTTGGGTTCGTCGTTGGACACGCTGTTCTAATTCTTGATTGAGGATTTGCAGTTCTTTTTGAGTATTGCGCAGTTGGAGATGGGTTTCTACCCGGGCCAAAACTTCCTGATATTGAAAGGGTTTGGTAATATAATCCACGCCCCCTACTTCAAACCCTAAAATTTTATCTTGGATTTCAATTAACCCACTCATAAAAATGACTGGAATTTCTTGGGTTTCTGATGAGGCTTTCAGACGACGGCAAAGTTCGTATCCGTCGATTTTTGGCATTCGGATATCCAAGAGAATGAGATCAGGAGGACTATCTTGAATTGTATCGAATGACTCCCTCCCATCGAGAAGTTGCCGAACCCGATATCCCTGTTTATGGAGAATTCGTGTCAGCAGGTCTAAGTTATCTTGATGATCATCAATGACTAAAATATTAGGCTTAGAAGATTTAACACTAGGGTAAGTCATGGTACTGTTTCTTGCAAAGTGGGCAAGCTAAACCAAAAAGTTGACCCGGGTTGGGGGGGATTCGTGATTCCCATTTCCCCCCCATGGGCTACAATAATTTGGCGACAAAGGTAGAGGCCGAGTCCCAAACCTACAGTCCGTCCGGTATTTTCTCCCCGTTGATACAGTTCAAACAAGGTGTCGGCCTTTTGGGGGTCAATTCCATAGCCATTATCGCTTACAGAAGCAATAATATGCTGGGAATCTTCAAGTTTTGCATCTAAATTAATGGTAATTCCGGGGGGATTATGTTTGAGGGCATTGCCGATTAAATTTTCATAAACTCGCCAAAGTTGATCTCCATCAGCGTGAATGGGGGGTAAGTCGGGGGGGATATTATTGGTGAGGGTGGCGCGATTTTTTTCGAGAATGGGTTGCCAGTCGGCGATGAGGGGGTTGAGAAATTCATGGAGGTGGAGGAGGGAGGGGTCCAGGTGAACACCCCAAATTTCAATTTCGTTTGTTTCGACGAGGGAGTTAATTAAGTTTAACTGCCGATCGCAACTTTTGGTCATCCGTTGGACGGTTTTGCGGGGGAGGGTGAGATGGTCGTTTTGTTGCTTCTCTAGGAGGGTATTCAGTACCATACTCATGCCGACAACGGGGTTTCTCAAGTCGTGGGAGACGGCATGGAGATAGACGCGGAGGGTGTTTTCGGCTTTGGTGCGATCGCGGATTTCCTGTTGCAGTTGTTGGTTTTGTTGGTGGAGTTTCTGTTGCAGTTGACAAATTTTTAAATGATTTTCCACCCTGGCTAAGACTTCTTGGAGTTGAAAGGGTTTGGTAATATAATCCACTCCCCCCACTTCAAAGGCATTTACTTTATCCGTGGGATCATTTAAGGCACTAATAAAGATAATTGGAATATTGCGAGTATCTTCTTTTTGTTTGAGGATTTTACAAACGTCGTAACCATCTAATTCCGGCATCCGAATATCTAAGAGAATTAAGTCTGGGGGAATAGTCTCAATGACTTGTAAAGCCCGACGGCCACTAATGGATTTACGAACTTTATAGCCTTTTTCTTGCAGCATCGTGGAGAGAAGACGCAGGTTTTCGGGGATATCATCCACAATTAAAATGTCTGCAAGATGGGAAGTCATGGGAAGTTCAATTAGGGGTTAAGTTTTGGTTATTTGTTGTTTGTCAAGGAGGATAACTGGTAATTTTAAATTATCAACTCTCCATTATCAACTATCAACTATCAACTCTCCATTACACCATAGCGACATTTGCCAAATCTTCGTCCATCTCAAAATTAGCGGTGACATTTTGTACATCATCGAGGGATTCTAGGGCATCCATTAATTTTAATAGCGATCGCGCCTGATCGGGAGCAGTCACTTCCACCGACGTACTAGGAATCCAGCGTAATTCCGCTTCCTTCACCGGAAAATCGTGATTTTGCAAAGATTTGGTTAAATTATCCAAATTACTCACTTGTGTATAAACTTCCGCCCCTGGATTTTCGGGATCATCCGACATTTCATAAGTGTCGGCCTCCGCTTCCACCGAGACTTCCAAAAGTGCCGTTTCTGAGAATTCCCCTTCTAGTAAGACAACCCCTTTTTGGTCAAACATCCAACTCACACACCCCGTCTCACCGAGGTTTCCCCCATTCTTACTAAACGCCGTCCGTAAATCGGCAGCCGTCCGGTTGCGGTTATCAGTAAACGCCTCAATTAAAACCGCCACACCGCCCGGCCCATAACCTTCATAGCGGACTTCCTCATAATTGGTATCATCATCGGTATAAGTCCCGGCCCCTTTTGCGATCGCCCGGTCAATATTACTATTAGGAATCCCAGCGGCCTTCGCCTTTTCAATAGCTGTCCTCAGTTGAAAATTGCCCTCTGGGTCAGGACTCCCATTTCTCGCCGCCACAATAATAGCACGGGATAATTGCGTAAAGGTTTTCCCCTTCTTCGCATCCACCCTCGCCTTTTGGCGTTTAATATTCGCCCATTTACTATGTCCAGCCATACAGATATAACCTCCCACGACTCAAGGATGACCAACTACTGCTAGTTTAGCCATCATCGACCAACACATTGCCCTATTCCTCCTATTGTAAAAGTCTTCCCCCATCCTTGAACAGAGAATGCTGTTTGAACATGGCCCAATGCTGTTAAAATGCCTTATCCGTTGGTTAACAGCAGAAACAATCCGGTTGCCTGAGAGTGAATTGGTTTTCCCCGTCGGTGATAGGGTTATCTCCCATTACGGAGAGACATTCCAGCAAAGCGCACCCTAGAAAAGCCCTTGATGAAAGGTGTATATTACTCTCGGTGAACCTAAAAATCGCCGAAAGTTGGCTAAAAGCCTTACAGTGATTAGTTTCTAACCCTCTGCCATCTGCCTCCTGCCTTCGGATGCTGATTACTGATTTGATCTTGGACTAGATATCATGAAACGAAGAAAATTTCTCACTCAAGCTGCGATCGCCAGTGCCACCACCACCACCCTCGCCGCTTGTAGCCAAACCCCCCAAACCACCGCCACCGACAGTCTCCCCACCGTAGAATGGCGCATGGCCACCAGTTGGCCCCAATCCCTCGACACCATCTATGGAGGGGCCGAAACCGTCTGTAACCGCATCAAAGAAATTACCGGAGGCCGCTTCACCATCACCCCCTTTGCCGCAGGAGAAATTGTCGGCGGCCTAGAAGTCCTCGATGCCGTCCAAACCGGGGCAGTCGAAGCTGGCCACACCGCCAGTTATTATTACATTGGCAAAAACCCCGCCCTCGCCTTCGGCACAACAGTCCCCTTCGGCCTCACCGCCCAACAACAAAACGCCTGGCTATATCATGGCGGTGGTTTAGAAGCCATGCACAAACTCTACTCCGACTTTAATATTATCAACTTTCCTGCCGGGAATACCGGAGGTCAAATGGGGGGATGGTTTAAACAAGAAATTCAAACCGTTAGCGACTTAGAAGGCTTAAAAATGCGCATTCCGGGTTTAGGCGGGAAAGTCATGGAGGCATTAGGCGTAAATGTCCAAGTCCTCCCCGGTGGTGAAATTTTCCTAGCCTTAGACCGAGGGGCCATAGATGCGGCGGAATTTGTCAGCCCCTATGACGACGAGAAATTAGGCTTACAAAATGCCGCCGATTTCTACTATTATCCCGGTTGGTGGGAACCCGGTGCAACCCTAGAAACCCAAGTCAATTTAGATGCTTGGAATAATCTCCCCAAGGAATACCAAGAAGCCTTTAAAACGGCGGCAAGAGAGGCCAATATTAATATGTTGGCGAAATATGATGCCCTCAACCAAGCCGCGTTAACTAAATTAGTTGAAGAAGACGGAGTACAACTAACGCCCTATTCCCAAGAAATCATGGAAGCGGCACAAGAAGCGGCGTTTGATATTTATGAACAAGATGCCAGTAATGATGCTACCTTTAAAGAAATTTATGAAAACTGGCAACAATTCCGCGATCAAGTCATGCGCTGGAATCAAATTAATCAATTGAGTTTTACGAATTTCGTAACAAGAAAATAGTTAACAGTTGCGGGTTGATACTTAATAGTTGATAGTTGATATTTAATAGTTAATACTTAATAGTTAATATTAACCCGTTTTAACGGGTTTTCGCTATTAGCATTGGGTTTTAACCCAAGGTTCATACAAATAAAAACCAACTATTCCCTATTCCCTATTCCCTATTACCTAAATAAAACATGGATAAACTCTTAAAACTCTCCCGCATAATAGACACCCTAAACGACTGGGTAGGACGCATCACCTATTGGTTTGTTTTAGTCATGGTTGCAATTGGGGTTTGGAATGTAATTGGGCGGTATATTGGGCGTTGGTTGGGGCAAAATTTGACCTCCAATGCCTTAATTGAAACCCAATGGTATTTATTCGCCATTATCTTCTTATTAGGGGCATCCTATACCTTAAAACAACAAGGTCATGTCCGAGTCGATGTTTTCTATAAAAACTGGAATAGAAAACGGAAAGCCTGGATTAATTTATTAGGGACAATTCTCTTTTTAATTCCCTTTTGTCTGATGATCTTATACTTCTCTTGGGAAACAATTTATAATTCTTGGAAAATCCTAGAAATGTCCCCAGACCCCGGCGGACTGCCTCGTTATCCCATTAAATCTATGATTCTGGTGAGTTTTGTCTTACTCATTTTACAAGGCATTTCTGAAATTATTAAAAACATAGCCATCATTAAAAATATTCAACCGGAGGACAGTTAAACATGGGTTATGACTGGCTGGGCCCCGTCATGTTTGCGGGGGCATTACTTTTACTAGCATTTGGATATCCGGTGGCCTTCTCGTTGGGGGGAACGGCCATTTTATTCGGTTTAGTTGGGGTAATTTTCGGCATTTTTGACCCGGTATTTATGACCGCGATGCCCCAACGGATTTTTAATATTATGTCCAACTATACTCTGTTGGCTATTCCCTATTTTATTTTCTTGGGCGCAATGTTAGAAAAAACAGGCATTGCGGAACGTCTCTTGGAAACGATGGGGATATTATTCGGACGGTTGCGAGGGGGGTTAGCGTTAGCAGTGGTAGTGGTGGGGGCCTTGTTAGCGGCCTCGACGGGGGTTGTGGCCGCAACGGTGGTGGCCATGGGGTTAATTTCCCTGCCCATCATGCTACGGTACGGCTATAACAAGCAATTGGCAACGGGGGTGATTGCTGCATCGGGGACCCTGGGCCAAATTATTCCCCCTAGTGTGGTGTTGGTGGTGTTGGGGGACCAGTTGGGAATTTCGGTGGGGGATTTGTTTATGGGGTCCTTAATTCCAGGAGTCCTCATGGCCGGGGCGTTTGCCCTTCATGTGTTAATTATTGCTTTTCTGAAACCGGAGTTGGCCCCGGCCTTACCCCAGGAGGTCCGGGAAATTGGGGGAAAGGCGTTGGGCCGACGGGTGATAACGGTGATGTTGCCGCCATTGTTGTTAATTATTTTGGTGTTGGGGAGTATTTTCTTTGGGGTGGCGACTCCGACGGAAGCAGGGGCCGTGGGGTCTTTGGGGGCGATTATTTTGGCGGGGTTGAATCGTCGTTTAAGTTGGGGATCGCTGAAACAAGCCTGTGATGCGACGTTACGCATTAGCAGTATGGTGATTTTTATTTTAATTGGTTCGACGGCTTTTAGTTTGGTGTTTCGGGGGTTACATGGCGATCGCTTTATGACGGAGATTTTAGCAAATTTGCCTGGGGGCGCGATCGGGTTTTTGGCGGTTAATATGCTGGTGGTGTTTATTCTCGGCTTTTTTATCGACTTTTTCGAGATCGCTTTTATTATCATCCCGATCTTTGCCCCAGTGGCCCAACAATTAGGGTTAGATTTAGTGTGGTATGGGGTAATTTTGGGGGCCAACCTGCAAACCTCGTTTCTGACTCCCCCTTTTGGGTTTGCCTTGTTTTACCTGCGAGGGGTTGCCCCTCCGGAAGTGAAAACCGAGGATATTTATCGAGGGGCTATTCCGTTTATTATCCTGCAATTAATTGTTTTAGTTTTAATTATTCTGTTCCCCCCATTGGTGACATTCCTCCCTCAGTGGAGTTGGTCTTAGGGGAGGGGAAGCGACTATAATAGGGAATCAGCAAAAATGGCAATTTCAAAGCGTTATTTGTATTAAATCAATTTATGGTAAGCCCTAATTTGCGGATTGGCAACCCGTTTTAATGGGTTTCAGCTATTCGCCTTGGGTTTTAACCCAAAGCATATTAAGGTAGCGTAAAATAATACAAATTAAATCCCCATCAAGGGAATTTTGGATCATTCAGCAATTTTTCAGAATCCTTTGCCATACTTTTCAGTAAGTGATCGACTAAAACTGCCTCAAACTCCTATGAAAACCAGACTCCTCGTCTTCCCTCTCCTGCTTCTCCTGACTGGATGTAGTTCACTCCCCTTTACCCAAGCATCCACCAACGTTTCCCAAGAGGAAACCCAAACTCACCAACCCCTCAACTATGATCCCTACGCGAAGGTTTTAGAAACTTATGTGGATGATCAAGGATTTGTCGATTATCAAGCATTACAGGAGAATCGAGACCCCCTAGACCAGTTTAACCAATCCCTGGCCCAAATTTCCCCAGAAACCTATCAATCTTGGTCAGAGGATAAACAAATTGCCTTCTGGATTAATGCCTATAATAGTTTTACTCTACAAGCGATTATTGATGAAGACCCGATTAAATCGAGTATAAAGGATATTTTTGGCGTTTGGACAATTCGCCGTTATCCCATTTTAGACGGAACTAAAACCCTTGATGATATTGAACATCAAACCCTGAGAGTGGATTTTAATGAACCGCGTATTCATGGGGCCATTAATTGTGCGTCGATTAGTTGTCCGGTGTTACGTCAAGAACCCTACACTGGAGAAAATTTAGACCGTCAATTAGATGACCAAATAAAACGCTGGGTTGAAGGAGAACACGGGTTACAAATTGACCGAGAGGAAGGGGTTGTTTATCTTTCGACTATTTTTGATTGGTTTGGGGAGGATTGGTTGCCTGAATATATCCCCGATTCTGGGTTTAATGGCACGAAAAAGCAAAAAGCGGCTTTAAATTTTATGAGTGAATATCTGGGTGAAGCGAAGGCGGACTATTTGCGAGACGGGGATTATAAAGTGCGCTATTTAGATTATGATTGGGGGTTGAACAGTAAACAGTAATTAGTAAACAGTAATTAGTAATTAGCAATTAGGAAAAAGTAAGGTGTCTTTCCGATTACTCTTTCCCCTTATCGTAAAGAAACGCAAAAAAAACAAACGTATCCCCCCCTGAAAGCAGTATCGTAGTTGACAAGGAAACTTGTAGCAAAGATTACGAATGACACAACCCACCATCGAGTCTATCCTCAAGGAAAAACGCAACTTTCCACCATCGGCAGAATTTGCCGAAAATGCCATTATTGGCAGTATGGAAAAATATCGGGAACTGTACGACGCAGCGAAAGCAGACCCCCAAGGCTTCTGGGCTGAACTGGCCGAACAGGAGTTACACTGGTTTCAGAAGTGGGATCAAGTCCTCGACTGGCAACCCCCCCACGCGAAATGGTTTGTTAATGGAAAAATCAATATTTCCTATAATTGCCTCGATCGCCATTTAAATACTTGGCGACGCAACAAAGCGGCTATCATCTGGGAAGGTGAACCCGGGGACAGTCGGACGCTGACTTATGCACAACTTCATCGGGAAGTTTGCCAGATGGCTAATGTGTATAAACAGTTGGGGGTGAAGAAAGGGGATATTGTGGGAATTTATATGCCCATGATCCCGGAGGCTGCGATCGCAATGCTCGCTTGTGCTAGAATCGGGGCTGCCCATAGCGTAATTTTTGGCGGGTTTAGTTCCGAGGCCCTACGCACTCGGTTATTAGATGCAGAAGCAAAATTAGTCGTCACTGCCGATGGTGGGTTTCGCAAAGATAAAACTATCCCCCTGAAACCCGCCGTAGATGAAGCCTTACGAGACAATGGCGTTCCCAGTGTGGATAATGTGCTGGTGGTTCAACGCACCCAAGAAAAAGTCCACATGGATGCAGGCCGCGACCACTGGTGGCATGACCTACAGGCGGGGGTTTCCGCCAACTGTCCCGCCGAACCCATGGACAGTGAAGACCTCCTGTTTATCCTCTACACCAGTGGCACAACGGGCAAACCGAAAGGGGTTGTCCACACTACGGGAGGATATAACCTTTACACCCATATCACCACTAAATGGACGTTTGATCTAAAAGAGACGGATGTTTACTGGTGTACTGCCGATGTAGGTTGGATCACGGGACATAGTTACATTGTCTATGGGCCTCTCTCCAACGGGGCCACCAGCTTAATGTATGAAGGGGCCCCCCGTCCCTCTAACCCCGGTTGTCTCTGGGATGTGGTGGAAAAATATGGGGTGAGTATCTTTTACACGGCCCCCACTGCCATTCGCGCATTAATTAAGATGGGAGAACATCACCCCAATGCCCGTGACTTGTCCTCTCTGCGCATTCTCGGCACGGTGGGCGAACCCATCAACCCGGAGGCGTGGATGTGGTATCATCGCGTCATTGGTGGCGGTCGTTGTCCCATTGTGGATACTTGGTGGCAAACGGAGACGGGTGGGTTTATGTTAACGCCTTTACCGGGTGCAATTCCCACCAAACCGGGTTCTGCGACGTTACCCTTTCCGGGTATTATGGCGGATGTGGTGGATTTAGAGGGCAACCCGGTTGGGGAGAATGAGGGCGGTTATTTGGTGGTTAAGCATCCTTGGCCGTCCATGATGCGGACGGTGTATGGGGATGATGACCGTTTCCGTCGCACCTATTGGGAACATATCCCCCCCAAAGATGGCCAATATCTCTATTTTGCCGGAGATGGCGCACGCAAGGATGAGGATGGCTATTTCTGGGTGATGGGCCGTGTGGATGATGTGATCAGTGTGTCGGGACACCGTTTGGGGACGATGGAAGTGGAGTCTGCTTTGGTGTCTCATCCTGCGGTGGCTGAGGCCGCGGTTGTGGGCCGGCCCGATGAGGTGAAAGGAGAAGAAGTGGTGGCCTTTGTCACTTTGGAGGGGGAGTACGAAGCGTCTGATGATCTCAGTAATGAGTTAAAGCAGCACGTGGTTAAGGAGATTGGCGCGATCGCGCGTCCAGGAGATATCCGTTTCACCGACGGAATGCCCAAAACCCGTTCCGGTAAAATTATGCGTCGTTTACTGCGGAATTTAGCCTCTGGCCAAGAGGTGGCGGGTGATACTTCAACGTTAGAAGACCGCAGCGTTCTCGATAAGTTACGCAGTGGTGCATAAATAAATGGTGATGGGGTGGGCGTTTTGCCCACCTAATTCTAGCTTTGGGGCATTTTGTATAAGCCTTGGGTTCAAACCCAAGGCTTATACGGAATCCGGTATTCGTTGTCTGGATTGCGAATCGCATCCCGAACATCCCTTGACAACTGGTTATCACCACTGATGAACCATAAAAATATGATGGGGACAAGAGTCTCATAAAACTGAAAATGTCCTTTTTGCTACATTGGCTTATCAGTAATATTAACTAGCCTAAGAAAATAAAGTGAAGGATTGTTACATTTTTAGGTTTAACAAATGATATATCAGTTGATTAGTGATACAAAAAAATGAAGACTGAACCAATTATAAAAGCGAATCAACCTGCAATCGATCAGTTAATTTGGGCTTTACGCCAAGAATTTGGACTGACTCAAGAGTTTGCCCATGAGTTAGGAGTGACGTTTATGACCGTGAGCCGTTGGGAGAGGTTTGATAGCAGACCTTCACTGTTGGCACTCAAGGTTATTGAGTACAAAGTTGCAGAGTTCGGGGAACGTGGAAATGAGTTGGTGCAGGAGTATTTAATGTTAACTAAAAGTTTTGGAGTTGAATATGAGTTTTTGGGATAGAAAGAAAAACAAAAGAGATAAGAATGCACAGGAGAAGAATATAAATGTACAGGAGTTTCAGGAGAAAGATAAAGAAAATCTAGAAAAAACAGTTCATGAAGAAATAAAAAAAGAGGATAAGAAGCCCTTTGTTGTCTCCATTATGGGACAAACTGGAGTTGGTAAATCATCTTTAGTGAATGCTTTATTCAATACTAAATTCAAGACTGACCCAGTTCAACCATGTACTAAAAAAATTGAGTCATATACAACTCAAGATGAATCAGGACATGAACTTCATTTTTATGATCTACCAGGAATCGGTGAATCTTTTGAACCTGATCAAGAGTATTTAAAGAACTACCGAAAGAAACTAGAAGAATCAGATGTCGTAATCTGGGCTGTTCATATTGATAATCGCGCTGTAGTCTTTGATTTAGAATCTATAGCTAAACTCTTAGATGGTTTTCCCGAACAAACGAAAAATCAACTACTAGGTAAAATTGCTTTCGTGATGACAAAAGCAGATTTAATTAATCCGCGCCCCTGGATTTTTATAAAAAGGACAAAAGATGATGGTCTATTCACTCCGGGACCTGATCACGAAAAAATATTCAAACATAAGTCTTTGTACTATCGAAACTGCTTTTTGAGTCAATATAAAAATTTAATCACTTCAGAAACTTATTGTGATAGTGAGTTTGATACAACAGGAGAAATTAACCTGAATTCTGATAAATATATAGTAAGATATCACGGTCTTTTAGAAGAAGACGAATTAAAAAAGCTGATCGAAAAATATCCTGATCATAAAAAAGTTTTTGAACGACTTTATCAAAATCAGCAGTTTATTCCTTGTTCCTCAAAATTCAAGTATAACTTAGCTCAACTGATGCGTGTTATCGTTGATAAATTGGGAAGTCAAGCTATTGGCCGTTTTAGCAATTTTGTTAATGACGAGAAAATGAATAATGTCTCACTCGAAGAAGCAAAAAAATGTTGCAATATAGTTATCATGGAGGAAAACAAAGAGGAAAACAAACTTATTTTTGATTTAACAGAACAAGATATATAGGAGAAAAATATGGCAGCCTATTCTGAATCTGAAATGAAGGATGCAATGATCAAAATGATCCGTGAAGATGCTGAAGTTCAGGAAGAACTTCGTAAAGCAGTTGGCATGAAAAAACGTAGCCGGATTGCACAAATAGTTGGTAAAGCTGCAAGTTTGTTGGGTGGATCTGTAGCTCAAGAAGTAATAGAGCGTCTTGTTGATTGGTTCATTCAAAAAGGTATGGATTTGTTTTAAGTAATTTAGTCATTGTTGAACAAATTAATTTCGAGCTAATAACTAAGACACGATAACCGTAGACTTATAGTTCGCGATCGCGCTATTAAATTAGCCAGTGGACAACCCTTCACAATCCCCGAAAATGTCCGAATTATTGGCACAATGAACACCGCAGATCGCTCAATTGCTTTAGTAGATCATGCACTCCGCAGACGTTTTGCATTTATCACCCTTTCCCCAAATTATAAGATTCTCCAAAATTATCATCAAAATACACCGTTTCCGATTGAATCTTTAATCACTATTCTCACTCAACTTAATCAAACCATTAACGATCCGCATTATGAGATCGGTATCTCTTTCTTTTTACAAGATAATTTAACCGAAACTATTGCCGATATTTGGCAAATGGAGATTGAACCCTATTTAGAAGAATACTTTTTTGATAACTTAATGCAAGTTGAGGACTTTCGTTGGAATAGTATCCAAAATCAACTCTTGTCTTAAAATGCCAACGCCAACCATTCTTGAACTTACCGAATATCAACTACAAACCTTTCCTAAAGATACCTTACCCGAAGAGATTGGCCAATTAATTTGGAAAAAGTATGCTAAACAAATTGACCTTGAATTTCCCTCCCCAAAAACCGGAGGACAATGGCAACTCAAACCGAAAGGGTGGGTTGGTCAAATTCCGCTTACTCCTAACTTACAACTCTTTATCCGGCCTAAAGTTCCCTTAAAGCAATTACTGGGAATGCTAGACTATGCTTATCAATTGCGGAGTTTTCATTGGTTAGACGGGTTGGTGAACTGCGAAACCCTCCCGGAACTGTATGATAGACTGGCGCGGTTATTATGCGATCGCATCTTAACCCGAAAACGCCAAGGTTTCTATCGCACTTATCTCCCCCAAACCCAAACCCTCAGCTACCTACGTGGACGCTTAAACCTGCGTAAAACCCTCGAAAAACCCTGGCAAACCCAACTCCATTGTCACTACGAAACCCACACCAGCGACATCCCCAGTAATCAAATTCTCCTCTGGACTGTCTTTCTCATTGCGCGGAGTGGCATCTGTCAGCCAGCCACCACCACCAAATTACGCCAAGCCTATCATGCCCTGCACAACATCGCCACCCTCACCCCTTGCACCGTCCAAGACTGCACCACACCAACTTATAACCGTCTCAATCAAGATTATCAACCCTTACACGCCCTTTGTCGCTTCTTTTTAGCCAACCTCACCCCCAGTCACCTGCAAGGAAAACAAACCACAGTCCCCTTTTTAGTGGATATGGCCCGCTTATATGAACAATTTGTGGCCAACTGGTTAAGCGTCCATTTGCCTCCCCAATATTCCCTGAAAACCCAAGAACACATTACCCTACAAGACAATACCTTTAACTTAGATATGGTAATCTGCGATCGCGCTACTCAACAAGCCATCTGCGTCCTCGACACCAAATATAAAACCCCCCAACAGGCCGCCAACGCAGACATCTATCAAATTAACTTCTATGCCCATTTAAAACACTGTCAACAGGCAATTCTCGTCTATCCCCACCCCTTACCCCAACCCCTACAAATTACCCTGCAAAACGTCCATATCCGCAACGTTACCTTTTCCCTCAACCGTGACTTAAATCTTACAGGACAAGAGTTTTTAAACCACTGTCTCTCAACTCCCTAGTCAAAAGACTAGATTATTGATATCTTGCACACTAAAGATTGATATTGATTAACCAGATGACATATAAGCCTTGGGGTTGAACCCAAGGCTCATGTTACCCCCTAACCATACAATGACCCCACATATTCCTGATAGCCATTATATAAAAAAGTCTCCTTCCGTTCCCACGTTAAATCCGGCCCCTCACTAATAAACTTCTCCGTCGCTTGGGACCAACGGGGGTGGGGAACATTAGGATTAACATTCGCGTGAAACCCGTACTCATTGGGCGCGATCGTATTCCAGTAAGTGGCAGGTTGTTCCTTGAGAAACTCAATTTTCACAATAGACTTAGCTCCCTTAAACCCATACTTCCAAGGAATTACCATGCGAAGGGGGGCCCCGTGTTGTTTCGGTAACTCTCGGCCATAAATTCCAATAGCGAAAAAGGCCAGTTCATTGGCCATTTCCTTTATGGTTAACCCCTCCGTATAAGGCCAAGGTAATGATCCCAAATGAAATCCCGGCCCGGTAGTAATTTCTGGGTCATAAAAAGACGTAAAACTGACAAATTTCGCCTCTGAGGTGGGTTCAACGGCCTCCATTAATGCTTTCATGGGAAACCCAACCCAAGGCAACACCATCGACCACGCTTCCACACAGCGAAAACGATAGATGCGCTCCTCAATGGAGAATTCTTTTTTAATCGTATCTAAGTCATAGGTGCGGGGATTTTTTACCAGTCCTGTGACTTCCACTTTCCAGTCTTCCGTGGGGAGGTTTTGCGCTGCTTGCCAAATGGACTTATTTCCCCCAAACTCATAGAAGTTATTGTAACTACTGGCTAAAATTTGGTCAGTAATGGGACGCTCCGTGCTGGCAAAATTGGGATTCGTGCGGAGGGGGTCAAATTTCGGTAAGTTGAGATAGGTGGATTGTAACTCACTATTTTGCGCTTGGGTTTTTTGGCAACCGACGAGGGAGGTGGCAGATGCGGCAATTCCTGCACCGACGAGGGTTTTGATAAAGCGACGACGGTTAAAATAAGCCGATTCTGAGGTAATTTGAGACTCTGGGAGTTGCCAACTGGGACGCTGATGGAAGAAAAAGCTCATAAGGTTTGCTTGAAAGCCACTTCACAAATTGTAAACTCAGATGAGAGAGATATCTGAGCAAACTGCATGACTTCAACTCAATTCCCCCATAGTCAACCCCTCCTAGAGATTATACGCGATCGCACCCCCCTCACCTTTGCTGAGTTTATGGCGATCGTCCTCTATCATCCCCAATACGGCTATTACAGCAGTGGTACAGTGGGCATAGGAAAAGAAGGGGATTATTTTACCTCCTCCTCATTAGGGGCAGATTTTGGGGAATTATTGGCAAAACAGTGGGTGCAACTGTGGGAGATTTTGGGAAAACCTGATCCCTTTCATTTAGTGGAAATGGGGGCAGGAAAAGGACTTTTGGCGGCGGATAGTTTACAGTTTTTAGAGCGTTATTATCCCGACTGTCTCAAGTCTCTAGAATATATCATTATTGAACAGTCTCCAGGTTTAATTGAACAGCAACAACAAGTTTTACGAAATACTCTTGACAAAGGGACAAAAATATCTTGGCGACGCTGGGATGATCTCCCGGATCATTTGTTAGTGGGTTGTTGTTTTTCTAATGAATTGGTGGATGCGTTTCCGGTTCATAAAGTGACGATAAAAGAGGGAGAATTAAAAGAAATTTATGTAACTTGGCAGGAGGAGCAACTGGTGGAAACGGTGGGGGAATTATCGACCCCAAAAATTAAAGAATATTTTGCCAAAATGGGGCTAGAATTAGCCCCGCCTAATTATCCAGAGGATTATGTCACAGAGGTTAATTTAGCGGCTTTAGATTGGCTTAAACGGGTAAGTCAGAAGCTCAAACAAGGCTATTTACTCACCATAGATTACGGTTATCCTGCCCACCGCTATTATAACCCCCAACGCTACCAAGGCACATTAAAATGTTATTATCAACATCGCCACCATGATAATCCTTATGTCAATTTGGGATATCAAGATATTACGGCTCATGTGAATTTTACAGCCTTAGAAAAGTATGGGGAAGACTATCAATTAGAACAGCAAGGGTTTACCCAACAGGCTATCTTTTTAATGGCGTTGGGATTGGGCGATCGCTTGGCAGACTTATCCAGTGGAAAATATGATATTCAGCAAGTCTTACAACGACGAGATGCACTCCATCAACTCCTTGATCCCAATGGTCTCGGAGGGTTTGGAGTTTTAGTCCAAAGTAAAGGATTAACCCCCGAACAAAAAGCAGAAACCTTGTTAGGATTCCAGATTCCTGATTTAGTTTGAATTCTCATGAGTCATCCCTGCATCAATCCCCATTTCAATATTAGACTGACAGAGTTGTCGGGTGGGTTCATCGGGGGTTGCAGTGGCCAAACTCCATGTTTGGGTTAGGGTTGGGGTTGCCTCCTCTTGAAGATATCCTTCCGCGACAATTTCCCCCTCTGCATTGGCCGATAAAACTAATTCCTTTTCTTGGGGATAACGACGCTGTTGGGGGGATACCCTCACCTCTGGGGGTAAAACGTCCTTACCGATAGACTTCATTTGTTCTGCTTCCATGGGGTCTATGGCCACGGGCCATTCTGCACTCCCCAAGTCGGAAAAGAGATACTGAACAAACTCCGTTGCTTGGCCATTGGGATAGACGAAATAAAAACAAGACCGAGACAAAGTAGAAGGTTTCGTCATATCTGCCATTGCTGCTGCGGCCTGTTGGAGTTGTTCATCGGTGGTTTGGCCTTGGCAACTATTCAGTAGTCCCCATGCTACTAAAATCAACCCCAGTCGAGTCATTTTTTTCACGGTACTTTCTCCGAATTTCCCTAAGTTGGAGGGAATGACTGTTCCCGTATTTGTATTGTTTCTAGAATAGCGTTTTTGGTGCGTTACGCTGTCGCACTTCGCACCCTACTGGACTGTCTCAGTGATGAATATCATCAGAACAACTCAATCTCTCTGCTTTTTAGTGATGGGAAATTGGGTCAATGAGGAGCAGCACCGAACAGTAGGGGCAATTCATGAATTGCCCCTACGCCAACAATTGGCAATCCATTGATTGATATTTCAGGAATTTATTGTAAGCCCTAAAGGGCTGACTACGAACCTATCAGGGGAGTTGATTGATATTTAAGGGATTTATTGTAAGCCCTAAAGGGCTGACTACGAGCCTATCAGGGGAGTTGAGCTTAGAAGTTCCAGGTGGCACTAAAATAGACTCCATCATCTTGAAGATTCTGGGTGCGGTCTTCGAGATCAACGAAGGGATAACCGTAGTCTAGACGCACGGTGAAACCAGGCATGACTTCCCAAATTGCACCGAGTCCTATTCCGGCGAGGAAGGTTTGGTCGGCTAAGGTGTTGGGGTTGTCATTGTTCCACACCCAACCGAGGTCGAGAAAGGGGGCGAGGATCAGTTGGGGAGTTCCGGCTTCATTACGGATGAGGGTGATGCGGTCTTCGGCGGAAAATCGCAGGCCGTTATCGCCAAAGCGGGCATTTTGCCGATATCCGCGCACGGACTGGCCACCCCCGATGACGAATTGTTGGGAGGGGAGGAGGGGGTCGGCGGCCAGTTGTAGGTCAGCCGAGAGGATGAGAAAGTTATTTTCGTTGAGGATTTGCACACGCTGGATTTGGCCTAACCAACTGACAAAGCGACTATCGGGGGTGAGGTCTGGGTTGAGGGTTGCGTCGAAGATGCCGAGGCCAATGCTAAATTGCGATCGCAAGGCCCAGGCCCCTCTCGCATCTCGGCGAATATACTCTTGGCCAAATTTGAGGGTACTGGTGGTGGTTGTGCCGTCTTCTTCTGGCCCTTCCCCAAAGGGGGTTGGCCCCTGAAAGGTGCGGGTTTGTCCGGTTTGATAGGTGAATCCGAGAGAGAGGGCGAATTCTTCTCTGGGGGTTTTGATGAAGGGTTGCCGAAAACTGACTTCATACAGGGAGGAGTCGCCGCGAATGTCGAAGAAGCTAAAGTCTTCGGTGACGACGTTATTTCGGTTAAAGGAAGTCCGGAGTTGTAAAGTTCCATCCATGGGGTTGAGGGGGCGACTGTAGCTTAAATCATAGGTGTCTGACCCCCCTTGGGCGGTGCGTCGATAACTGGCAAAGAAACTATCTCCCATTCCGGTGGTGTTGAGATGGCCCACGGTAAAATTTAAGCGTTCTGACCCAACACTGGGGGGAGAATAGTTATCGGCACTAAAACTGGCTCGAAAGGCTCTGGCTTCGGTGACACGGACGACTAAAATACTTTGGTTGGCATTATTGCCACTGCGGAGACTGGCTTCGATGTTATCAATGAGGGAGTTGGTGCGGAGGAGTCGCAGTTGGTTTTCTAATGTTCCGGTGTTGAGGGGAGTGTCAGTGCCTAGGGCAATGCGATCGCGGATATAATCAGGATTCAGTCGGTCTGTTCCCTCTATCTCAATGGCTTCAATTCCCCCTTCTAAGATTTCAATTTGAATCTCTCCGGTGGGGAGAGAGTCTTCTTTTAATACGGCTCTAGAGGTAATATATCCCTGTTCTAGATACTGTTCTGTAATGCGATCTACGAGGCGTTGTAGGGACTCTTGGCTCACTTGTTGCCCCAAATAGGGTTCAATGAGACGATTAAAGTCTTCTTGGCTAAACAGACTACTTCCTGTGATGGTCAGGGTATTCACCTGAATGTTCCCTGGACTAGGCTGAGGGAGATTTTGGGGAGTTGCTGTGGGGGGTTGCTCTTGGGGGGACTCCTCGGAGTCTTGGGGGTCTTCCTCGGAGTCTTGGGGGTCTTCGGGAGTCCCTTCACTGTCCGGACGGTTCGGCTGTAAAAAGCGGTCTTGGTTCGGGTTTCCCCCTTGGGCCAGTTGGAGGGAGGTGGCCTGACTTTGGGCGGTTATTCCGGTGAGTCCCCAAAGGATGGACACTAAGGCGAACACAGGCAGTAAATTTAAGCTGTAACGAGAGGATTTTGTGACTTCAACGGGGTTCAACAGCGATCGCATAAGACTCTCCAAATCTCCATCTAGTTTACGCGAAAGTTTATGATCAATCAGGGATTTTTTGTTTGTAAACAAGGGAACAGGGAACAGTCACCAGTCACCAGTTGTTACTCTCCATCTCCTCCATCTCCCCCATCTCCCCCATCTCCTCTATCTCCCCCATCTCCGATTCCCCATAAACGTGGTCAGTTTATGCCAGAAATTGCGACGTTCTAGGCGGTTGAGGATGCGGGCCAGGAGTTCGGGGGCGACAATGGGTTTTTGGATGTAATCATCGGCCCCGGTGAGAAAGACTTGTTGGACAATTTCGGGGGTGCGGTAGGCAGAAAGCATTAAAATGGGGAGGTCGCCCCAGTCGGGGTCGCTGCGGACGATTTGACAGAGTTCTATGCCACTCACATGGGGCATTTTGATGTCGAGGAGGAGAAGATCGGGTTTGACTCGTTCTAGGGTGTCCCAGAATTGTTGAGGATCATGGAGGGGATATAAGATAAAGCCCCAGGGTTCGAGGAGGTGGGTGAGGAGGTCGAGAATTTCGGTGTCATCATCGACCACTAATAAGCGGGCTAAGGGGAGGGAGGAGGGGTCGAGGATTTTTTGTAAGGTGGCGATCGCGCGTTGCGGCTCAATGGGATGGGGTAAAAAGCCTAATCCCCCTAAACGCGCTACTTGTAGCCGTTGGGAGAAGGTATCCGTTTCACTGAGGACCACAACCGGGATAGGGGGAGTGCGCTGGTTGAGATCGGCAAGGAATTTGAGGGACTGGGGAAGGCGGAGATCGAGTAGGATGAGGTCGGGGGGGGATTGCGCGATCGCGCTTTTGGCCTGTTCGAGAGTAAAAGCCGTGTCGGTGTCCATCTTCTGGCCTTGGATAGCTTGGGTGAGGGTATCGGTTAAGGTGCGATCGCTGCTAATCATTAAAATATAAGGCGTTTTCTGGATATTTTTCGGCGGACCGGGTAAATCAGTCGCCAATTCCGAGGAGTCCGGTGAACTATCTTCAGTGACTTCTAGTTGTTGTCCTAGGTTAATTAACAAACTTTGCAGAAAGTCAAAAGGGATCGGATTGTGTTGTAATTTATCTTCAATTTGGCGACAGAACTGAGTCGCAATTTTCAGGCCAAAACTGCCCAAAGACCCCGCCAGCGTATGAGCTTCCCGTTGAGCTTGCGTATAAGAGTCCCTAGCCGTAGGATCACTTCTTAAAGTGACAATAGCCGTTTCTAACGTTTTCACCCGTTGCAAGTATTTCTCCCGACTTTTCGCCCAGGCTTTAGCCAGTTGGGGGAGCGGTTTTTCTTGTTTCGGTTGCGTTTTGAGACGATACCCCAAACCATAAAGGGTTTCAATCATCTCCCCAGCCCCCGCTTTTTTCAATTTTTGGCGCAGTCCTTTAATTTGTGTGCGAACCGCATTTTCTGAGGGAGTATCCTCAAAAGACCATAACCGATCTAGCAATAAACTTTGACTATAAATCCGATCAGGATTACGCAAAAACAGTTCTAACAACTCATATTCTTTAGCCGTTAAATGAATTAAATCTCCTCCATAGGTCACTTGACATTTACTCGGATAAAGACACAACAATCCCCATTCAATTACCGGAGAAACTTGGTCTTTTCTCCGTCTTAATAAAGCCCGAATACGAGCTAATAGTTCTTCAAGATCAATAGGTTTAGCGAGGTAATCATCCGCCCCCGCATCCAGTCCAGCCACAATACTACGGCGACTATATTCTCCCGTCATCAATAAAATAGGAGTACGATTACTTTGTTCTCGCAATCTTTTACAAATTTTTAAGCCATCTACAGAAGGCAGGCAAACATCAAGCAAAATTAAATCGTAGGGGAATAATTCCGCTAAATCTAACCCTTGTTGTCCATCCCCGGCGTGTTCAACAAGATAATGGTGATGGAGTAATGTTTCACTGATGACATCCGCGAGGTTTTCATCATCCTCAACTAAGAGAATTTTCACGACTGTTCTAAGGTTAGTAAGTAGGTGGGCAAAGGGTTAGTTAACTGGACAAGCAAGGGAACAGTCTTATCACTTCACGAAGACGCTACGCGCAGACTTTACCGAGGATAAACCTTATCAGGTTTACGTCTCTTACGCCACGGTTAACGCTGTGTCCTGGACTAACCCAGTTGGGCGAGATTCCACCCCCTCACATCTAATCCAAAAAGCGAGAAACATCTGGAAGTGTTTACTCGTTAACCGCTCTTGGCTCTATTCGCAGCTACGGGAAGGTTATCTCTCCCCACTCCCTCACCTCACGAAGTAGGTGGGGGTCATTGAATCTGGGGTCTGAGTCAGCTTCAGATCAGGCGTTTAGCCCCTGCTCAGTAAGCAAGTCACAACTAACTCATTCTCTCCCTTTTCTATTCTATTGCACTTTGTGAGGGGGCGAATCAGTGACCAGTCACAGTAATCAGTAGTGTATCTCCCCCATCTCCCCCATCTCCCCCATCTCCGTGTCCTTTGTGTCTTTGTGGTTCAATGCCCCAACTCTCAACTATCCACTATCAACTCTCAACTATGTGTCCTTTGTGTCTTTGCGGTTCAATGCCCCAACTCTCAACTATCCACTATCAACTCTCAACTATCAACTCCCCCATCTCGCCGATCTCTTGCGCTTCGGTTTATTTTCAGTTAAATTAAAGATCAAAGCGTTTAAATTGACTGGGTGCATTTGCGATTATTTAATAATCCTTAATACCTTAAAATCGTGAATAATTATTTAGTTTTAGGTTGTGTCGGTCTGCTCACTGTTGGAGAGATTGCAATCAGGGGGATTGCCACTCCGGTTCTGTTGGCGCAAAATGCTCCAGTTAATAGTACCTCTGCTCAGGATTTAATCATTACACCTCGCGTGAGTGGGGGTGTGAGCAGTTCTGGTGCTGGCGTTGCTGAGTTTTCCCATTTAGAAGGGTTTTTCCCTTTATTTCAAAGTCCTGGAGAGAATCTCTTTTTTTTAGAGGGACAAGTTTCATGGTTAGAATATGAGACCTTGGGGGCTAATCTTCTTTTTGGCCATCGGGTTTATGATGAGGAGAGTGAGAACTTACTAGGGGGATATATTGCCTACGATACGCGAGATACAGGCAATAATCAATTTAATCAAATTGGCTTTGGGATAGAACGATTAGGGAATGATTGGGATTTTCGGTTTAATGGTTATATTCCCTTTGGAGATACCCGAAAAGCCGTTGGGTCAACCACTTCTACGGTGAGTGATGTTAATATTTCTGATTTAAGTTTTCAGGGGAATGTCTTGTCCTTTGGGGGAACACGCACCATTGAAGAAAGACAACGGTATGAAGCGGCCATGTTTACCCTCGATGGAGAAGCAGGGGGAAAATTGCTCAATATCGGAGATGCTGGAGAGTTGCGGGGATACGGGGGATTATATTATCTCGATGCGACTAATACTAACGCATTAGGTTGGCGGGCCCGGTTAGAAGCGCGGGCTTTAGAGAATTATAGCGTTGGGTTGGCAGTGCAACATGACGAGATTTTTGGCACGAATGTTGTGGTTAATTTTGGCTTCAGTTTCGGGGGGAAAGCTGAGGGAGAGTCAGATAATGAAGTGTTAGACAGAATGAGTGATTCTGTGGCCCGGAATGAGACAATTTTGGTGGATGAAGAAATTGATATTAACCGGGTTTCGGAAACGTTTAGTGATATTACGGCAATTAATCCTAGCACGGGAGAAGTCTGGACGTTTCAGCACGTCACCAGCACCGGAAGACAGGAGGGGGATGGGACGTTTGAGGACCCGTTTGGGGTGAGTGAGGATGCGATCGCAACCGTTGACAGCACCGTCAATGATATCATTTATGTACAGATTGGGGATAATGCAGACCTCTCCGGTTTTACCATCCCGGATAATGTGCAAGTCCTCTCCACTGCCGTCCCCCAACAGATTAACACCCAATTTGGACCCACCACCCTTCCCCTCTCCGGGAGTGGCGACTTCCCCACCATTGCCGAAACCGTCAATTTAGGCAATAACACCGTTTTATCCGGTTTTAACCTCACCCAAGGGTTAGTCGGGCAAAATATTAATAGTTCTGAAGTCCGCCATAATACCATTACCAGTTCCACCCATTCAGCCCTTCAACTCGAAAATGTCACCGGACCATTAACCTTTATTGAAAACACCATCACGGGAACAAACCAACCCGCCCTAACCGCCACCAATGTAGAAAACTTCTCCTTTCGTGACGGCAGTTTAACCAGTCGCAATTCTGCCAGTAATGGGATCACTCTGAATAATATCACCGGAAGTTTTGAGATTAGCAACAGTCCCATTACCGTAGAAAGTGCGGCTCAAAATGGACTAGATGTGAGTAATATTAATCAGGACTTAACCCTGAGCAATATGACCATTGAAAATGCAGGAAATAATGGCATTAATGTCAGTAATATGGATGGAGAACTGACTCTCAACAATATTACTATTGACAATGCGACTAACAATGGGATTAATGTCAGTAATATAACGGGTACTTTAACAGTGATAGGAGGAAATAATAGTCAAATTAATAGTGCTGGTGGTCATGGCATGAATTTACAAAATTCAACGGGAACAATAAACATTTCTGACTTCACCCTTAATGCTCCTCTGCGTTTACATAATACAACAGGAACAGTTAACTTGACAGGCAATACAGTCACCACAACAAACCAACCTGTCTTAACGGCAGACACAGTGAATAATGTCTCTTTCACCAATGGCAGTTTAAGTAGTAGCAATTCAAGCACAGATGGCATTTCACTCAATAACATTACTGGGAATTTTGACATTAGTAATAGTCAAATTGCGATTGACAATGCAAGTGATCATGGAATTGATATAAATAATTTAAGCGGGACATTAAATCTGCTCAGTGCCAACAACAGTCAAATCAGTAATTCAGGAAACTATGGGATTAATACCCAAAACTCTACAGGAGCAATTACCGCATCTGGTTTTACATTTTTAGGAGGCAAACGAGGTATTTATGCAGCCAACGTCAATAATATTACCTTGGAAAATAATACTATTACCAATGTAACAGAATCTGGAATTTTTGTAGGAGTTGATAACAGTAATACTCTTAATAGTATTGTCATTCAAAATAACACCCTACGCGACATTGGCGGTGGGAGTAGCTCCACCAACAACCTCTATGATGGAATTTTTGTCGGAGCTTCTGGGGGAAGCACAATTAGTAATATAACCATTGCCGGAAATACTGTCAGTAATGTCGATAATGATGGAATAGCAATTGGAGCAACCCAAAGCAGCACCATTTCGACAGCAACTATCACAGAAAACACAGTTAGTAATGTGGGACGTTTTGGGATAGGTGTAGGTGTTGATACTCCCATTGATGTTTTAGGTATCGCGTCTTCTAGTGGCTCAACTCTGGCGAATGTGGCCATTACGAATAATTCCATTGATAACGGTGGAGTGAAAACGGATGCTACAAATGCTAATGCTGGAGGAAATATTGGTATTGCTGTAGAAGATACTGAAAATGGTAGTAATATTTGTGTTAATGTGTCGGGCAATACTAGCACTAATCCTCCGTCAGATGTATTAGGTTCACCTGTTACTAATTCTAGTTTAAATAATTTACATTTATATCTACAAAACGCGAAGACACCAACCTCACCTTCCTTCAATTCAGATATTGATCCAGCTAACTTTAAACTTGTACAGTCTAGTCAGCTGATTAATAACAACAATTTGATCAACCCTAATTCACCTGTTCAGATACTTATTCCCTCTACGTCTTTTCTTCCTCCTGCTCCTTTCTTCACACCTGGACTGTTAGGAACGACTAACTCAAGTAATGTAAATAGTTGTCCCTAATCATTTAAAAGGAATCTAACTCGTAGAGTGCGTTAGGTGGAGAAAATAGGCAAATTGATACCCACCCAACGCACCACTACTTCAAGAATTGTTGCACGGTTTCTAAGGGAATATCCAAGAGTTGAGCAATATCTTCTGGACTATTGCCTCGGTTGAGTAACCGTTGAATAAACTCCTGTTGCATTTGTTGGACTCCTTCTTCTCGTCCTTCTTCTCGTCCTTCGGCAAAGGCTTCTTGATAAAAGCGGGTTTGTTTTAAATCGGTTAATCCTAACATTTCTGCAATCTCCTCCCGACTGGCTTGGGGTAGTTTATAAACAACTAATTCAAGAATTGTTGCACCGTTTCTAAGGGAATATCCAAGAGTTGAGCAATGTCTTCTGGACTATTCCCTCGGTTGAGTAACCGTTGAATAAACTCCTGTTGCATTTGCTGAACTCCTTCTTCTCGTCCTTCTTCTCGTCCTTCCTCTCGTCCTTCGGCAAAGGCTTCTTGATAAAAGCGAGTTTGTTTTAAATCGGTTAATCCTAACATTTCTGCAATCTCCTCCCGACTAGCTTGGGGTAGTTTATAAACCACAATGGTTTCGATTAAATCTATGATATCGCGTTGAATGGGGGCTGAGGGTAAGATATCTTGGGCTTTG
>NZ_JAQMSD010000210.1 GCF_028330525.1 Spirulina sp. CS-785/01
AAATTGTAGAACGAGACACCGTTGTTTCAGACACTTGTGAGAGACATTTTCTCCCCCTCTCCCAAGGTTGGGAGAGGGGGTTGGGGGGTGAGGGCGACTCCAAACCGCCATATCTCGTTACCCACCTTGACAGGGCTGGGGTTTAGAGGAGATGGGGGAGATGGGGGAGATAGAATAAACAAAGAACCAAGGACTAAGAACAAATAACCAAGAACAAATAACTAAAAAATGCAACTCACCCCTCAAGAAAAAGATAAACTCTTGATTTTCACTGCTGCGTTACTCGCAGAACGGCGTAAAGAGAAAGGACTCAAATTGAATTATCCTGAAGCTATGGCCTATATCTCCGCGGCCATTCTCGAAGGGGCCAGAGAAGGTAAAACGGTTGCTGAGTTAATGAGTGAAGGCACAACTCTCCTTACCCGAAATGATGTGATGGAGGGGATTCCCGAAATGTTGCAAGAAGTCCAAGTGGAGGCGACGTTTCCTGACGGGACAAAGTTAGTAACTGTCCATAACCCCATCCGAACATAAAGTTCAGTAATAACGTGGATGCGATCGCATCTCCCTTGACAATAGGATTGACAATAGGATGTCTCACCTCAACTTGTCACCCATGATCTACGGGGTAGGGGTTTGGGTTTGAATGGGGTGACTCCCTGCAATGAATCCCCCTGCAATGAGAAAAGCGATCGCGCTTAATGTTGCTCTCAAGGAGATTGTAATTTCGTCTTGGGGCAAAATGAGGCCATCAAATAAACTCATGGCCGCGCCAAACGCGCCAAAGTAGCAGCCGATGCCGAGTCCGGCCCGTTGAGTGGGGACTAGGTTTAGGACAAAGGGAATGGACCCATTAAGGACGAGACTAAAGGCAAAGCTAAGTAAGATTGCGCTAAGTGTGACGACTATCAGGAGGGGACTATAAACTAATAAGTGAATTAAAATTGCGATCGCGCCAATTCCGATTAACATGGCTTTTCGGTTGCCGAGGTGGGTGGCTAGTTTTCCGGCGGGGAAGGCCATAATTGCGATCGCTACACTAAAGGCAAACATTCCCCACGGGGTTTGTTCCCCCAAAAAGGGGTTTAAACTCCCCGCAATAGTCGGCATGAGGAAACGCAACCCCCACGCGAGTCCTAGGGCCGTCCCGATGAGAAAGGGGAGAACTGCCCAAGAAAAGGAATACTGTTCTCTCGGAGAGTCTAAACTAGGGGCTTCTGGGGGTGTTACCCAACGCAAAAAGGCCGACGCAGCGAGTAATACTCCCGTCCCCAAGGCAAAGGCGAAGGGCGCACCGAGACTTAAAATAAAACCATAGGCAGTAAAGCGTAATGACCCGGCTAATTGCTGAATAAAGGTTAAACCACTCGCCGCTAAGGGAAATTTAACTTGAGGGGAGGCTTTGCTGAGTAAACTGAGGGCAGGACTGCGAAAAATCGCCATTGCCACTGCCCAAACTACTGCCACAATCGGCAGTAACCCCCGTATTACCGTCTCTGGACTACCCAGAATGACCAATGCGGGCAGTGCAATAAACAGCGCAGAGGCTAAAATGACCCCAGCGAGAATAAAGGGTAAACGAGTGCCAAGGAAACGTTGAGTCCGGTCAGAAACATCTCCGGCAAGGGGTTCGATGACCGCTTCTAGGGCATTCTCAATGATGAGGAGAAGTCCGGCCAATTGCTGGGAAAAGCCCCATTGAACGAGCAAAACGGGCAAATAGAGATTATAAATCACCCAACAGAGGGTTATTGCCCCTTGAATGGCGGTTATTCCGCCAACCCGCCACCATCCAATTTCCGGTTTGGTCATTTTCCTTATTTCACAAAAAATTAATGCTCAATTCAACACCAAAGATTGCTCAGAGTCGGGGGTTTGCCTTTTTGACTCCCGTAACTCGTCAATGGTGGCGATAATTTCTTTTTCAAAGGCTAAATGGGCCCGGTTGGTTTTACCTCCGAGGTAAAAATTATCCCCTTGCTGTAAAGCCCAAATTTGTGAGTGAGACACATAACTCATCACCACACCGACCATTAAAAGGGCAAACCCGGCATAAACAATGGGAACACCGGGATCAGCTTTGATTTGTAATCCGGTTGAACCCACTAATTCAACGATTTTAAGTTCAATTTCTCCGAATTTCATGGAACTGCCTTCGCGGACTGCTCCTACGGGTTGGCCTTGTCCATCATACAGCAAGACTGTCCCTTGTAAGTCTCGGGCTAGGAGGGAAACCCCTTGACTGAGATCGGGTTTCAGAGGGACCCAAGTTCCCCAAAATTTGGTGCTAGTTCCTGTTTCTAACTCTGCCATGGGGAGGCGGAAAATGGGGCTATTATTTAACTGGATTTTAACGGCAGAAATGCCCCAGTTGGTTTGATAAAAGGTGACTCCATCATAGCGGAGGGGTTCGTTGACGTGGATGGTTTTGCGATCGCGTTCTTCCCCTTGTTCGTCAATGACTGATAAATCAGAATAAAATTGGTCAATATTCCCATCGGAGGTATAGTCAATCCAAAACCGATTCACTTTCACAGACCAATCTTGGGGGACTTGGGAGGAGGCAAAGGGGCCTGAGTCTAAGATATGCTGAACTTGAAAGGTTTGGCCACTAGGGACGACTTCTTGGGCTAAAAATCCGGTTAATGCTCCCCAAATGGCCCCGGCAAGAATCACTAAAATGCCAATATGGACGACAATAGGCCCAATACGTCCCATAATTCCTTTCCGAGCATAGAGTTTATCCCCTTCGTTGAATACCCGATAATTGCGCTTTTCTAGGAGAGGGGTGAGGGAGGAGATAGAACCCGTGTCGAGTTCTGCACTAAGGGCGAGTTTTTCAATTTGTTGGGGTTTGCTGTAATATTTCCAAAGTCTTGCTGCTTTCAGGGTGGGGAGTTGTCGGGTAAAGGTACAAGCGGTTAAGCTGCTGCCAAAGAGGACGAGGAGGGAGAGAAACCACCAGGTCCGATATACATGGTCTAACCCTAGGGCTAAAATAACTTTCCAGGTGAGAAAGCCAAATAGTGCGGGGTGTTCGGGATAGTTGCTTTGGTAGAATTCGACGGTCTGGCCTTGTTCGAGGACGGTCCCACTGATGCTAAAAAATGCGATCGCCAATAATAAGATAATCGCTAACTTGAGATTCGCAAGACCCCGCAAAAACCGCCGCAACCCCCGCTTAACGGTGGTATTAAAGGATTGTGTCTGCTCTGTTGTGGTCATTGTATATTGGGTAATGGCTAATGGGTAATGGGTAATTGGTAATTGCTTATTATTAACTGTTCATTGCTTATTGTTCATTGCTTATTGTTTATTGTTCATTGTTCATTGTTCATTGTTCATTGTTCATTGATATAAAGGGAGACGGGTGAGGAGGGAGAATACGCCAAACCCTAATAATAATGCCCCACTGACGGGATTAATCCAACCTGACCAGCGACGCAATTCTAAGATTTTTTTCAGGGAGGAGGTAAACGTCCCGGCTAAAATGAGGGGCATCACATATCCCAGGGTATAAGCTAGTAATAATACTGCACCGAGACTGATATCTTGGGTACTTCCCACCCATGCGAGGAGGGTGGCCAAGACTGGGGTACTACAGGGAGAGGCAACGAGGCCAAAGGTTAATCCTAGCAAGTAAGAACGCAGTCCTTTGGGTAAATCCTGTTGTATCCAGTCACTCCCCCCTAAGTCGGGAAAGCGGAGGGGGAGAATTTCTAGTAAATTTAACCCCATTAGAATGGCAATTACACTCACAAAAATGGGTAATCCTACTCCAATCTGACCATAGACTCTCCCCACGGTCGCTGCGACAATGCCTAAACCTGCTAGGGTGGTGGCCAGTCCTCCGGAAAACCACGCGGACTGTATTGTTCCTTGCCAACGGCCTTGGTTTTCGCATCCCCCAATATAACCTACGGTGATGGGCAACATGGAGAGCATACAAGGGGTTAGGCTGGTTAATAACCCGGCTAAAAAGATAATGCCGATACTTACCCAACCGAGATGGCTGAGTTGGTCGGTTACGATGCGATCGGCAAATTGAGAAAGATTATATAGTGTCGTTGAGAGGGAGTCTAGCATACGGGACGCTTTACTATGTGCTGTTTTCTACCCTATCCATCAACTAAGATGCTTGGGGAGGGCAGAAAATGCTGTACTCCCTTATTCTAATCAATCACAACCCCTTCTAGGGAAGCCCTAAACCCCATTCTCCTCTATCTTTGAGCCTTGCATAGATGCAGCCTCTGGCCAAGGGACTGAGAATTGTTAAATGAATATCATGTTAATTTATTTAAAATATAAGTAGATTTAATTTAATTTTGTTTTCAAATTGTTGCAGAGTTTGTAAATTTTCGTTAACTTTAAGCATAGAAGCCTTTACAAATTAATCTGTAAGGGGTTCACTCAAGCAATTATTCTCACAGCTAGTTTTAAGTCAAGGAGTCAATCATGGAAGAACAAAATCGCAACAACTTTAAGTTTGGTTTCACCGAAGGTGCTGAAAACTGGAATGGCCGTTTAGCGATGATTGGTTTTGTCACCGCTTTAATCATTGAATTAGTCAGTGGCCAAGGTCTGCTGCACTTCTGGGGCCTAATGTAGAGTGACACCCAAGTAAAGGAAGCGCGTAAAACTAGGGGGCGTTAATCAAGCTCTTGATTTTTCCCCTAACTTTACGCGGGACATCCGAAACAATTAAATTATGAAGAATAATCAATTGGGCTTCGGGAATTTGAAGCCCAATTTTTTGTGATGGGTAATTGGGGAATTGCCTACTTTTTTATCAAAGTAGGGGGGGTTTGTCAAGTGTTAAAGCCAAATTCAACAATTCCCCTCCCTTGATTACTTCTCGAAACAATCACGCTGAGGTTAGCGGATATATTCCTTGAGGATGCTGTTACGATTCGGGTGGCGCAGTTTGCGTAAAGCCTTCGCTTCGATTTGACGAATCCGTTCACGGGTGACGTTGAAAATTTGCCCGATTTCTTCGAGGGTTTTCATGCGTCCGTCATCGAGGCCATAGCGCAAGCGTAACACATCCCGTTCCCGGGGGCTGAGGGTGTCGAGAACGTTCTCTAAGTCTTCCCGCAGTAAACTTTTTGAGACTTCATCCTCTGGGGTTTCTCCATCTGCTTCAATGAAGTCCCCTAGGCGAGAATCTTCTTCTTTCCCGATGGGGGTTTCTAAGGAGATGGGAAGTTGGGCCGATTTGGCAATGAAGCGCAATTTCTCGATGGTCATTTCCATCCGTTCGGCAATTTCCTCCTCGGTGGGTTTGCGACCCATTTCTTGGGAGAGAATTTTGGTGGTTTTTTTAATGCGAGAGATGGTTTCGTAGAGGTGAACGGGGAGACGGATGGTGCGAGATTGATCCGCGATCGCGCGTGTAATCGCCTGACGAATCCACCAGGTTGCATAAGTCGAAAACTTATACCCCTTCGCATGATCAAATTTTTCGGCAGCCCGAATTAACCCAAGCGAACCTTCCTGAATCAAATCTTGAAATGACAAGCCCCGATTCATATATTTTTTGGCAATGGAAACCACCAGTCGCAGGTTGGATTGCACCATCTTATCCTTAGCCCTGCGGCCAAAAAACAGACGACGGCGAAAATCTGTCACCTCTAAATCCGCCTCTTGGGCCCATTCTTCATAAGAGGGGTCGCGCTCCAAGGTAGCACACAGACCATCTCGCAATCGCTCAAATTCCAGTAGTTCCGCAATTTTACGCGCCAATTCAATTTCTTCTTCGGCTCGTAATAAACGAATTCGACCAATTTCTTGTAAATAAACCCGTATGGAGTCTTCCGTATAGGTTTTTTTCTTCGCTTGCTGCTCTCGACGGCGAGCGGCTGCGTTTTTCTTCTCTTTTTCAGCATTGGCATTGCTGACTTCTTCTTTTAACTCTTGTTGTGAATCTTCATCCATCAAGAGTTCCTCTAGCTCATTTTGAGGTCGAGTTAATGTTGCGAGATTGTAGTTCGCCTGGGTCATGCCTTTTTTCCTCTTGCTCCTTCAGTTCAAGACCAGAACATTACAATGTATGTTTGGGAAATTACTCAGATGCCTTTTAACTTCTTGTCCGTCTTAATTTTCGGTTTGAACACAATTTCCCCACAAGTGATGTTAGACGAATCCCTTTTTGTCTGAGCCATCCCTTGCTGCCGGGTGAAACCTTAGTTCGTTAGGGAGGGAACTCCTCAACCATTAAGGGACAATAAAGCCAAAGACCTTTCCGATTGTAACCTCTCTTACAAAAAATGGCTGGGATTTTTGCTAATTTGCTTGGTTGCACTCCCAATCAAGAGGTCAAAACCAAAAAATAAATGGTTAATTGGTGACTCAACAGGGGATTCTATGGAGGAGGCAACGGGAGATGCAATTTTCCCCGTTATGGGGAGGTTGACGGCTCTCATTACCCTTGAAGTGAGAAGATTTCTAGATAACTCGAACGCCGTTTCCTGACGGTTTAGGAGTAGCACTTGCATCTGAGGGTTTACCCAACTAAATTGAAATGATGGTGGACAGAGTTCTTAGAACTGTCCGTTATTGTAATAAATTCAACTGGAAATGACAGCCTATTGTTACTGATTCGTTGAAAAACTCCCCTTTTTTGTTTTAATGGGGGTAAATTGCGTATAAGTGTACTAAAAAAATGGGTAATGGGTAATGGGTAATCGGTAATCGGTAATGGGTCAAATTTGAGCAACCTTTGATTCGGTAGTTGAGTGGTATCTATTTTAGAAAAGTTCAACCCCATCTAACCTAATGACTCCTAATGGTTATCTCTGGGTTATCTCTGGGTAATCCATCCCGATTATTGCTTGCTAATTACGGGAGATTGAAGATTTAAAGGCATTTTCAGAGGTTGAGGGGGATTTTCCTTCGTCTCTCCCATTAAGGTATGTAAACTCATCAAGAGGTTTTCTCGCACTCTTGGATCATCCTCTTGGGTTAACATAACCTGAAAATAATCACATAATTGTTGAGCTTGCTCTCGACCTAATTTTTTAACTAATTTGGTGAGTTGTCGCACCAAAATTAAGCGTCGTAGGGGATCACGATCATTCAACTGCAACACTAACCGATCAAACTGGGCTTCGGCTTGTTCTGCAGGCCGTACTAAAAAACGCCATGCGACTAATAGTAAAGTCAGCAGAATTCCTACTCCCTGAATAATTAACCCAGTAGCCACCCAACGGTTGGCAGTATTGACCCAAATGGAGGCGGCTAAATACGCGCTGAAGGCCGCCAGTCCTCCACTCCCTACGGCAACGGTAAACCGTCGTTCTCGACTCTGGAGAAAGTTACGCCAACGGGCTTCTAGTTGCGGCCAGTCCCATCCCTGAAGCTGATAAATGCTCCACATTGCGCCGATTCCTAAGCTAGTCGATAAAACGAGCTTCCAGTCCCAGAGCAACAGTAAGAGAAAGATAAAAGACCCTGTTCCCCAGAAACAGAGTAATCGGAATTGGCGCGATCGCAGTTTAAACCAAAGTTGCCGTTCCAGTCGCACCAAGGTCGGAGATTGGAGAGTGTGAAAGAGTTGTTTTTGCCAGTGAGACACCTGTCAATCAATGCCCAGTGATGTGAATATTGGCATTTTAAACAGTAAACAGTAAACAGTAAACAGTAAACCGTAAACCAGTAACCAGTAATCTTGTTTGTTCTCCCCCATCTCCCCCATCTCCCGACTCCCGACTCCCATCTCCCCTTTGTGTCCTTTGTGTCTTTGTGGTTCAACCGCCAACTATCCACTATCCAACTATCCAACTATCCAACTATCCAACTATCCACTATCAACTATCAACTCGCTCACAAAAGCACTCACGAAGACGCTCGGCGGGTTTGTAGAGAAATCACCTCTCCCCCACTACTTTCCCTCGCTACTCGCACCAAGAGAGCCGCTAAGACTAAACTGGAAATCACAGAACTGCCGCCATAACTAAACAACGGTAACGGTAAACCCGTGGTGGGTAAAACCCCAGTCGCCACCCCAATATTGAGAATTGATTGTCCCACCAAAAATATCGTTGCTCCAATGGCAATCAGTTGATGAATGGCTTGCCTGGCTTTCATGGCCACAATCACCGCTAAGGTGGCATAAATTGCCAATAGAGACAACAAACCAGCACTACCCACAAAGCCAAATTCCTCGGCAAACACAGCAAAAATAAAATCGGTGTATTGAATGGGCAGATAAAACAATTTTTGTTGAGAGAGGCCAAACCCAGCCCCCCAAAAGCCGCCGGACCCGACAGCCAGTAAACTTTGAATCAGTTGGTAGCCATCCTGCATAGGATCAGCCCAGGGGTTTAAAAAGGACATCACCCGACGGCGTTGATAGTCTTGGGAGAAGATACTCACTACCGCTAACCCAACTCCGGATAGAGCCGTGGCGGTGAGTTGTAGCCACGGGAGTCCTGCGGCTAAGGCAATGAGCCAAAGGGTGATGCCACATAGGGCGGTGGTACTGAGGTTGGGTTGGAGGAGAATGCCGCCGAGGAGGGTGGCAAAGGTGAATAGCCAGAGAAAACGGGTTTGCCAGCGTAGTTTTCGCCATTGCCCGAAGATAATGGCACTCTGGAGGACGAGGAAGGGTTTGATCAGTTCGGAGGGTTGCAGGGGGATCGAGGCGATGGACACCCAACGAGTGGCCCCGTTGACGGTTGTTCCCATGCCGGGGATGAGGGTGACGATGACGAGGCCCAGGAGTATCCAAACCCCCCATTTGGCGAAGCGGAGGAGATAGCGAAGGGGCGATCGCACAATTACATTAAACCCCACCATCCCCAACAATACCCAGATCAGTTGTCGCTTAAAGTAATACAGGCCATCCCCATATTCTGCATCGGCCACGGGGTAGGAGGCGGAAAAGAGAACCACTAACCCGGCAAATAACCAGAGTAGGGTGAGCCAGCGCAATAACCGTGCTTCCATTGACCAGTCCATAATATCTGGTTCGAGGAAGGGGATAAAGTAGCGGAGTCTGGGCAGAAGTTCAGATGTTTTCATGAAAGGACGCGATCGCAGATTATAGAACCAAGATCAAGAAGGCCGAATCACCGCAAAACCTCATGGAGCAAAGGTTTATGACGGATTACTGATTACTGATTACCACAAGAGACGCAAGGTTTCGAGCCTCTTGCCCAAAATATTGCGTCTCTTGTCAACTGTGTTGAATTTTTGTCCAATCCAATCAAATCAAAGCGAATTAGGCCAAGCCTGTATTTGTGCCGGGTTTCCCGGTGGCTAATTCAACTTTAACGATTTTACCGCCCATTTTCATAATGCGCTGTTGCTCACGAAACCAGTTATCGTAGGGAACTAATTTCGTAAAAAAGGTATTTTGTAACTCGCGCTGGGTGCGGACACGGGTTTGGCTAGGGACACAAGCCGTTACTTTAAACATTCGCATGGAAATTTTCTCCTAACAAGTATGGGGGATCAAAAAAACTTTTTTTGAAAATTGCTGTAACGGGGGCATGGATCAATCACGAGGTTCAGGAGAGAACGAGCCAATACTAGATTGTTAAAACTCGAAAGTAAATCGACTTGACAAGCCTTTAACTCACTAGCACTCACTCGCTAACTGCCCGAACCTCGGAAAGAACCCAAGTCTAATGTGTTCTAGCTCAAGCCAGAGCAGATGTAATCGAAGTAAACACCCATTTCTTTTCCAGCGTCAGGACCGACTAAGCTGGCGGTAACTTCTTTCATCGCTTGGATGGCTTGGACGGTAGCTCCAACGGGTACACCTAAAGAGTTATAGGTTTCTTTTAACCCATTGAGAACACGCTCGTCTAAGATAGAAGGATCACCAGCGAGCATGGCATAGGTGGAATAGCGGAGGTAGTAGTCTAAGTCGCGGATGCAAGCAGCATAGCGACGAGTGGTGTACATATTTCCGCCAGGACGGGTGATGTCAGAGTAGAGCAGGGATTTAGCCACTGCTTCTTTGACGATTCCAGCAGCGTTAGCACTGATTACGCTAGCGGCACGCACGCGCAGTTGTCCACTTTGGAAATAGCCTTTTAGCTTTTCCATGGCAGAGCCGTCAAGGTATTTCCCTTGAACGTCAGCAGAGTTGATTACAGCAGTAATTGCGTCTTGCATTGTTTTTTCCTTATCTCACCGATTTTTTCAATTGAAGATTTGCAGTTTGCTTGGCCGTCTGTCGGCTGTTATTAACTCGTTTGAGCTTAGACTCGTTTGAGCTTAGACTCGTTTGAGCTTAGACTCGTTTGAGCTTAGACTCGTTTGAGCTTAACAGTTAGACGGGTTAGGCAATTTTACTGCATTGCGCCAACAACGTAGTCGAAGTAGGTGCCGGCTTCACTTGCATCGTCAGCAGACATTAAAGAAGTCGCAACTTCTTTCATGGCGCGAACGCTTAGAGCTACTGCATCAATGGGTGTTCCCAAAGATTTGTACATTTCACGAACTCCCACTAAGCCGATTTCTTCGATCGGGGTAACGTCTCCAGCTACGACACCGTAGGTGACGAGACGGAGATAGTAGTCCATGTCACGTAAGCAGGTAGCGGTCATTTCTTCGCCGTAAGCGTTTCCGCCAGGGGATACAACGTCGGGACGTTGTTGAAAGAGTTTATCACCTGCTTCTTTGACGATGCGCTCGCGGGATTCGGTTAAGGTTTGCGCAATCCGCAGGCGGCTTTCGCCACTGGTAACAAAGGCTTTGATTCGATCTAATTCGCCAGGGCTAAGGTAACGAGCCTCAGCATCAGCATTCACGATGGATTTCGTGACAATACTCATCTATGGATTCCTCCAACAAAAAAAAGTCTGACCAGGTTGATTTAAATCTGGCTTGTAATAATAAGGTCTACTGTTGCTGACTATTAACTCAGAGTTAGCAACCTTCCGGAATTATTTTGCGACATTGTGTTCACTTTCGTTATAAGTGCGTAATATTTTGTAACTTTTTTCCTCATTTTTGGGGGATTTGGGCTGGGGGAGGCGTAAACTGCATATTGAGGAGATTTTGTCAATCTTTTTTTTACTCTTTTTCAAGGGAGTGGTTAAGATTGGATTGAGTTCACCAAATGGGGATCAGTTTACTCGTTACTGCTCACTGCTTACTACTCAATGCTCACTGGTTACTGATTACTGATATGTCGCTGCAAACTGGATTAGATTTACTGGGTCAAAAACGCTATGCTCAGGCGGTGCAGTCACTGGAAGCCTTTTTAGCGGGGCAGTCGGGGACAGTACGAGAGCAACTACAAGCGCGGGTTGCGTTGGTGCAAGCGTATCATCGTAATGGCCAAGTGTTGGAAGCGATCGCGCTGTGCCAAAAACTCGCCCAAAGTAAAAACCCCACCATCCAGGTTTGGGCCGAGGAGTCTCTCCCCAAGCTACAAGGGGCCAGTAACTCCAAGAAAACCACCTTAAAGCAACTGTTACACCGGGGACAGCAAGCACTCAAAGACAAACAATATCCCCAAGCCATTGCCGCCTTGGAAAATTATTGTAGTCGAGTCAAAGACCCCGATGAGCCGGGATATGGCCAAGCCCAGATGGGACTGGTGAAAGCCTATCAAGCTGTCGGTCAACTTGAAGACGCGATCGCGCTTTGCCAAGAATTAACCCAAACCTCCGACATCATGCTCGAAAGCTGGGCCCAACAAATGCTCGGCGCACTCAAATCCAGTCAAACCAAACAAAACGCCCCCCCAGACAGTGACCCCCCCAAACAAAACAAAGCCGTCGGCGGAGTCCGCGTACCCATTGCCGGGACAAAAGACAGTCTCTTGCTCGTCTCCGGAATCACCCTCACCCTCCTCTTAGGCTTTGTCTTCGTTTTCCTCCTCCTCATCTCCCAAGTTGTCTTATACGGAAACGACTGGCCCCTCACCCTACCCGCAGCCCTCGGCCTCACCATCGGCTTTAACCTACTCATCTTCGTCTTCTCTCCCCCTCTCATGGACTGGATGCAACATTCCCTCTACGGAGTCCGTTGGGTTTCCCTCCCCGACCTAGAAAAAGACAGTCCAGAAGCCGCCCAAACCCTCCAGCGTATTTGTAAAAAACACAAGCTCACCCCGCCCAAATTAGGCATTATCGGCGACCAAACCCCCACCGCCTTCACCTATGGGTCATTCCCCAACACCGCCCGCATTATCGTCAGTGACGGCTTATTTCACTATCTCAGCGACGAAGAAGTGGCCGCCGTCTATGCCCATGAATTAGGGCATATTATCCATTGGGACTTTGCCGTAATGACCGTGGCTGCCACCTTAGTCCAGATGATGTATTTAATTTACATCTATTTAAGCGAACCGGAAAACAACCAAGACAGTAAAGCAGTCTTAGCAGGCCGACTCGCCATGGCCGCCTATATTTTCTACCTCATCGGCACGTATCTTATCCTCTACCTCTCCCGCATCCGGGAATACTATGCCGACCACTTCTCCGCCCAAAACACAGGCAACCCCAACGCCCTCTCCCGTGCCTTAGTCAAAATTGCCTATGGCATCCTAGAGAGTAACGAAAGCCAAGAAAAACCTAACCGTCTCACCGAAGGAACACGCAGTCTCGGCATTTATGACCCCAAAGCCGCCTCCACCACAGGCACAGCCTACCGCCTCAACAGCGAAACCCAAAACTTAAATCGGGTTTTTCTCTGGGACTTATTCAACCCCTGGGCGTTTTGGATGGAATTAAATTCAACTCACCCCTTAACCGGAAAACGAATTCGCGCTTTATCCACCTACGCAGAACAATTAGGACTTAACCGAGAATTTGACATGGCAACAGTGGTTCAAGACGGAAAACAACTGAGTAAAAAGAAACTTTATGGGAATTTTGCCTTAGATATCTTGCGTTATTTATCCCCTTGGCTAGGGTTAGGTGTGGGGGGAATTTTAACCCTATTTACCGGAAATTTTTCCTGTCTTCTTTTGGGGTTAGGCGGGGGAATATTGTGTTATGGGTTTGCCTTATTTCCCCGTTTCCAAAGTTGGGACAATACCGAGGTTTTCAGCCTCCTCTCTAACCCCTATGCCAGTCCTCTCCATCCCATTCCCGCTACCCTCACTGGAGAAATTATTGGTCGCGGAGACGCAGGTTATGTGTTTGGATCAGATTTAATGTTTGAAGATGAAACGGGGTTAATGTTTATTCACTATGCGTCTTTTTGGGGACCGTTGGGAAATTTCTTTTTTGGTGCAACCCAAGCGAACCAGTTTATCGGACAAGGGGGGAAAGTGCGCGGTTGGTTTCGTCGGGGAATTACTCCCTATTTAGATTTACATGAGATGAGTCTGGGTGGGGAAGTGGTGAAAGGATATCACGATGCTTGGTTGTTAATTGTTGGGGTGTTATTGGTGGTATTGGGTGGGGTGACGTTGCTTTTAAGTTAGGTGAGATTTAAGTGGGAAGAACCACAAAGACACAAAGGACACAAAGAGAAAATCGCCAAGAGAAAATCGCAAAGAGGAAATCACAAAGAGGAAATATAGAGCATTATAATCATAATACTCTATATTCATTATTTTCAAACAATACAATTTTATTTTTTCCACTAAATTTTGCATATTTTAAAGCCAGACTTGCCTCTTCTTTTCCTCAGATATACCATCCCTATACAAAGATGATGGGTTATCGATAAAGAAAACTTTTTGAATCTCATTATTATAATATTTATTAGCAAAATATACGACATTACGAATAGTTTTTATATTTGGATTACCAGATGTAATTAATTGCATTGGCATAATTTCATTTCATAATTTCATTTAATGTACAACTCTAAACAATGAATAGTGACTTACCTATAATTATAAAGGTAACTGTTTTAAAAGATTCGGTTTTACTGAACGGAATGTGATAAAAATCTTGAAACTTCCTTAAAAACCAACACTTTCCTCGGATTCTGAGGGGGAAGTTTCCTCGTTTTCTTCCTCTGGGGAGGGGGTGGGAGAAGGACTTGCACTAGGAGAGGGAGAGTCACTGGGACTGGGAGAGGGTTGGGAGGGGGTTGGGGTTGCGCGAGTGGGGGAGGGACTGGGTTGGGGTTGTTCTGGGTCTTCTTGTTGCTGATTTTGGGGT
>NZ_JAQMSD010000211.1 GCF_028330525.1 Spirulina sp. CS-785/01
ATCTCTTAACCTTCTCCGTCAAGACTCTACTGTTCAACGCAGTCTTCGACAAAAGCGACAACGTGCTGCTATGGACGATGATTACATGACTACTCTTCTACAATCCTTTTGTCAAGCATGATTGAGATGCTCTTACCCTGCTACTAAACCCAATTTGTATCTTGAATCCTCCCAAGCATTCTACAAAGTAATCATGTAGGGTGCGTTCCCAGCGATCCATCATCGGTTAAGGCAGTCGGTGACGGTTGGGAACGCACCGACGATTGACAAATGCAAATACACGATCGCAAGTATCGCGATCGCCTGGGTTAGAATAATAGCAGTTTTGAGGTGATGGCGATGGGTGTGGGGCGATCGCTTGTAAAACTAACGATTGGTGGTGGCTGTGTTCTGGGGGCTTTGGCAACGACGGCGATCGTTGGCCCGGTGGGAGGAATTTTCGCAACGGCTCTAGGCAATGTAGCGGCGGGGAATACGGCTAATGCTCTTGATGCGTTACTTGATGGAAGAGAGGGGGGAGTTTCCTTAGAAAATCATGACTTAACCAAAGCGGTGGGGAAAGCCATAGCCGCCGTCATCACCCTCGCCGCCAAATCACAGCGCGGCAAAACCCGTCAATATTTAGAAAAAATTGCCGCTCAAGCCAAGGATAATTGGGTCAAAATCGCCCAACAGGAACTCACCCAGCAACGTTACCCTGAACTGCGAGAAGCCAAACTCGACCAATTCCTTACCCCCGAAGAATACCAACTCACCCAACAAGGCAACCTCACCGCTACAGAATGGGGTGATATCTTCATCCGCCTCAACATGGCTGCTTGTAAAGGGGGTGGCTTTCCCATTCCCTCCGAGGTGCGTCAACAAGTCGCGGAATTACTCCATACCACCTTCCCCAAAGCCTTGCGAGAAACCCTCAAGGAAGACTTTGCCAAGGATGGGAAAGCATGGGCGGGGTTAACGTTGCAGTTACTCACGGGAATGCAGGCACAACTGAGCCAACTGCAAGCCAGTCAAGGGGGGGTGAATGCTGAGGAGTTAGCCCAAATCCTCAAGCAGTTTCAGGACTTAGAAAACCAGTTAAGGGGAAGTGTCACCCAGCAGCAGGAATTTTTTAGGGAGGTTTCCCGTAGTATTGAGTCGGGATTTGCGGAAGTCTGTCAACGGTTGGGGGTGATGGAAACCCAGATCGCTCAGTTGTTGCAAGGTCTGGAAAGCACCCTCGAAAGTCTGGTGGCAGAAATTCGATCGCATTTCGATGCGGCTAACCCCCATCTTTCCTTAGCAGAATGGAGATCTATTGCCGAGTTAATGCTGGCTAACCAACAGGCATTAACCGCTAATCCGGCATTTAAGCGGGTGGATGTCTATGTGCCGTTGGCATTGGTTGAACGTCGCCCAACTCAGCAACGGAAACCGGGGCAAAGTCTGGAAAACCCAGAAGAGTGGGGACGGGAAGCGGAGACAATTACGCCGATCGCCGAGGATGCGTTTTTTAATCAGGTTTTGCGGCAGGGGAAAAGTCCGAAAAGTCAGGGGCGACGGATTGCCGTGATTGGGGAACCAGGGTCAGGAAAAACGACGCGGTTACAGGCGATCGCCGATTGGATATTGGCAGAAAATCTCGGCATCCCGATTTGGATTGAGTTGGCACAATTTACGGAACTGACCCTGGTGGATTATCTGGAAAAATGGCTGAAGTCGGCGGGAGTTGAAGGGGCGATCGCCTCTCTCCAAGACCATAAAGAGCATCTCTGGTTATTGATGGATGGCTTGGATGAAATGGTAGCCCGGATTGAACGGCCCCAGGTGTCCCAGTTATTAACCGGATGGGTGGGGTTAGGACGGGCGATGATTACCTGTCGGGTGAATGTCTGGGAAGCGGATCAAAATGCCTTTTCCGGGTTTGATGTGTATCGGAATTTACCCTTTGAGGTGGATCAGATGGAAACCTTTATCCGGCGATTCTTTGCCCAGAGTGATTAAAATGAAACCGGGAAAAACAGACTCTTTTAAGGTGTACACAGGAGAAAATCAGGATGTTAAGGACGTTTAAGGCTTTTTTGCAAGAGGGGCGTTTAGAGTGGATTGACGATCGCCCTGACCTTGGCAATGAACGGTTACAGGTCTATGTTACGGTTTTAGAAAACGATACTGATCCAATCCTCAAAACACGGGGGCAGAGGATGTCTGAGCTATTGGAACATCTCGCCACTACCAACGGATTGGAGGGGATTGATCCAGTTCAATGGCAACAGGAGATGAGGTGCGATCGCTCCTTACCGGGACGATAACCGATGCTTTTGGACAGCAATATTATTATCTATGCCGCACAACCGCAATACTCCCAATTGCGAGAATTGATTGCCGAGCGATCGCCTGCGGTATCTGCCCTGAGTTATTTAGAGGTGTTGGGATATCACCAACTGACGGAAGAACAACGATATTACTTTGAAGCGTTCTTTCAGGCGGCTGAAGTTTTACCGATTTCCCAAGCGGTTTTAATCCAAGCCGTTGCATTACGACAACAACGACGTATGACCCTAGGCGATGCCATCATTGCGGGAACAGCGTTGGTCTATAACTTAACCTTAGTGACCCGAAATGTCGATGATTTTCGCTGGATTACTGAACTCAATCTATTCAATCCCTTTGAGAGCGAACCCTAGTGGTTATCTCTTGATTCCTCAAACAAGAATGCCATGACAAATTCAAACCCAACGTCTGCCGATGCTCTAATTGCCGCCCTCCATGAACCGGGACGGGAACACCTCCTCGATTTAGTCCGAAATCCCTTGCGTTTGACCTTGCTCTGTATGACTTGGGATGGGTCATCGTTGCCGGAAACTCAGGCGGAGTTATATGACCGTTACCTGCGAAAGATTTATGGTTGGAATCAGAATTGGCATGAGTTGGAAGACTATGCCCAACGTTGTGGCACGACGACGACGAAATTAAAGCAGAATTTGAATCAGCAATTGGGGGAACTGGCAAAGGCGGCGCTGAATTTGCCCCAGGAGCGATTTCGGTTATCACAGGCTTTGGTGGAAAAGTATCTAGGGGAGGAAAGGGATAAGACTTCCTTGGGTTATTTGGCGTTGCGGTTGGGCTGGTTAAATCGGGTGGGCAGAGATGGGCGCGGCGATAGTATTTTTGCGTTTTATCATGCGACGTTTCAGGAGTATTTTGCAGCGTTAGCGGTGAAGGATTGGGATTATTTTCTGCCGAAGGATCATGTTGATTGTCCGGTGGCGGGGAAGCGGTATCGGATTTTTGAGAAGCAGTGGAAGCAGGTCATTTTGTTGTGGTTGGGACAGGGGGGTATTATAGATGAGGAGAAGGAGGTTTTTATGGAGAAATTGGTTAATTTTGAGGATGGGTGTGGACAGTGGAATTTAGAAGAAGTAGACAAGGGATTTTACGAGTATAAGACTTGTTTTCTGGGAGCAACAGTAGTTACAGAGTTTAAAGATTATCTTTCAAAAGATATGATAGAAAAAATCGCCCAATATTCTTTTGGTTATTTGAATGATCCAAAACAAGATCGTCAGAAATATTTATCCCCAATCTTTTGTACTGCGAGAAATGTATTATTAGGGGACATGAGCAAAAAACATACGATACCTGTTTTAGAAGAAATGCTAAATAGTTCCGATATTGATGTTCGTTTTAAGTGGTTATTAGCAGACGCTTTAAGAGAATTTTCTCCATCAAATCAGCAAGTTATACCATTTTCAGAGAAACTTTTATCTAGCTCAGATTCTCATACATTAGAATCCTTAATCTTGGAAGAAATTCAGTCAGTAAATCCTCAAAACATTCCTACGTTGTTATCGCAGTTAACCGACCCTACTTTTGAAACTTGGCGTGAAGTAACTATGAGTTTAATGCAGGTGGCAATAGAAAACGAGCAGCTTAGTTTGGCATTAGAAAAACTGATGAGCGATCCTAAAATAGCATCTAATGTGTTAGATATATTAGACTCAGTGTATCAAGTGATGCACAATTCTAGCAATGAAGAGAAATATAATGACAATGTTTATACAAATAATTTAGAAAAACTCACCTTAGAAAATAATCAAGAGTATATGGAATTAGTTAACGTACTAAAAAACAGTGAGGATGAATGGACTACTAGGGAAGCGGCTGAGAGTTTAAAAAAAATCCTAACCACAGCCGGACAATATGCAGAAGTCGTGTCTACCCTAAAAGACTCCCTTAGCGATGAAGTTTACCAAAACGACTTTGACAGATTCAATAAATTTTACAAAGTCATCTGGAACTGTGCCGAAAACCTCCCCTATCCCGAATTTTATCAAGCATGGCACCATCCCCCCACCACCCCCCATCCCGAAGTGGAAGACAATACCCCAGTCACTTCTACCCCCTTCACCCAACAGTGCAACCTTGCCCTTCTCCCCCAAATCCTCAACCAAGCCATCCAAACCCACCCCCTCAACCGCCAACCCATTTGCATCGACGGTAGCCGCTTCAGCGACCCTAGCAACCCTGCTTTGCAAATCTACACCACCCTGAAAAAAGCCGGATGTCCCCCCAGTCCCGACGGTAAACCCCGTACCATTGCCGAATTACAAGCCTACTGCGACGATGACCTCAGCGACCATCAAATTGCCCTCATCCTCTACGAAGAACCCACCGACCCACCCCCCCAAGGCTTTGATATCGCGGTACTCAATCAACTCGCCCGGTTTAGCCATCCCCCCATTGCCGTGATTGTCCCCCAACCCCTCCCTGAGTGCCGATTACCGCAATTCCTAGAAAGCGACCCGGATTTGATGGCAACTCTCCTCCAGTGGTTGCAAAACTTGGACAGATAAAAGGCGATCGCCTCGTGCAAGAACACTTCGCCAACCTAGAAATCCAGGAACAGTAAAACCCAATCAAAGAAAACCCTTTCTCAAAATACAGTCAAAATATCACGGTATCCTCAACCCCATAAAACGATGAACCCAACTCAATATCAACTCTCCCTCAGCTTTGAGCAAGTGTTGAGCCTCGTCAAACAACTGCCAGAGGCTGACAAATTAAAACTCAGCGAAGCATTATCCAAAGAATTGCTAGATAGCAAACTGACTCATCTTCTCCAATCCTTCAAGACTGATGAAATCTCCTCAGCAGAAATTACCCAAGAAGTCGAAACCGTAAGAACCGAAATTCATGACCAGCAAACCGCCCATTTTTGTGCATTCTAATCCAGCGACATAGAAACCCGGTTTCTGGCAACTTGGCTATAATAGTTGTAACCCCCTAGTATCAACCCATATCCCCATCCTCAATATGACATTCATCACCGATACTCCGGTAACTTGGCAATACCTAGACATTGATGCTCAAAATCAGGCAATAATTGCCCATAGTCGCGTTTCAGTTGCCCAACTGATTCAAGAAAAACACGCCCACGGCTGGAGTCCAGAAGAACTACACTTTCAACACCCAGAAACTTCCCTTGCTGCCATTTATTCTGCCCTCAGTTATTACTACACCTATCAACCCCAGATTGATGCTCAAATTGCTCAAAAACAGGAAGAAATCCAGAACCTGCAAACTGATTTAATTACAATGGGAGTCGGTCATCATACTGCCGATTTTAAACAAAGGCTTCAGCAAAAACGGCAGCAGCAGTAAGGATGAAAATGGCAATCTCTTACTATTTCGATGCTCCAGTCCATCGAGCGATTAAACTTGGTTTACAATTGAGAGGGGTTGAGGTTATGACCGCTCAAGAAGACAATAATAGTAGTGCTATTGATGAAATAATTTTGAGTCGTTCTGTGCAACTCAAGCGTCCTCTGGTAACCACAGATCACGATCTGCGATAGCCTCCGGCTGTGGGAAGCGATCGCATTACTCACAACGGAATAGTAACCAGCCCGCAGCCGATTTCGCAAAATAAGTCAGAATTAAATCTGCCCCAGCCCGTTTCATACTGGTCAAACTCTCTAAAACAACATTTTTCTCATCAATCCAACCTTGTTGTGCGGCAGCTTTAATCATGGCATACTCACCACTGACGTTATAAGCCGCGACAGGAAGTTGGACTTTTTGTTTAATGCGGTGGATTATGTCCAGATAAGCCAATGCGGGTTTCACCATAACGAGATCAGCCCCCTCCCCAATGTCAAGGGCAACTTCTTTTAAGGCTTCTCTGCTGTTGGCCGCATCCATTTGATAAGTCTTTTTATCTCCAAATTGGGGACTAGAATTTAAGGCATCTCGAAAAGGCCCATAGTAGGCAGAAGCATATTTTGCAGAATAGGCAAGAATCGCCACATTAATCCAGCCTTCTGCATCTAAGGCTTGGCGAATTGCCCCAACGCGACCATCCATCATGTCTGAAGGGGCCACCCAATCCGCCCCGGCTTCAGCGTGGGTGAGGGCTTGTTTGACCAATACGGCAACGGTTTCGTCGTTGAGAATGTCACCATCTCGCACAATACCATCATGGCCTTGAGAACTATAAGGATCAAGGGCTACGTCGGTGATGACCAAAAGGTGAGGATATTGCTGTTTGATGGCGCGGATGGTGCGGGGAATCAATCCCTTGGGATTATAACTTTCTGTGCCTTCATTATCTTTCTGTGAGGCGGGAATTTTTGGGAAAAGGGCGATACTGCCAATCCCTAAACGGGACAGTTCGTGAATTTCTGCGAGCAAAGTGTCGAGGGAGAAGCGATAACAACCGGGCATGGAGGGGATTTCTTCTTTTTGCCCTTCTCCTTCCATGACAAAAAGGGGGTAAATCAAGTCATCTACGGTTAAAACGGTTTCGCGTACCATCCGTCTGTGGGTTGCGGTGCGACGCAGACGACGGGGACGCTGTGGGTTATTGGGCATTGGGGTTAGGGGGTCTGAAGAATCGGGGGATTGAGTGACCATGAATTGAATGACTTTTTTATGATAATGATTATCATTTTATCATGTTACATAAAAGAATCCGATTTGCGGTTAATCTTCGGTCATTCACCCGACAATCACGCTTCTAGGGGTAATATGAAATAGCGGAGAGATCGCCGTATAAAGCAATAATGATGGTCGTCCGAGCTAATCCTCAATCTAAACCACCCCTCTGGCTCCAGCTTCCCCAGGAGTTGACCCTGCGTGTGACACCGGAGCAGTTTGCAATACTGGCTGCGGCCAATCGTGAACTTCGACTGGAGAGAACTGCCACAGGAGAACTAATTGTGACACCACCAACGGGTAGTGAAACTGGCAATCGCAACTTGAAACTCAGTTACTTCCTCGCTAGGTGGATTGAAGAAGAAGGGGGCTATGGTTTGGCTTTTGATTCTTCGAGTGGATTTGAACTGCCGAATGGGGCAAACCGTTCTCCTGATGTTTCATGGGTACGTCAAGAGCGTTGGGACGCTCTGACCCCAGAGCAACGTAAGGGTTTTGCCCCCCTGTGTCCGGACTTTGTGGTTGAATTGCGATCGGAAACTGACACTTTCAAGGAACTACGGGCAAAGATGCAGGAATATTTGGAGAATGGGGCGCAGTTGGGCTGGTTGATTGACCCGAAAAATAAGCGGGTGGAAATTTATCGTCCGGGTCAAGCCGTTGAGGTTTTAGAGAATCCGATGGTATTGTCTGGAGAGCAGGTTTTACCAGGGTTTACGCTAACGCTGAAACGGGTTTGGGAATGACCTCAAGAGGTGTGACCCAGTTAATGCTGTTTGTAACCAATGGGGAATCGGTAATATTGGGGCTATTCTTGAGATTGCTAGGAGTCAAGGCTATCAGGTTGACGAGTTATAAGACTAGGTGACCTACTCCCAACTTCGACTCTTCGAGTACGAAGCGGGCTTCTTACCGTTCGCGTAGCGTGTGCGTAGCACGTAGCGTTCCCTTGTTGTTTCATAACCACATTCTGCACAAACGTGACTCCTTTCGCTTAATTCCTTCTTCCCAGTGTGTGTCCCACAGTTAGGACAAATTTGAGAGGTGTATTTATGATCAACCTGACCAAAATACTTTCCTCTTTTCCAACACACCCACTTCAGAATCTCGCGAAACTGACCAAAACCACCATCTAGCATCTGTTTTCCAAGAAAACCTTCATAGAATACGATAAAATGATAATGATTATCATTTTATTTAGAAGGTTTTGATTCTGTCAATGATGACTGCATCCTCACTCCCCAAACACCTTGATCTCGCTATTGTGGGTGCTGGGCCGCAAGCCTTAACCCTCGTGACTCATCTGTTACAGAAACGTGCTAAATTGCGTCATCGCTTGCGGGTATTCGACGCAAGCGGGACATGGTTGAGTCGGTGGCAACGGCAAATGCAAGCCCAAGAAATCGAACATTTGCGATCGCCAGCCGTCCATCATCCCCACCCCAATCCCTACGCTTTACGGCGGTTTGCTGAAAACCGTCCCCAAGAGTTATTTCCCCCTTACGATTTGCCTGGGACAGACTTATTTAATGAGTTTTGTGGGGAAGTCATACAGCGTTGGAACTTGCAGTCTTGCGTCTATCCGGGGCAAGTGAGCCGTATTATTCCCGTGCAACCTTGGCGGCCTCGCTTCCAGCTTGTTTTGCAGGATGGTCAATCTTGTTTAGCCCGTCGTGTGGTTTTGGCGACGGGGGGAGGTGTGCCTCGGTTTCCCGACTGGGTGCAATCTTTACAGGGAAGCTATCCCCCAGACCGATTGGTGCATGGGACTAGGGTGGATTTAGCTAAGGCCAATGTACAAACCGGGGAACGGATTTTGATTATCGGGGGGGGATTGAGTAGCGGTCATTTGGCCTTGGGGGTGGCGAGACGGGGCGCGATCGCGACTTTATTGATCCGGCGATCGCTACAAGAAAAATTATTTGATGCCGATCCCGGTTGGTTGGGGCCTAAATATCTCAAATCCTTTCAGGCCGAGTTAGACGAGTTTTCCAGGTGGCAACAAATTCAAGACGCTCGAAATGGGGGGTCAATGACTCCTGAAGTCGCCTTTCAACTGCGACGGGCGGCCCGTCGGGGAGAAGTGTTGCTCAATGAACATTGTCAGATTGTGCAAGCCCAATGGCAAGAGACACAATGGCTAGTGAAATGTAGTGATGGGTCACACTTGCAAGCTGAACGGATTTGGTGTGCAACGGGGACGACTTTAGATATTAGCCAAAATCCCTTAATGACGGATGTTCTCGCCACCTATCCCACGAAAATTATTCAGGGTTTACCCGTCCTCGATGCTCATTTACGACTTCCGGGGAGTCAACTGTTTCTCATGGGAGGGTATGCGGCCTTACAAGTGGGGCCAGTAGCTCGGAATTTAGCAGGGGGGCGATTAGCTTGCGATCGCATTGTCCCTGCAATTGTTAAACCTAGTTTAGCCTAACCCCACACCCGATGTTCTAACGAGGGCATTTGCCGACGGACTTGTTGTAAGCGATCGGGATTAATTTCTGCGATCGCAACCCCCGTTTCTTCCCCCGCATCCGCTAAAATAACCCCCCAAGGGTCAATAATCGAGGCATGGCCGTGGGTGTGACGGATACCGTAATGATTTCCGGTTTGGGCCGGGGCAATAGCATAACAAGTATTTTCAATCGCCCTCCCTTGTAACAAAACGTGCCAATGGTCCTTCCCCGTAAACGCCGTAAAAGCAGCCGGAATAAACAACACCTCCGCCCCCTGCTTCGATAAATGACGGTATAACTCCGGAAAGCGCACATCATAACACACCGAAAGCCCTAACGATCCCAATTGAGGAGAATGGTACACCGGAGGGTATTCCGTCCCCGCTTGCACCGTATTCGACTCCCGATAAGTATTCCCATCCGGCACATTCACATCAAATAAATGCACCTTCAAATAGCGGGCCAACTCCTTCCCATTGGCATCCACTAACAATGCCGTATTACAAACCTTACCATCCCCCACCGGAACAGGAAAACCGCCCCCTAATAAAGTAATCTGATAACGTTGAGCCATCGTCTTGAGGAACTTTTCACTTTGAGCCGCAATTTCCTCAGCATGGGCAATTTTTGCACTATCTTCCCCTAAAAACGAGAAATTTTCCGGTAGTCCCACTAACTCGGCCCCTTGACGTACCGCCAAATCAATTAACTCCTCGGCTTCATTTAAATTATGCTCCAAGTCCGGCTTACTGGTCATTTGTAGGGCGGCAGCAAGATAAGATTTCATAGGCTTTGTTAGATTAGATCGCTGCAAATGCGTTAGCACACTCGATTTGAGATGGTCTCCATCATACCTTACCCCGTCCCCTCTGTCCTAGTTTTATGACGACAATCAGAGCCGAGTATTGATCGAGATCATAGGGTTACGCAATTGTGCTTAGATATACTAAGATAGCTTCCATGAAAGCCCGGAATTTTGTTGATCTCTCAGAGTTATGTCGGAAAAAAATTCTGAGAATTAACCGATTACATTCAGGAATATTGGTGCATCTTTCTGTAGATTCCCTTGAGAATCACGATTTTTTCAACAACCCTGTACATTATTACACCGAGGAAAAACCAATGGCGACAATCCGAGACATAGCGCAAGAGGCGATCACCTATCGTTTTCTGAGTCTGGATGCAGAAAATCAACTCAGACAACTTTTAGCCACCACCTGCCAACCCGAAGACTTACGTGCCTTCTGCCGACTGCAAGCCGAGATTATGGAAGGTAGAGTAACTCAAGAAGCGAGAGAAAAATGGGTTCAACAACAACAAGAGGCGGCTTTTGCCCTATAACCAAGCCTCACGGGTTGGGAGGAGGAAGGTAAGCTCATTCTTGCGCTGATAAAGAACACCACAAACAACTTCCTCTCTCCCATAATTGACACCCAACCACCAACTCCTCTGGTCCGGTGAGCTACACAACCTGCCACAAGCCACTCTGACACAAGAATTTGTGCTTATTTCTCCCTTCAAACCTGACTGCATAATTCTTGTTTTTTGTCAAGTTAAATTTAATGTAGGGTGGGCATTGCCAGTCCTGTCAAGGAGACTAACCCAATATTTCTGTGTAGATTGGGTTTCACGCCCTTACACCCAACCTAGAATTAACTTAGGGCTTGCTGAAAAAGTGTTCATTGGCAACTAAATAGTTGAATCAAGTCTCCTCAACAAGAGACAATAAAGATAAATCTGCAACAGAATAATACGCCGAATTAATGAGACCGTTTTCTAGTCTCAGATGATCGGTATCTTATCTTTAAGGAGGAAACGTGGTTATAGAAGCCCCTCAAGCGCAATACGAAAGTAAAACTCAAGCTATCGCTAAAGAATTAATCGCTGCAACCCGCGAAAAACGCTCATTTTTCAGTCAAATGCGCGACCAAATGCGCTTAGATGATAAATTGCTGGACTGGGCAATGGCCAACCCCGGTTTACGGTATCAATTGTTTAGTTTCATTGACTGTTTACCCGCGTTACAATCCAAAGCCGAAATTGCCCGTCACTTACAAGAATATATGAGTGATACGTCGGTGGAGTTGCCAGAAATGTTGAAAAAAATGCTCAACTTCGCCGATCCTAACTCTACGACGGGACAAATGGCCGCCACTACCGTTGAACAAGCGGTGAAAACCCTCGCCTATAAATATATTGCCGGGGAAAGTATCGAAAAAGTCATTAAAACTGTAGAGCGTCTCCGCAAGGAAAAAATGGCCTTCACCATTGACTTACTCGGAGAGGCGGTTATTACGGAAGCAGAAGCACAGGGGTATTTAGACCGGTATTTACAACTGATTGAACAACTGAGTCAGGCCAGTCAAAAATGGTCAAAAGTGCCGCAAATTGACGAAGCAGACGGGGAAGACTTGTCGAAAGTGCAGGTTTCGGTGAAATTAACGGCCTTTTACTCGCAATTTGACCCCTTAGACCCAGAGGGGAGTAAAATTAAGGTGTGCGATCGCATCCGCACCCTCCTCCGCAAAGCCAAAGAAGTCGGCGCAGGCATTCACTTCGACATGGAGCAATATCGCTATAAAGATATGACGCTCGATATCCTCAAAGAACTCCTCCTCGAAGACGAATTCCGCACCCGTACCGATATCGGAGTCACCATCCAAGGCTACCTCCGCGACTCGGAAAAAGACCTCAAAGGACTCATCGACTGGGCCAAAGAACGCGGCCACCCCGTCACCGTCCGCTTAATTAAAGGGGCCTACTGGGACCAAGAAACCATTATCGCCGTCCAAAACGACTGGAAACAACCCGTTTATAACCAAAAAGCCGCCACCGACCAAAACTATGAAAGTTTAATGCAGCTATTACTAGAGAATCACGAATATCTCTATGCTGCCATAGGCTCTCATAACGTGCGAACCCAAGCCAAAGCCATGGCCATCGCTGAAACCCTCAATATCCCCCGTCGTCGCTTCGAGATGCAAGTCTTGTATGGCATGGGCGACCAACTGGCCAAAGCCCTCGTCAAAAGCGGTCATCGGGTGCGCGTGTATGCCCCTTATGGCGAACTCCTCCCCGGAATGTCCTATCTCATCCGCCGTTTATTGGAAAACACCGCCAATACCTCGTTTTTAAAACAAAATAAATCAGAACGCCCCATCGAGGAATTAATTGCCCCCCCGCAAGTGGAGGAAGAAAAACCCCTCATTGCCAAGTCAGCTTGGCCCAATGCCGCCGATACCGACTATTCTAATCCGACCCTACGACAAGAGGCGAAACAAGCCCTTGTCAAAGTCCGTTCTTCCATGGGACAAACCTATCGTCCCCTAATTGGTGGACAATGGGTAGAACCGGAAAAACTGATCGACTCCTTAAACCCCTCAGCAACTCAGGAAGTTGTCGGCAAAGTAGGGTTTGCCTCCGTCGAACAAGCAGAGGAAGCCATGGAAGCGGCCAAAGCGGCCTTTCCCCAATGGAGTAAAACCCCAGCACGAGAACGGGCAGGCATTCTCCGCAAAGCCGCCGAAATCATGGAATCCCGTCGCCATGAGTTAACCGCTTGGGTATCCTTAGAAGTGGGCAAAGTGTTACCCCAAGCCGATGCAGAAGTCTCGGAGGCTATTGATTTTTGTCGCTATTATGCCGATGAGATGGAACGGTTAGACCAAGGTTATACTTACGATTTAGCCGGGGAAACCAACCGTTATCATTATCAACCCCGTGGGGTGGCTGTGGTAATTTCTCCTTGGAATTTCCCCATTGCTATTTCTACCGGGATGACGGTGGCCGCGTTGGTGACGGGCAATTGTACCATTCTCAAACCTGCGGAACAGTCGTCCATTATTGCGGCGAAAGTGGCGGAAATTCTCGTTGAAGCGGGGATTCCCAAAGGGGTGTTGGCTTTCCTCCCCGCAGCAGGGGAAACGGTGGGGGATTATTTGGTGAAGCATAAGGACACTCATTTAATTGCCTTTACGGGTTCTCAGGCCGTCGGGTGTTATATCTATGCAGAGGCGGCCAAAGTGCAACCGGGGCAAAAACACCTGAAACGGGTGATTGCAGAGATGGGGGGTAAGAATGGCTTGATTGTTGATGAGAGTGCAGATTTAGACCAAGCGGTGGCGGGGGTTGTGTCGTCGGCCTTTGGCTATTCGGGACAAAAATGCTCGGCTTGTTCTCGCGCCATTGTGGTTGAGTCAGTTTATGATACGTTTATGCACCGTTTATTGGAGGCTACGAAGTCGTTAAACTTCGGCAAGGCGGATGATCCGAGTACGACGGTTGGGCCGGTTGTGGATGGGGAAGCCCGCGATCGTATTTTAGAGTACATTGAGAAGGGTAAAGCAGAATCTACTCTAGCATATCAAGCGAACCCCATTGAGGGCGGTTATTACATCCCTCCCACTATTTTCACCGATGTGCAACCGGATCATGTGATTGCCCAAGAGGAGATTTTCGGGCCGGTGTTAGCGGTGATCAAGGTGAAGTCGTTTGAGGAAGCGTTAGCGGTGGCCAACGGCACGCAATACGCTTTAACGGGGGGAATTTACTCTCGGACTCCCTCTCATATTGAGCGAGCGAAGGCTGATTTTGAAGTCGGGAATTTCTACGTCAACCGGGGAATTACGGGCTCGATTGTCGCCCGTCAACCGTTCGGAGGGTTTAAACTGTCTGGGGTTGGTTCTAAGGCGGGTGGCCCAGATTATTTATTACAATTCCTCGAACCGCGCACGATAACGGAGAACATCCAACGGCAAGGTTTCGCTCCCATTGAAGGGGCGGAATAGTCCACCCAGTAGGGGCGCAAGGCTTTGCGCCCTGACCTGTCAGCGACTAGCTAAACTCAAACCTCCTTTCTGTTCAAGTTGGGTCACTACTGTTATTAGATTGGTCAACTTGCTGCTGATGTAGGATAATCGGCAAGCAACAAAGCCTTAATGTAAGCCACCAGATGTATGACATCAATGGATTCATAAACTCACCATCGCTAATTAAACCATGAGCCATGCGATTTCTTAGGTTACTACCAGAATGTTCAACCAGTAAGCATTTTAAGTCAAATAAAGTATTGTCATCAAAAATAGAGGTTATTTCTGGATGATAAAGAGTAGTATTTAAATTATGTTCATTCTGAATACCACGATCATCTAATCCAGACGTAATAATGCCTCTCTCCCACATTATATAACGAATAGAGTTTTCAATTTGGGGAATTAGGATGTGAGTAGATGTCAAAAAGTCTCCAGTAAGTCCCGCATACAATCCTTTTGCAAAAAGGTACTCACGATTAGGTGGAATAAAAGGACTAGAAGAAATAATTGCTAAAATATCATTAGCTCGAACATTATGTTCTAATTGGATTTGATATCTAGCTGGTTCAATACATATGAAACCATGCAACTTTTGATGAAACATTGTAGCACAATGATACATTTCAAAAATAATTGCTTCCTCGGCTTCTTCAGAATCATTAGATAAAATTGCATTTGGTTGACGAGCAATAACTTTACCCATTTCATTTACCATAACCATAGGAGAAATGTGAGATAATATGAACTCACGTGCCTGTTGTTCTACTTGCTGTCTTAACTTAGAAACATTAGTTGAAGTCCCTAAGAGAGCTATAGAGAAAAGTGCTTCATGAAAAATTTTTCCTCTAACATGATCTTGTGCTTGTTCTACCAAAGCACTAATATCCATGTTACTGTCCACAGAGATTAAACCCATTTCTTTATGAGTTTCTTGCTGACATTCAAGAAGAAGTTTGTGAACCTCATTTCCCCTTGCTCTTATAGCTGAAGTTTCTTCTTTTGTCCCTTGAATATTTCTCAATGCTTGTACAGCACGTTGTAAAAAATGAGATGCGGTTATATAGCTTGGTAAATCTTGATTAAGAGTAGATTGAGCTTGCTTAAAAAAAGTTTCAGCAGCATATCTCAACGCTGCCAACTCTTGCTCTCGCTCTTTCTCAATACGATGCCATCCTGCTTTAATATTCCAAAGTATTCTTGCTTTTTCCCAATTAGATGCTGACTCTGCCAAGTGTACTGCTTTTTCAGTAAGAGCTATATATTTAGTAGGTTTGCCCTTTTTATACTCTAGCAATAATCTCATTAATTCAGCAGATAAGTATAGGTGGTCTTCCCCTTGATAGCGATTAATCACTGTTTCTATATGATTAAAAACTTTATCATCTTGATCTTTGATTTTACGAGCTAAATGAAGTGATCGCTCAATTCGGTCAAAACAATAAGTCCAATTATCAGGACTCTCTAATGTGTTTGCTGATTGTAAATAGGCGGAAATTGCCAACTGAGCCATTTTGTAATCACGTCGTATAACCCAGAGAATATCGGCAACTCTTGCTTGTAACTCAGCATCTGAGATATCAGATACAATTGCTGATAGAAAATCTAGCTGCTCATCCGTAATATTTTTGTAATGTTCAGCAAAAAAATCTTCTGTGGAATCTCTCCTAATAGCAACATTAGTAACAGCCGCCAGAATTTCAAATACAGCTTGTTCTCTCGTATTTTCTACCTCTTTAGCTTCTTGAGCTTTTTGCCAAAACGCTCTCCAGTAACTAAAACACTCTTTTTGCTCACTATCGTTTATCACATCTTGCCAGTCGGTATTAAGGAAATCATCTTTTGTGAGTGGTGGAGTTAATGAAGACATCGTATAGATTCACCATTTAAATTGAACATGAGTATAGTAAGATTAGGAAGAATGAAGTGTCACCTAACATATCCCTAAAAATGTTGAGTTCTGCTTCGCGCTACTCAATCCACTAGATACATCCATTTTATCACATAAAGAAAATAACTGGGTTGGGTAAAGATGGCACAGGCGCAAAACCTTATCAGGAAAAAGTTGTTTTAGATGCGATCGCAGAAGTAGAGGCACAGGACAATGAAGAAGAATCTTAAATATCCAATGCTGATTCAATGGTCAGAGGAAGATGACTGTTTTTTGGTAGGGTTTCCTAATTTTCCGGGGCAGAAATGGTGATACTCCTCTGGAGTCGCTACGCGATCGCCCCCGGCGGTGCGAAGCGATCGCACAACCAAACCGACCAAGAACAAAACCCTAGACCCCCCTAACCACCGCCCAACCTCAAAAAGCCATTTGTCGATTAATCGCCATAGGTGACAAATTCAGGCGCAATATTCTATTGTCAAAGAAGTGTCAGAAGCATCGGGAAACGAGAACTGATCTCAAATCCGGTTAACCCGTATAAGCTCATCATCAGCCCTCATCGGATACTGATTACTGATTACTCTCAGTGAAACTAAAAATCGCTGAAAGTTGGCTAAAAGCCTTGCTGTAATTAGTTTCTGACCTTCTCTTTAGGTTAACTTTACCCTTTCTCCTTCCTGGTTGGTGAGCTTGTCGTTCACGTAGTGTGCGCGGAGCGCAAACCACTGCCATCTGCCTTCGGATACTGATTACTGATTACTGATTACTGACCATGTTTAGTTCACCCCGTCCCCCGCAACAAAAAGACTATTGGAAAGTCCGTCTCGATCAATTCACCAGAGAAGCCGAAAAACCCTTAGCCGCCTTAGCTTGGGGATTCTTACAAGAACAAAAAGAGCAAAAGACCAGCGAAAAAGACCCCATCGACACCCTTGCCATTGACCTCTCCCCCACCCCCCATCTCGTCTCCTGCTCACGAGAGTCCCTCGAAACCCTCAACCGTAACGTCAACTATCGCCTACAGGAAATTCTCGGCCTCATCGACAACTATAAACCCGACGAAGAAGTCTTAATGCTCGCCATCGGACCCGGAGAAATTAAACTCCTCTACTTCAAACCCGAAACCCCTCCCCCAGACTCCTTTGCCGAATTAGGCCAAACCCTCGATGACCTCATCCCCCAGATCGAATCCCAGCTTCTCTCCCTCTTTCCCGAAGCCTCAGACTCCTCAGACTCCTCCAATTCGGCTCTGTGATAAAGATCACCTATTCCATTGAGTTAACTTCCAGCCACAGCAACCCCCCATTGCTATGCTTTGGATAGCAGACCTAAACTCTGTTCCTTGATGCACTCAACTTTCTTGTCATCAAAGTTTGTTGAGTTATCCCTCTCCAGTCCCTTGCCTCATCTCCGACTCTGACGGGAATGACAACCAGCAAGTTGGCGGTTTAACAGGAGTCAGGTCTCCTCAATCATCAACTCTTTATCCTTCTTTTTTCTCGGCATGAAAACAATAGTTCTGAACGAATTGCCCAGAATCTCGTTTAGAATGATCAAAAATTCCTTTGACCCCCAAATCCCATTGGCCAACATTGGCCAAAATTTTGATAAATTATTCCTGACTCTTTCCCGTTCAGAATGGAATTTATAACAAGAATGGTTATTTATAACAAGAATGGTTAACCGAAATGGTTAACCGACCCGAAGCCCTCTTTGCTCCGTAAGCAAACCCAAGATTTTCCCACTTATTCTCGTTCTGATCAATCAAACTGCCCGCTTTTCCCGTTTACAGCCTAATCCCCCGATTCTATGAAGCTTTTTATTACATTAGATATCATCAGCAGAATCCATGTCTAACCAGCCCAAGCAATTTAAGATTAATTTCTGGGGTGTCAGGGGAAGTATCCCTTGTCCCGGTGCAGAAACAGTCCGTTATGGCGGTAATACGCCCTGTGTAGAGATGCTAGTCGGTGGACAACGGTTGATTTTTGATGGGGGGACGGGTTTACGAGTCTTGGGACAGTCTTTGCTTTCCCAACTGCCCATAGAAGCGCATCTTTTTTTCACCCATACTCACTGGGATCATATTCAAGGATTTCCCTTTTTTACACCTGCTTTTATTCCGGGGAATGCGTTTCACATTTACGGGACAGTGGCCCCCAACGGAGCGACCATTAAGCAACGACACCACGATCAAATGTTGCACCCGAATTTCCCCGTCCCGCTACAAATTATGCAGGCCAATTTACAGTTTTATGATTTAGATATTGAGGAAAAACTGCAATTGGGAGACGTGATCATAGAAAATGCCAAACTGAACCATCCTGGAGAGGCCGTCGGGTATCGGGTGAGTTGGCAAGGCCGAGTGGCCGCTTATGTCACGGATACCGAACATTTCCCCGACCAACTCGACCCCAATGTGTTAAAACTGGCAGATCATGCTGATGTTTTAATTATTGATGCCACCTACACCGATGAGGAGTATCATTCCCCCAAAACCAGTAAAGTGGGTTGGGGTCACTCCACTTGGCAAGAAGCGGTGAAAGTGGCCCAAGCAGCGCAAGTGAAACAGTTGGTGATCTTCCACCATGATCCCCTTCACAACGACGATTTTCTGGATGATATCTCCACTCAAGTGGCTCAAGCCTATCCTGGTGCGATCCTCGCGCAAGAAGGGAAATCTATAGAATTAATTCCAGATTCTGCCCAACCTACTGCAATTTCGGTTTAAACTGAGAAACAAATTGTATCAAAATGTAAAGCGTGTGGGTCACATCAACAACCGAAACCGTATTAAAACCAACTGCGATCGCATTGGGTAACTTTGACGGCCTCCACCGAGGTCATCAACAAGTCTTCCGTCCCCTCCTAGAGGCAACCCCCCCTCTAGATCATTCCTCATGGGGCAAAACGTACAGCACCCTAGTTACCTTCAGTCCTCATCCCAAAGAATACTTCACAGGTCAACAACAACAACTCTTAACCCCACTCAAAGAAAAAATCCCCCTTCTCGAACAACTAGGGATAGAACAACTGGTCCTACTCCCCTTTGACCAAGAACTCGCCCAACTCTCCCCCCAAGCATTCGTCGAAGAAATCCTCATTCAAAAACTCGAAGCCCAACAAATCTGTATTGGCCAAGACTTTCGCTTCGGGTATAAAAGAACCGGAACCGCCCAAGACTTACAAAATATCGCCCGTCAATTTAACCGAGACGTAAAAATCACCCCCCTTTACAGCCAAGGAGAAGAACGCATCAGTAGTTCCCGCATTCGCCAAGCCTTAGAACAAGGAAACATCAGCCAAGCCAACTATCTCCTCGGTCGTCCCTATACCCTCGTCGGAGAAGTCGTCACCGGGCAAAAACTAGGCCGCACCCTCGGCTTCCCCACCGCCAACCTCAACATCCCCCCCGAAAAATTCCTCCCCCGCTACGGAGTCTATAGCGTCCGAGTTCAGATCAAAGGAGACCGTAAACACCCGCAAATGGGCATCATGAACATTGGCTGTCGCCCCACCGTCCAAGCCGGACATCCCCCCACCCTAGAAATTCATCTTCTCGACTGGTCCGGCGACCTCTACGGCAAAACCCTCACTGTACAATTAGAACAATTTGTCCGACCAGAGCAAAAATTTGCCTCCATTGATGAACTCAAAGCGCAAATTACCCAAGACTGTCAAGAAGCCCGAAAAACCCTAACCTCCCAAATGCCCTCTTAACAACCCCCCTTTTCCCCCGTTCCTTGATCAACCACTCCCTCCTGCCTCCTACCTCCTGCCTCCTGCCTCCTGCCTTCAAACACAGATTACTCATTATGACCGATCGCATCTCCCAACTCACCGACAACCTCGCCCAAACCATCGTCGGCAAAGACAAAGCCATCCAACTCGTCCTCGTCGCCCTCCTCAGTGGCGGCCACGCCCTCCTAGAAGACGTGCCAGGCGTAGGCAAGACCCTCCTCGCCAAATCCCTCGCCAAATCCATCAACGGCAAATTTCAGCGCATTCAATGCACCCCCGACCTCCTCCCCAGTGACATCACCGGAACCAACATCTGGAACCCCAGCAGCCGAGAATTTGAATTCCTCGCCGGGCCCGTCTTCGCCAACGTCCTCCTCGCCGACGAAATTAACCGCGCCACCCCCCGCACCCAGTCCGCCCTCCTCGAAGTCATGGAGGAACAACAAGTCACCGTCGATGGACAACCCCGCCAAGTCCCCGTCCCCTTCTTCGTCATCGCCACCCAAAACCCCATCGAATATCAAGGCACATTCCCCCTCCCAGAAGCCCAAATGGACCGCTTCACCCTCTCCCTGAGTCTCGGCTATCCCAGCGAAGCCGAAGAACTGCAAATGCTACAACTCCACCAAGCCCCCAAACCCCTCAACACCCTCCAACCCTGCATCTCCCTCGAAGAAGTCCTCAGCTTGCGCCAACAAGCCAGTCAAATTAAAGTGACCCCCGCCCTGCAACAATATATTCTGGATATCGTCCGAGCCTCTCGAACCGACGAAGAAATTACCTTGGGGGTCAGTCCCAGGGGGACAGTCGCCCTACAACGGGCCGCCCAAGCCTACGCCTTCATTCAAAAGCGCGATCATGCCCTCCCCGATGACGTAAAATTCCTCGCCCCCTACGTCCTCTCCCATCGTTTAATTGCGGCGGGAGGGAAACAACCCCAAGCCATTATCGAACGTTTACTGAGAACTATTCCCGTCACCCAAGATGAAGCCAAAGTTTAAAACACGATCCGTGAAACGCCTCTTTACCCGTAAATCTCCCCTCGTTTTACTCCTGCTCATCGTCGCTTGGAGTCTTATTTTTGGCCTTGGTATGGCGAGGGCTTTGGCCGGAGATACCATGGTCAATAAGGCTATGGTCAATAAGGCCATTGATCCCGTCCCCAATGAATTACAACTGGCGCAAGAGGTGTATTTAGAGAAATGTGGCAGTTGTCATATTGCCCTCCCTCCCGAAACGATGCCCACCCAAACCTGGCAAGAATTATTACAAAATCCCCAAAATCATTACGGGGTGAATCTTGACCCACAATTAATCTCCGCCGACATTTTGGTGATGTGGAATTATGTGCGCCAGTTTTCCCGTTCTTTAGAAGAAGAAGAAGACCCCCCCTTTCGATTGCGCGATTCCAGTTTTTTCACAGCATTACATCCCAAAGTCGAGTTTAACCAACCTATTTCGCCGAAAGGCTGTGTTAGTTGTCATCCGGGAGCAAGAGGCTTTAATTTTCGTCGTCTGAGTCCTGATTGGGATGAGGATAATTAATTAAGTCCAGACTCGTTTCAGATTTAAAATAAACCCCGGTAAGACATCTTCCCCGGATAAGTGAGCAGGACTGTCTTGTATTTCTAGTTCTGTTTCCGGACGATAAATGTGACATACTCCCACGCTCAATCGGAGATTAGAGCGTGGGCTTCTCCATCCCTGGAACGAGACTTCGCGTTTTTGAGTGAGGCGATGCCCAACCCCACTTTTTTAATCAAAATACCTGAACACAGATCTCTTGGCATAGA
>NZ_JAQMSD010000212.1 GCF_028330525.1 Spirulina sp. CS-785/01
CGAAAGCGTAACGCACCAAAAGAAAAACCGTAGGGTGCGTTAGCGAAAGCGTAACGCACCAAAAGAAAAACCGTAAAAGAAAAACCGTAGGGTGCGTTAGCGAAAGCGTAACGCACCAAAAGAAAAACCGTAAAAGAAAAACCGTAGGGTGCGTTAGCGAAAGCGTAACGCACCAAAAGAAAAACCGTAAAAGAAAAACCGTAGAAAGCGTAACGCACCAAAAGAAAAACCTAAATTGAAGATATCACTACATTTCACGGACAACAGGTTTCCCGTCCACTATCTCCCCAACTAAGACTAAATCTGCACAATTCACAAATAACCCGTTCTCTAAAACCCCTGGAATATTGTTAATAGTTTTTTCTAATTCTTCCGGGTTAGAAAGATTGTCAAACTTAACATCAATGACTAAATTTCCTTGATCTGTGACGACGGGGCCCGCTTTTTTTACACCCATTCTTAACTCCGGTTGTCCTCCCAGTTTCTTTAAAGCGGCCATGGCAGGAGTAATGGCCATGGGGATGACTTCTACGGGGAGTAAGAAACTTTCGCCCAACCGTTGCACTAACTTGCCACTATCGACGACTACAATAAATTGATTGGCGAGATAATCCACGACTTTTTCCCGTGTATGGGCGGCCCCTCCCCCTTTGATTAAGTTTTTATTGGGATCAACTTCGTCGGCCCCATCAATGGCTACATCAATATGATCCACTGCATCTAAGCTGGTTAAAGGGATACCGAATTTTTTGGCTAAGACTTCCGCTTGAAAGGAGGTGGGAATGCCTACGATGTCTTTAAGCTCTCCACTCTGTAACCGTTCTCCGATAAATTGGATTGCATAGGCGGTGGTTGATCCTGTGCCTAACCCTACTATTGTGCCGGAGGTGACGCGACTGGCCGCCGCTTTCCCGACTTCTTGTTTCATCACTTGCGCTGCATCATTGGCCATGACTGCAAATCTCTCCTGAACTTGTCGCAACGTACCTGATAGTGGCATAGAAGCGGGTCTTAGCGCAATGTTAGAAGACGATGGGGGATAACCAACCTCGGATGAAGTAGTAAATGAGTAGGAAGAATTCTTCGATGACTTCGGTGCTAATTTCTAAGGCGGTGGTGGAGGGGAGGATGTCTCGGACTTGGAGGCGTTTGCGGGGGGTGGCGTTGGTTTGGAAGGTGTAAAAATCGGTGGGTCGCGCAATGGGGTTGAGATCAACTTGGCGAAAGGTTTGGATGGCCCGGCGATTCTGAATTCCGGAGGTGATGAGGTAGAAGGGGGCGTTTTGAAGTTGTAGGTTGGTTAATGTTTCTCGGACTTCTAGGGCGGTTTGGCGGAGGTTTTTGCTTTCTACGGCGGGAATAATTTGATTGTTGATTACGCCAAGGTTTCGTAAGACTTGGGACACATCTTCTGCTTCGTTGAGTTGCTCTTCTGTGCCAATAAATTCTTGTCGGGGGTTGGCGCAGACGATGATGCGGGGGGTTTTGCCGAAGTTTTGTTGTTGTTGGCGGACGAGACGGGCGGTGTAAAGGAGGCGATCGCCAGTTTTGGTAAGCTGGATTTGAGTCCGATAGGGGATATTCGGTTCTGTGGTCCCTTCGGCTAAGAGGACAATGGCTTCAACTGCCGCCGGATCAGGCAATATGCCTAATGCACTCTGTCTTTCTTGTTCAATGCGTATTCCTTCCCATTCCATTACTCTGGCGAGGGAATGGGCAACCCAAGGATTACTAAAAATGACTAAAATTATCATCGCTGCCCAGAGAAAAACGGGGGCGGGGGGTTTGATTTCGTTTTTTTGAATGCGAGAAATTCCGGCCAATAAGAAGATGAGAGACAGTCCTAGCGGTCGGAAGGGAAAGGAAAGAATTCGCCATAAGAAGTCAATGGGGGGATAGGTTGGGTTAAAAAAGCTCAATAATACAACTCCCAAAATAAAGAGTACCCCAATTAAGGTTAATGTGGCTCTAGGGATGACCTGTACCAGTAAGTAATACAAGATCACCCCAATTAATAAAATTAATAAGGCACTGGCTAAGACTGCAAACATTTTTTGGGTAATGGGTTGGGTAATGGGTAATTTTTAATTGGTCATGGTGCTAAGAAACCGGGTTTCTTTTAGAATTGTGATATAAGGGACTAAGTTTGGATAGAAAGCCGTTTTCTTACCTAACAAAGAACAAAGAACAAAGAACAAACCACAAACCACAAAAAACCTATCCTTTTTTCTTCCGTTTAAGCTGGTTTTCGATGGATTGAATTATGGTTTCAATGATGAAAACACGGGCATAGTATTTGTCATTAGCGGGAACAATTGACCAGGGAGTAGAAGGGGTGCTAGTGCGTGCGATCGCTTGATTAATTGCCATTTCATATAAATCCCACTTTTCCCGATTGCGCCAGTCTTCATCCGTGAGTTTATACCGTTTAAACGGATCATTTTGCCGGGCTTCAAAGCGTCTTAATTGTTCATCCGGGTCAATTTGTAACCAAAACTTAACTAACACCGAACCATGACTAATTAATTGGGCTTCAAACTCATTAATTTCTCGATAGGCCCGCCGCCATTCCCATTCACTCGCAAACCCCTCTACTCGTTCCACCAAAACCCGACCATACCAACTACGGTCAAAAATACCAAAATTTCCAGCCAAGGGCAATTTACGCCAAAATCGCCAGAGATAATGATATTGTTTCTCCTCCTCACTAGGGGCAGAATAAGTGTTAACCTTATAACTCCGGGGATCAAGAATATCCGTGAGACGTTTAATTGCCCCCCCTTTACCAGCCGCATCCCACCCTTCAAACACCAAAATAACGGGAATTTGCTGCTGATAAATTTTGAGTTGTAGCTTTTTCAGGTCAAGTTGTGCGCTGCGTAAGCGTTTTTTGTATTCTTTTTTATCCAAATTTAAACTCAGATCAGCTTTTCCTACATAATCTGGGCTAGTATCGACTAAGGGTTGGGGTGGGGGATTGATCATTTGGGGAGTTTCTAAGGCTTGGCGGTCCAACGCTTCAGTTAAAAGAGCCACCAGTTGTGAGAGGACTTTAATTCTCGCCCACCGTTGACAGTTTCCCTCAACCAACATCCAAGGGGCAAACCCGGTGCTAGTATGAAGTAACATTTCTTCAGCCAAATTACGGTATTTTTTATAATTTTGTTCCTGTTGCCAATCTTCGGGCCGCACTCGCCAAGCGGTTAATTCGTCTTTGGCCGATTTTTTCAGACGTTTTTTCAATTCCTTGCGACTCAGATGGATGAAAAATTTGGCGACTGCTACGCCATCTTCTACTAATTGTCGTTCAAAGGCATTAATTTGCCCCATCACTTCCGGCACATCTGCTTCATCGACTCGTTTAAATAAACGATCTTCTAACAGATGGGTGTACCAACTGTGATAAAAAATGCCAATGGACCCTTTGGGGGGGAGTTCCTGCCAAAACCGCCACATAAAAGGATAACGCTGTTCAATTCTCGTCGGCGGTAAAATAGGGTGAACGGAAAAGCCACGGGGGTCCATGTAGTTGACCATTTTCTTGAGTAATGCACCTTTTCCGGCGGCGGCCCATCCTTCTAAGACGACGACTAGAGGGAGTTTGGCTTGCCAACAGGCTTGTTGCAGCGATCGCAATTGGCACATTAATTCCTCAATCCGCGTCTTATAGGTTACTTTATCCAGAGAACGATCTAAATCCAGCGTATCTAACATAATGACCTGAGTCGTTTAACTTTTCCTTCTCCAGTGTGCCGGAATTCTGCAAAGACTTCTCAAAAGTCCGCAGAAAAACTTAAAATCAAGGGAGGCTAAAATTGTCTTAAACCCGTTGCTCCCTGATGAAACATCCCCAACTGCTCATAATAGACAATTAGGAGACAACACAAAATGCGTTCTTTGCCTCACCCCTCTGTCCTCATCGTTATACTTTTCGCCATGATGATGTTTGGTTGTGCGCCCAGTAAACGGGCCCAGTGTAATAGTGTGATCGAAATTGCCAATCGGGCAACGGAAGAAGCCAAAACATTAACGGATGGGGGACAAACCAATGAACCCCAAGCGATGTTACAAGCGGCGGATACGATGGAAAAGGCAGCCCAAGAGATGAAGTCTTTGGAGTTGACGGATGAGAGACTACAGGAGTATCAGACGGGGTTTGTGGAGATGTATGTGAAGACGGCCCAAGCGACACGCAGTTTTGTGGATGCGTTTGAGAAGAAAGACCGCACCAATGCTGAGGCGGCTTTAACCAATTTACAAAAGGCGACGCAACCGGAAAAAGAGTTGGTGAATGGGATTAATAGTTATTGTACGCAAAATTAAAATATACTTGGGTTGAAACCCAAGGCTAATAGCTTAAACCCGTTTTTAACGGGTTAATCAGTCAATGATGAATTTAAAATCTAGCTATTACAACCTTCTGCCTTTCAATGACCCCCACCTACTTCGTGAGGTGAGGGAGTGGGGAGAGATAACCTTCCCGTAGCTGCGAATAGAGCCAAGAGCGGTTAACGAGTAAACACTTCCAGATGTTTCTCGCTTTTTGGATTATATGTGAGGGGGTGGAATCTCGCCCAACTGGGTTAGTCCAGGACACAGCGTTAACCGTGGCGTAAGAGACGTAAACCTGATTCGGAGGGATTATCTCCTATGAACCGAATTCCCGTAGTTTCCAAAGACGGGCAACCACTGATGCCA
>NZ_JAQMSD010000213.1 GCF_028330525.1 Spirulina sp. CS-785/01
CCTTTGTGTCCTTTGTGTCTTTGTGGTTCAACCGTCAACTCTCAACTCTCAACTCCCCCACTGTTCCAGAAAAACAGAGCATACTTCAACATCTCCGATATAATGTGAACCTTTAACGCCTATAGCTTGGTGCGGAATATGAGTGTAAGAAATTTAAAAGACCGCGATCTACTGGGAATTGCTGACCTCAACTCCCATGAACTCCACGACCTCTTACAGTATGCAGCAGACCTGAAAACAGGTATTATCACCCCCCGATGTAACCAAGTCCTAGGACTTCTCTTTTATAAAGCCTCCACCCGAACCCGCGTAAGTTTCACTGTGGCCATGTACCAACTCGAAGGTCATGTCATCGACTTGAACCCCAAAGTCACCCAAATGGGACGAGGTGAACCCATTGCGGATACAGCACGAGTCCTCGATCGCTATTTGGATATTTTAGCGATCCGCACCTTCAAACAGGAAGACATTGAAACCGTTGCCCAATATGCCACAATTCCGGTGATCAATGCCCTGACAGACATCGAACACCCCTGTCAGATTCTCGCTGACTTACTCACCATTAAAGAATGTTTCGGGGACTTTCAAGGCAACACCGTCACTTTCCTCGGAGATGGGAATAATGTCGCCCATTCTCTCATTCTCGGTTGTGCCATGACGGGGATGAATATTCGGGTGGCCTCCCCCCCCGACTATCAACCCAACCCGGAAATTGTCGCCAAAGCCAAATCCTTGGCCGAGGGGAATTGTGAGATTATTGTTACTGACGATGCCAACGCTGCCGTAGAAGGGTCTCAAGTCCTCTATACGGACGTTTGGGCGAGTATGGGACAAGAAAACTTAGCCCAAGACCGGATTCCGGTTTTCCAACCCTATCAAATCAATTCCCAGCTATTAAGTAAAGCCGACCCAGAAGCCATTGTCCTCCACTGTTTACCCGCCCACCGAGAGGAAGAAATTACTAATGAAGTCATCGAGGGGAAACAGTCGAGAGTTTGGGATCAGGCTGAAAACAGAATGCACGCCCAAAAAGCCTTAATTTCGGCTCTTTTAGGACTCAGTTAACCCCGGTTGCCAGAGGGTATCCGGTTTACTCTCCCTCCTTATGGCGGTTTTCTGGAATGACAAAAAAAGGGAATTTAGCGACAATCAAAATGTACCTAAAAAAAGTCCCAGATTTCCAAGTAAGGAGGGAATAAATATGGCTATTGTACGTTGGCAACCCTTTGCAGAAATGGAAACCTTACGTCGTCAAATGGATCGAGTTTTTGATGAACTCTCCCAAGGGACAATTTCTGACTCACCCCTGTGGAAACCTGTTGTTGAATTGAAAGATGAAGGAGACGCTTTTACCTTACGCGCACAAGTCCCAGGAATTGAAGGAAAAGACCTAGATATTCAAGCAACTCGTGAGTCTGTCACCCTTAGTGGGGAATCTCGCTACGAAAAAACCAGTGATGAGAAAGGGGTTTATCATTCGGAATTCCATTATGGACAATTTAAACGAGTGATTAATTTACCTGTGGCCATCCAAAATGATAAAGTAGAAGCAGACCTCACAAATGGTGTTCTCACTCTCAAGTTACCGAAGGTTGAAGAAGCGGTGAATCGAGTGGTTAAAGTTGATTTGAAATAAGCAAGGAATACCAAACGCTAACCCATAAGTCTTGACATTTTTACCGAGTCTAGGAGTTTAATTCTAGATTCGGTAATTGAGTTTATGGGTAAGTATTCAGGTTGACTGGATGATCCCTTTTTAAGGGGGATAAGAGGGGGATCATAAGAGGGATTTAGGGAGATATTCTAGTTTACCTGAATATTCACCTCTTTAGGGCTTATAATAACCAATAAGCTCAATGAATACTCACCAAGCAAAATTTCTAGAAAATGGCTCAAATAAGAGCAAAACCTGTTTTAAAATGGGCGGGAGGAAAAAGTAAGTTATTATCTCAAATTAAGCCTCTTTTTCCACCCGAATTAAAACAAGGTAAAATTAAACGATATATTGAACCCTTTGTCGGAGGAGGGGCAGTTTTTTTAGATATTGCTCAATGTTATCCAAAGGTTGAGGAGTTTTTTATTTTAGATATTAATCCGGAATTAATTATTGCTTATACCAGTATTCAACAAGAAGTCAATATTCTAATTGACAAATTAACCCAAATAGAATCCAATTATTTATCTTTCCCTGAAGCCCAGCGTAAAGACTATTTTTATCAAATTCGGACAGAATTTAATCAAACTCGTCATCAAGTAAATATTGCGCAATACGGGAAAAATTGGCTCCTTCGGACAGCACAGTTAATTTTTTTAAATAAAACTTGCTTTAATGGACTATTTCGGGTTAACTCAAAGGGAGAATTTAACGTCCCCCAAGGGAAGTATAAAAACCCCAAAATTTGCGATCCTGATAATTTAAAAGCAGTTTCTCAGATTTTACAAAAAACAACCCTAAAATTAGGGGATTATCGTCAATGTTGCGACTGGGTTGATCCCCAAACTTTTGTTTATTTTGATCCTCCCTATCGTCCTATTAGTAAAACGGCTAATTTTACCGCGTATTCCAGTCATAGTTTTAAGGATGAGGAGCAATTGCAGTTACGAGATTTTTTTGTAAAATTAGACCAACGAGGGGCAAAGCTCTTGTTAAGCAATTCTGATCCCAAAAATGAAGATCAAAAAGACAACTTTTTTGATTTAGCCTATGAAGGCTATAATGTCAAGCGAATTAAAGCGGGAAGAAGTATTAATAGTAATGCCTCTAAACGAGGATTAATTAATGAAGTGGTGATCACCAATTACAATTAACAATTAACAAATCTATGTCACAGGAGGACTACGGGGACATTTTAGTAATTATTCCGGTTCATAATGAAGCGGAAACGATCGCGCCTATCATTCACAGCTTACAACAACAAGGACTCCACCAGATTCGCGTCGTGGATAATGGCAGCACAGACAGCAGTGCCACAGCAGCGAAACAAGCGGGTGCAGAGGTAATTTTCGCGCCAGAATTAGGCTACGGGAATGCGTGCTGGCACGGGTTACAAAACCTCCCAGACCGCGTAGAATGGTTACTCTTTTGTGATGGAGATGGCAGTGATGATCTCAGCCAACTGCCAGAATTTTTGGCACTCCGGGAGCAGTATGATTTGATTTTAGGCGATCGCATGACTCATCATGCCGCCACCCTCACCCCCGTCCAGAAATTCGGCAACCATCTCACCACCACCTTAATTCAATGGGGGTGGGGGTACTCCTATCAAGACTTAGGGCCCCTGCGTCTCATTCGTCGGACTGGGTTAGAAGGGATGGAAATGCGCGATCGCGGCTTTGGCTGGACCGTAGAAATGCAAGTCCGCGCCCTAGACCTAAACCTACCCATTAAAGAAATCCCCGTCAACTACCTCCCCCGTCAAGCCGGACAATCAAAAATTTCCGGTACAATTCGAGGCAGTCTGCAAGCAGGCCGCATCATCCTCTCCACCCTCGGCCACCTCTACCTCGAAAAACACCCCTGGTTAAACCCCCTCTGTCTCTGGCTCAGTGCCATCTTACTCCTCATCGGCGCAATACTCGCCCGTCCTTACGGAGACTTCCTCCAACCCAACACCGTCCCCCACTTTTGGCGAGGAATGACCGTCATGGGACTAGGATTTATAATCTCTTGGGGAGTGCGCTCCCTTAGCAGCCTCTGGTTTTGGGGAATCGCCATCACAACCCGTCTCCTCCTCCTGACCATGTTTCCAGGAGACGACATTTGGCGATACATCTGGGAAGGCACAATTCAAACCCTCGGCTTTAGTCCCTACGAATACCCCCCCAACGCCCCCGAATTAATGACCTACCGCTTCCCCTGGTGGGACTTAATCAACCATCCCGACACCTCCGCCATCTATCCCCCCATCACCCAACTCGGGTTTCGCCTCCTCGCCACCCTTTCCCCCACCGTCTGGTGTTTCAAACTCGCCTTCATCGCCGCCGACTTAGCCACCTGTGCCTTACTCAGTCGGCGTTTCGGCTATGCCGCCACCCTCCTCTACGCTTGGAATCCCCTCATTTTATACTCCTTTGCCGGAGGCGGTCATTACGACAGTTGGTTTATCTTGCCCCTCGTTGCCGCATGGTTGCAATGGGACACCCCCCAACCCCGTCCTCTCTGGAGTAGTTTCTTCATTGGGCTAAGTATCGCCGTAAAATGGGTTTCCCTGCCCATTCTCGCCTTCCTCACCTGGCGAGGATGGCGCAACATCAACCTCAAAACCGCCCTTTTCATCATAATCTTAGGACTCCTCCCCATACTCCTCAGTGCCATCCCCTTCTGCACCGGAGGCAGTTGTCCCCTCATCCCCACCCAGTCCACCTTCGTCACCCATGGCCGCAGTGCCGAATTATTCCCCTATTTCCTCGGCAAAATTTGGCCATTAACTCAAACTGTAAACTGGATTTATGCCCTCCCCCTCACTGTGGTCCTAGTGGGGTTACTCTGGACTGTGCGGCAATTCTGGCGATTTAGCGAACTCTACTTTTTCACCCTTTTAGTATTATCCCCCATCATTCACGCTTGGTATTTTACATGGGTTATCCCCTTCGCTGTAGTGAGTCGCAACTGGGGGACACGGTTTATCAGTCTTAGTGCTTTTGTTTATTTTGCCCTCCAGTATCGCAAATCTGTAGGGGATTTAAGTTGGCTCTTAACCGACACAGAGCGATGGTGGTTATGGACTCCCTTGGGGGTAGGATGGCTCTTGAGTTGGTGCATTCCCCCCTCAAAGCGTGATTCTTGAATTATTATAGAGACAAGTAGACAAGTAGGGTGCGTTAGCAGGTCGAAAAAGGGAGAGAGAAACCATGAACTTTAATTCCTGCGTAACGCACCAAAAATGAGTAAGAAAGATATTTTATTGGAGACAAGACAAGTAGGGTGCGTTAGCAGGCTAAAAAAGGGAGAGAGAAACCATGAACTTTAATTCCTGCGTAACGCACCAAAAATGAGTAGGAAAGATATTTTATTGGAGACAAGACAAGTAGGGTGCGTTAGCAGGCCGAAAAAGGGAGAGAGAAACCATGAACTTTAATTCCTGCGTAACGCACCAAAAATGAGTAGGAAAGATATTCAAACTGAGTGATTTGCTTATACCACAAAAACTTTAAAGTGTCAAATAAATTGAACAAATGTTAAAAATATTCACCCAGTTTCCGTAAAATTCAGCGTGATGAGGAGTCCAACTTCATCAAAACTTTAATTTTCCTACGCTGAATGTTTAATTTTGGACAAGTTTACCAAACCTATCTTGTCCCCCTCCTGATCTTCTCTGACAATAGATGTGAAATAAATCACTGACAGTCCCTGATAAGGAAAACATCATGAGAGGTCACTATACTCCATCTCTACCATCTCCAACAGATTACACGGGTACATCACTCCAGCAAACTCGGACTGTAACCCCGTCCTCCCCTCCCTCTACCCACAAAATTCGCTCCTTGCACGCTCAACCCCAAAAAAGACGGGGAGATGAAGTTTATAGTGAGCAAGTCATCGCGGAATTTTTCACCGATGCGGTGATGCAAGAGTCTCCAGAGCAAGTCCTCGACCATTTTAAAGACTTATTTATCTTAAAAAATAATCAAGTGGGTGTGACCGTAGAACAAGCCCTCTATGACTTAATTATTTTAAAACATAAAGAAACTTTTTTATATGTAGTTCAGCGTGTCTGCTTTATTTTAGTTAAATATTGGTGGCTCGGCGACAAACAAGACTATATCCCCCAATTATTAGACCTGTTTAAACATAATTTAGGCGCGTATCACAATCTTCATCCCACCCATAGAAGACTCAGACAATGGTTACGGGAGTTTGTGCAGAGTGAAGGCTACGAAAATTTAACATTATTTTTACCCAGTTCTGAGAAAACCGGAAAGCAACCTTGGACAGAACGCTATAAAACTTATCTATTAGCCGCCCAATATTTAAATACCAAAAATCCTAGAGAACAACGGGAAGCCGCCGAATATTTAGCGGCTCAACTGAATCAACAATTTAAGTTTAAACTAGCCATTTATACAGCCCACGCGCAACTCTCTAAAACCTCCCATGGGTTTCGGAAAAACCCCACCTTATTAGATGACCGGATATTATTACTCATTCAACGAGTCATTAATAAACAAAAATCCCCCAACTATCAAGGACTGGCCAATATTTTCCGCCAACAAGCGGACGGTATTTCTTATCGAGGGTTTAAATATGGATTCTTAAAGTATTTATTCCACTCTTTAGAAGATAGCAAAACTTCGGAATGGTTGCGAGCGAGTGTCGCTAATGCAGTGAAACCCCTCTACCGTCAATATAATGATAAACCGTGGAACAATCATTTACTACTGAGAACCTCGAATCGGTTAATTGAATATCTCTTACAACCGAATTGGAGTAAGTCCACCCATCCCCTCGCTATGTTAACCCATCAGGGAAATTATTTAACCCTGACGATTCTCTTACTAAAAATTGTCTTACTCTGTCGTCCCAGTTATAAATATTTAATGGTTTGTCTAGCGCGTTTAATTCACTATTACGAAGATGTTCCCCAAGGGGAATGTGACTGGTTAGTGAAATTCCTCGAAACCTTGCGCGTGGTGTTAACTATTTCGGCGGAAACTTTCACAGAGGGAAAACCCTTGAAAGCCCATGCCCATTAAGTCTGATTTTCTCTAAGCGATAAATGCTTTGTTTGGTTGTTTTACTGGATACTCTCCCCCGGTTTGGGGGGGAGTTTTGTGTTATTTGTGATTAATTATTGGGCGAAGGAGGCGTATTTTGTTGGGGTAAAGATAGGTCAATATCTGCACCGCGATCATAAATTTCAATATCCCATTGGCCCGAACGATTGATTTCAAAGGCAATAAAACGGCCATTCCCGCTTATGGTGGGATGACGTACTACCCCTAAAATATCCCGTGTAATGGCTTCACTGCGAAAGGTTTGCCGATCATAAATAAAAATATCCGGTTTGCCGTATCGTTCCGCCATATAGACAATATAACGCCCATCTGCACTGATATCCGGTTGATCTTGGAGTATCCCTTCTTGGTTTAAACCGGGGAGGGGGACTAAGCGACGACGTTGGAGATCATAAACTTGGATGGTGCGTTGGGATTGGCGGTCCGAGGCAAAAACGAGATAGCGGCCATTATACGACAGACGGGGATGGCCTTCGGCGGCGGTACTGTTGAGCGTGGCCCCCATGGGAAGGGGTGGGGGACTGACTGTGGTGTACTGTTGACAACTACTCAGACCGAGTAGTAAACAACTCACTGTCCAAGTGGGCCACTTCCACCCAGTTGAATGGAACATTAGGACTCTTGAGAGGTTTCCACGGGGGGGAGAATGCAGCAGTTGACATCATTGAGGCAGACTTTTCCCCATTGTAACGCCCACCGAACGAGGGCGACCCGGTTTTCGGTGGCGGTTTTGGTCAAGATGTTACTGATGTGGTTATCCACGGTTCGCTTACTGATTTCCAGTTCTTGGGCAATTTGATGGTTGGTGAGTCCATTGGCCACTAATTCAATAATCTGGAGTTCTCGTTCTGAGAGAGAGATGGGGGTTGGGGATTGATTCTCGGTCATCGGGTGACTACCTTTAGTGATTTTTACTTAAATCTTGATTTTATTGTAGAAGATTGTCCCAAGGCAGTTAGAGAGTTCGCTAAAGTTTATCCTATTCTGAGCAACAACTGTATTTAACGAGGGGTTATGGATCAACTGCGTGTTATTTGTTTTGGAGAAATCCTCTATGATTATTTAGCAGATCAAGCAGGAGAGGCTTTAGCGTCGGTGCAGTCTTGGACTCCGTTGCCGGGGGGTGCGCCTGGGAATGTGGCTTGTGGGTTGGCGAAATTGGGGGTCAGGACGGCGTTTTTGGGCTGTGTGGGGGAGGATGAGGCGGGCCGGGCCTTAATCTCTTTGTGTGAGGGGTTTGGGGTGGATTGCCGGGGGGTGCAGTGGCATCCTACGGCCCCGACTCGTCGGGTGTATGTGTTGCGAGATGAAGGCGGCGATCGCAGTTTTGCCGGATTCGGCGACCATCCCCCAGATCAATTTGCCGATGCCTATATCCAAGGCGACGCACTCCCAGAAGTCTTGTTTCAAGAGGCCGATTATTTTGTCTTCGGTACGAATTGTCTCGCCTACCCCCAGAGTCGAGAGGCAGTGTTTCAAGCCTTACAATGGGCAGATCAGCACCATCTGAAAATTGTTCTTGATGTGAATTGGCGACCGAGTTTTTGGTCAAATCCGGAACAAGCTCCAGACCTGTTAAACCCCTTATGGGAACAGGTGGATTTTGTGAAACTCGCCAAAGAGGAGGCCCTGTGGTTGTGGGGGACTGCCGATGCGGGGGTCATTTCTCGCCGTTTGGACTCGGTGGAGGGAGTCATTGTCACCTCTGGCGGCGAGGCGGCCATTTCCTACTGTATCAGTGATACAGTCGGTCAACTCGACCCCTTTTCCCTGTCTGTGGTGGATACCACGGGGGCAGGGGATGGGTTTTTAGCGGGGTTTTTGTACCAACTCTGTCAACAGGGGTTAACGCCCCTCCAAGAGCCAAAAGTGGTGCAGTCTATTATCCGCTATGGGGCGGCAGTGGGGGCTTTAACCACCCAGAAACCGGGGGCTATTGAAGCACAACCTACGTCGGAGGAGGTGGGACAATTTCTGGCCACTCATGCTAATTCTTCTCCAAGCTAATCGTTTGCTCTTGTTCTTGATAGGCTAAATACACTGCTGCTAGAAACTCGAAGGCTGTCACCCCTTCGGGAACTCCGTCTAGTTCTAAGATATCTTTAACTTGGTAGGCGAGTTCTTTGGCTTTACTATAGCGGGCTTCTGGGAACATTTGGTCCCGTCTTTCTAAATAGAGGCGAATAATTAAGAATTCTTCTGGCCTTAATTGATTGATATTCACTTGATTTTTCAATTGTTCAGCTAAGTCTTGACTGGTGGGGGAGGGGGAGAAAGTGAATTGCGTTTTCTTTTGTTCTTCTTGAATAACCACCGTCCCGGCTAACCAGTCCCCTAACCGCTTTTCCCGTTTGCCTAAGACAATAAAAAAGAGTCCTAAAAAGAATAAATCATCCACAGGTCGTAATAAGGCGCGGAGGGTGGCTTGGGGGAGTCTAGCGGGTTTGCCGTCATCCCGAATGACGCGAATATTGACAAACCGTTTGCCGGGGGTTTTGCCTTGCCACCAAACCTCGAAAAAAATAAAATAGCCGACGTAAATAAGAAAGAAAATTAAAAGATAAAAGGAGAAGAACCAAGGCCCTAGTTGATTATTGTCTCCCAGCACCTCAGAAAAGGTATTATAAATAAAGATAAAACTAATAAATGTCCAAGCCATTAAAAGTAATAGCCAGATGATATAATCAAGGAGTACCGCATAAGCGCGTTTCCCAATGCCAGCAAGGGTGAATTTTAATTCGACACTTTCTGGTGTTTTAAGAGTAATTTTTTTGAGCAGGTTCATATTAAGAATTTTACGAATCTTGAATGGGCTTTAATTGTAAATCAAATCCTTCACGACGGGTTTTGAGGTCGTAAAAAATTACTCCTTTCAAGGTTTGCCAAAAGGGAATTAATAGCAGTCCCCCCACAATACTGACTAAATATCCCAGTAAATAACTTAAAACTAAGACCACAACCGATGGAAAAGGAGTATCAATAATTAATTCTGCTAGAGTTTGTACCATAATTGAAAGCAGTTGAAAAACTAAATAGATTGGTGCATTAACGAGGAAAGCAATGGAGAGAATAACCATTAAATAGCGGGTATTTTTTTTGCTTAAATTCCAATTTATTTGAATAACTTCATAGACCTTGAGTTGCGTTTCTACTGCGAGGGGAACTTCTAGGACAAAAAAGCGACAATAAATCCATAATAGGAGGAGGGAAAATAGGACAAAAAACGTGATAACTAAGAGGAGAATAAAGATGCTAACTAGAACGCCTACCGCCGTATTAGAGGGGTTTGCTATCCCTCCTAACCCCGCTAACATTGTACTCCCTATCCCAATGAATATAAAAAAGATGACAAAAGAAACGATATAAGTTATCATCATAAATATAGCCAAAAAAACAGCTAATCCTAAAAAGCTCCAAACTCTTTTTTTGACCTTTGTTTTTGCTTCTTTTACTGTCTCATCAGAATCCAGCAGATGGTTAAAAGCGAGGCGAGAGATAAGAGCAGAATGGGTAAGAAACTGGGCAAAACAATAGATTAATGCCACTCCAGCACTTAACCCAAACAAAAGCAATATTCCTGCGGAAGTTGTTGCTAAAATAGCAGACAGTGCCGTTATGCCTAAAATAGGGAGAACTATCCATAAAATTCCTTGCCACGCGACCCCCACATAGGTGCGAAAATGGGTTAAATAGAGATTAACCGTAATGGTGACAATATTCCCTGCATTTAAGGGTTGAAGTAGGGGTTTTGGAGGGGGAGAGACAGGTGCAGTCATGGAGAGTAGAGACCATTTAAAAACTTAATAAGATCATAGTAAACGAAACTGAGGGGAGGGTTGGTATTTTTTATGAAGATTAAACGGTGGGTGGCCCGTCGGGAGGCCAACTGGCAACGGTTACATCATCTACTGGGACAGGTCGAAAAACGGGGGTTACAATATTTATCGGCCCAAGAGATACAAGAGTTAGCGAGTCTGTATCGGTCGGTATCTGGGGATTTAGCGAGGGCCAGGACTCATCAAGTGGGCGATCGCTTAATCCAAGAATTACAACAACTGACCACTAGAGGCTATCATCAAATATACCAAGGATCGCGCCATCAAGAATGGGCCGCGGTGGGGGAGTTTATCCTCTGGGGGTTTCCGCGAGTGGTGCAGCAGACGTGGGGTTATACTGCGATCGCCACCTCAGTTTTTTTTGGGGCCGGAATAATCGCCTGGTGGTATGCTTGGACAGACCCAGTATTCCTAGAAATTGTCGTCCCAGACCGCTTAATCACCATGGTACGGGATGAGAGAGAATTATGGATGGGGTCAATTTTAGGCATTGAACCCTTGGCCTCGACTAATATTATGATTAATAACCTACGAGTGTCCTTTTCAACCGTAGGAGGGGGGATTACGGCAGGTTTAGTGACCTTGTATATTTTAGTATTGAATGGGGTATTCATTGGCGCGATCGCAGCCTTAGTGGGACAATACGGACTAGCCTACCCCTTTTGGGCCTTTGTATTCCCCCACGGTTCATTAGAACTTCCTGCAATATTTCTCGCAGGAGGGGCCGGGTTACTCATAGCCCGTGCCTTAGTGGCCCCAGGGCAGTATTCTAGAGTAGATGCCCTCAAAGTATATGGTACACAGGCCGCACAATTAGTTTTTGGGGTCGTTGCGTTATTAGTTGTTGCAGGGGTGATAGAAGGCTTTTTCTCCCCTAATCCCTTATTTCCCGATGTGCTTAAATATTTAGTAGGTGGGGGGTTGTTTGCGTTGTTGGTCTTGTACTGTCGCAGGGTTAAGAGAGTTGAGAGTTGAGAGTTGGGAAGTTGTGAACCACTCCAGACACAGAGGACACAGAGAGAGGAAGCAGAGTCTCTAGAAACCGGGTTTCTCTATACCTTCGTGAGACTCACAACAACATGAAAATAGAAACCCAGTTTCTCCCCCCACTAACAACAAACAACCAACAACCAACAAAGCATATTAAGATCAACTATTGGCGTTATTTAAGAAAAAACTGTGACTGTTCGAGTACGCATTGCACCGAGTCCAACGGGAAAATTACATATTGGTACAGCAAGAACGGCTGTGTTTAACTGGTTATATGCCCGTCATCAGGACGGTACATTCATTATTCGGATTGAAGATACCGACACCGAGCGATCGCGCGACGAATATACCCAGAATATCCTAGACGGCCTGCAATGGCTAGGATTAAATTGGGATGAAAGCCCCTACTTTCAGTCGCAACGCATAGACTTATATCGTCAAGCCGTACAAACCTTACTTGATAAAGGATTAGCCTATCGCTGTTATTGTACCAGCGAAGAACTCGAACAGATGCGCGAAGCCCAAAAAGCCAAAAATCAGGCCCCTCGTTATGATAACCGTCATCGCAACCTAACCCCCGAACAAGAACAAGAATTTATCAACCAAGGCCGCAAACCCGTCATTCGCTTTAAAATTGACGACAACTGCGATATTGTCTGGGATGATAAAATTCGCGGGCCTCTAACTTGGAAAGGCCGCGACTTAGGGGGAGATATGGTCATTGCAAGGACTCCCCAAGGAGATGAACCCTTTGGTCAACCCCTCTATAACTTAGCAGTAGTGGTCGATGACATGGACATGAACATCACCCACGTTATCCGAGGAGAAGACCACATTGCGAACACGGGTAAACAAATCTTACTCTACGAAGCATTAGGGGGAACAGTCCCAGTCTTCGCCCATACCCCCTTAATTTTAAACCCAGAAGGGCGTAAACTCTCCAAACGGGATAACGTCACCTCCGTCGATGACTTCTGTAATATGGGCTTTGTCGCCGAAGCGATCGCCAACTATATGTCATTATTAGGATGGACTCCCCCCGACTCCACCCAAGAGATATTCACCCTCCAAGAAGCAGCAAAACAGTTTACCCTAGACCGAGTAAACAAAGCAGGAGCAAAATTCGACTGGGATAAACTAGACTGGATCAATAGCCAATACATCCATAACAAACCCCCAGAAGAATTAGTTGATCAACTCATTCCCTACTGGAAAGACGCAGGATATCCCGTAGATGGAGAAAAAGACCGACCTTGGTTAGTCCAAGTCACAGAACTGATCACCCCTAATTTAACCCGTTTAGCGGACGCACCGAAAGAAACCCGCTTATTATTCGGAGACTCCATCACCTTCGACGAGAAAGGCCAAAAGCAAATCCAACAAGAAGGAGTTGCAGACATCTACAAAGCCATTTTAGCCGCCTTACAGGACTATCCCGACCTTAGTTTAGACGATGCCAAAGCTATTGTGAAACAAGTCACCAAAGACCAAGGGGTGAAAAAAGGGTTTGTGATGAAGTCTCTACGGGCCGGCCTCACTGGAGAGTTACAAGGGCCCGACCTAATGACCTCATGGATATTATTACACCAACGAGGCTGGGATAAACCCCGCTTACAACAAGCAATGGAGGCCACTGGATAATAGGGAATAGGCATTGGTGACAAGTTAAGATAACCCGTCTTTTGTCAAAGGTGTAGGAGATAGGGGAGATAGGGGAGATAGGGGAGATAGGGGAGTATTGAAACTAGAACAGTTTAACCTTCCATCTTCCCCATCTTCCCCATCTTCCCCATCTTCCCCATCTCCGTGTCCTTTGTGTCTTTGTGGTTCAATTCCCCAACTCTCAACTATCCACTATCAACTCTGTCATCTGCCTTCATTGAGACGCTGTTCCCTGTTCCCCCGCCAACAGGGTACAATGAGAAAGTTGACGGTAGTGGAACATTAAGACGGCGCAATGCAGATTTCTCTCAACTGGTTGCGGGAGTTGGTTGAGATAACACGCTCTCCAGAAGAATTGGCGGAAACTTTGACCATCGCAGGGTTTGAAGTCGAAGAAATTATAGATCGTCGGGACTTGGCCGCAGGAGTGGTAGTGGGGAAAGTCCTTGAACGAGAACAACACCCCAATGCAGATAAACTCAGTGTCTGTACAGTCGATATCGGACAAGCTGAACCCTCTACAATTGTCTGTGGGGCGAAAAATGTGGCCGCAGGACAGTTGGTTCCCGTTGCTCCCCCCAAAACCTATCTCCCGGCGATTGATTTAAAATTAAAACCCAGTAAACTCCGGGGAGTGAAGTCCTATGGGATGATCTGCTCGTTGACGGAGTTAGGGTTAGAAAAAGAATCGGAGGGCATTCATGCTTTCCCCCAGGATAACTTAGAGGTGGGCCAAGATGTGCGGCCTCTCTTGGGGTTGGATGATGTGGTGTTAGATTTAACCTCGACGGCCAACCGTGCTGATGCGTTGAGTATGGTGGGAGTTGCACGGGAAGTGGTTGCGTTGACGGGGGCCAAGCTACATTTGCCTGAAGTCCCAGAGATCAATATTGCCAAAGAAGATAGGTTAACGGTTAAAGTAACCGAAAATAAAGCCTGTCCGGCCTATATTGGTACAGTGATTGAAGGGGTGAACATTGGCCCGTCTCCCGACTGGTTACAGTTTCGCTTACAAGCGGCAGGAGTCCGTCCCATTAATAATGTGGTGGATGTGACGAATTATGTGTTATTAGAATGGGGACAACCGCTTCATGCCTTTGATCAAGACCGTTTGGCGAAAGTGGCCGGGAGTAAAGATTTAACCCTTGGTGTCCGCTTTGCTCAGAAGGGAGAAACCTTAAAAACCCTTGATGGCCAAGAGCGAAAATTAGTGGAACAGAATTTGTTAATTACGGCCAATGACCAACCTGTGGCCCTTGGGGGGGTTATGGGGGGTGAAGCAACGGAAGTCTATGAGGGGACGGTGAATTTAGTCCTAGAAGCGGCTTTATTTGACCCGGTGGCCATTCGTCGGTCGGCCCGCAGTCAGGGGTTACGGACGGAGGCTTCGGCCCGGTATGAACGGGGGGTGAATCAGGTAGAATTAGACAAGGCTTGTCAACGGGCGATCGCACTAATAACAGAACTCGCAGGTGGCACTGTCACCACCCAAACTGCCGATGATACCCGTCACCGAGAAAACTGGACGCGCAGCATTGAGTTACGCTTAGACCGCACTCAAGCTATTCTCGGACAGGTGGAGAAAAAAGGCCAAGTGGGCAATGTGGAAGCGGCAGACGTGGAACGCATTCTCACGGCCTTGGGCTGTAAATTAGAAACTGTCAGTCAAACCCCCCCCGTGTGGACGGTGACGGTCCCTCCCTATCGGTATCGAGATTTAGAACGGGAAATTGATTTAATTGAGGAAGTGGCAAGGGTTTACGGGTATGATCATTTTCAGAATACCTTACCGAGTAAGACTGAACCCGGTTATATTCCCCCCCGACGGAAGGCCGTGAATGAAATTCGCAGTTTATTCCGCGCTGCAGGCCTGACGGAGGTGGTGCATTATTCTTTGGTGAAACCGGAGTTTTCTGAGGTGGCCATTTCTAACCCGTTGTTGAGCGATTATTCGGCGTTGCGTTATGACCTGTTGACGGGTTTAATTACGGCATTTGAGTCTAATTTTGCCCAAGGGAATGGGGCGTTAAATGCGTTTGAATATGGACGGGTGTTTCATGGGCAGGCCCAAGGCCAGTTAACGGAAGCGGATGCGTTGGGCGGTATTTTGGGGGGTGATCTTTTCCCCCAAGGCCGTTGGACGAGAGGGGGGAAACCTCAGCCCATGGGGTGGTATGAGGCTAAGGGGGTTTTAGAGTCTGTATTTGCCCGTTTAGGGGTGTCTGTGGCCTATGAATCCTGTCAGGAGGAGCAACGGTTACATCCGGGCCGGACGGCTTCTCTGTGGATTAATGGGCAACGGTTGGGTGTTTTTGGCCAGTTACATCCCCAGGTGAGGAGCGATCGCAATTTACCTGATGCGGTCTATGCTTTTGAATTAGAGGCACAGGTGTTACTGGATGCGTTGAATGTAGATGACCCTGGGAAGTTTGCGATTTATTCCCTCTATCCCTCGGTGGAGCGAGATTTGGCGTTTTTTGCCCCAGCTAATCTTTCGGTGGCTGAGTTAACGGCTACTATGAATCAAGCGGGGAAAAAGTTACTCGCTGGAGTGGAGTTGTTTGACGAGTATCAAGGGAAGAATGTGCCGGATGGCCAGCGCAGTTTGGCGTTTAGTTTAGCCTATCGTGCGGGCGATCGCACCCTAACTGATGAAGAAGTCGAACCCGTCCACCAAAAGGTGCGTGAGGCTCTTATAGAGGCGCATCAGGTGACGTTACGATCTTAGTTGACAGCTGATAGTTGACAGTTGATAGTTGACAACTATCAACTGTCCGTTATTGTATTACGGGGATACATTTGAGCAGGTTCGACTAAAAGAGTAATGCTGTTACGGCCCACAACATTGACTCGTTCTCCAGGAGGGAGGGCGATATCGTGGAGACATTGAGCAAACCACCAACTGCCTCGAAATTTCACGCGACCGCGTTGGAAGGGGATTATTGTCTGTTCAACGATCGCCTCTCCCTGCCAACGGTTGAGGGATTGACGAGAGGAGGGGTTAGCCTTAAAAAATTGTAGCATTGGTGGAAAACCTCCAAATTGTATTGTGCACTCAAATAAACTGGGAAACAGAAAGGACAATTGGGCAACCTTCCTATTTTGCTTAGGAAGATAATCAGGGGTGTCTTGTTCCCTTCAAGCCCATTGACTGTGACAGCTTTTGTTCTGTCCTATTTATTTCTCTCCTATTTATTTCTCTCCTATTTATTTCTCTTGCTGAAACCGAGAAAATTATGCACAATCCGGATGAGACGCATTTTCTAACCAGTCAAAAATGCGATCCAGTTGTTCGAGGGTAATTAACCCATATTGCCAGAGTAACATGGGGAAAGAACTGGGGTGTCGTTCAAAGTGACGTTGCGCGATCGCAATGGAATCTTGAGATAAAGCTAATTCTTCCCGTAAAAAATCGAGAAATCTTGCGTAAATAATGGGGGGCATCGTTTGGTTTCACCTCCTTTCGTTTTGTCAATTTTGCCCCACAGAAAGTAGGGTTAACCTCTAGTAGGCTATTTACTTGACTTTTTTTGACATTAGGCCACAAAGCCCTACTTATACCCATCCTAGAGTTTTCTGGCCCGTGCCGGATGAACAGGTTTTAAAGGGGTTTGATTTTGGTCAGGGTTATGAGAAATGTGTAATTGCACATGATTTTCAGGGCTTCTTCAGCCACTCAGTTAAACTGTAAGGTTTGCCTCGACAAACTTCAAAGGGCTTTTTACATCTGTAACACCACCTTCATTCATCGTTGGTGTTTTGTTTAATTACAGACCACAGAGCCAAGTGCTGGCGTTTACACTTGGGTGTGATGACCCTCTCAAGGTAGCCTACCTTTTTACAGGATTTATGGCTGAGTCTGCACGCTCGTCCCTTTCTAAGTCA
>NZ_JAQMSD010000011.1 GCF_028330525.1 Spirulina sp. CS-785/01
GAGCTAATGCAGCCCTCAGCCTGCAACTCCCACCTTGGGCGAGGGGGAGCTAATGCAGCCCTCAGCCTGCAACTCCCACCTTGGGCGAGGGGGAGCTAATGCAGCCCTCAGCCTGCAACTCCCAGTTTGGGCGAGGGGGAGCTAATGCAGCCCTCAGCCTGCAACTCCCACCTTGGGCGAGGGGGAGCTAATGCAGCCCTCAGCCTGCAACTCCCAGTTTGGGCGAGGGGGAGCAAGTGTCTTTCACTAATTTGCACACCGCTATGTTGCTTATTGCTCATGGTTAATTGTTAATTGTTAATTGTTAATTGTTAAAGACTCGCTTCTTCTAAATAGTCTTCTAACTCTCGCGTGCGTTTTTCGGTTAAATCTGCCACACAAAAGCCGTAAATCATGGGCATCATACTGCCATCGAGATATTGACTCTGAGCATAATCACAATCCCGATCGCGGAATTCAATCCAAGCCAGTTGTGCATCAATTAACCGTTGCTCCTGGGCGGTGTCTTGAATTTCTTGGCGCAGTTGTTGATACACGGTATTCAAACGCACATCGGCTTGTTTGGCGGCTTTCACGGCACAAAGATTCATTTCCCTTTGCGTCTGGGCCTGCTCACAATTGAGAGTCATATCAGTCAACAACAAGGGATGTGTGACCGAATCCGGAAATTCTCTAGACTGAGACGAGACAGGACTTTCTGTAGCGATCGCAGCCCCCTCTGTCGCCATCACCGAGGAGTCGGAATAGCCCGACAGTAGCACCAACATGAGGGTAGCGGTAAAAAGAATGAAATGTTTAGTCGTCTTCATAAACTCAAAATCATCAATCAAATAAGCCAATATAATCTTAAAATGGCACAACTTGCCCAAAAAAAGCAGATTGGACAGACTGCTCTCACTCAGCGAGCCAACAGGCTATAGGAAATAAGAGGTATTCGAGGAAAAAAAGTTTCCAGATAAACTGATAAAAACGAGCGATCGCACGTTGCTCCTCTAGGTTAACCCGACTCGCTTGCCACCAAAAGGCCAATAATAGCCCCCCATGACTCAGGGTAATCACCCAAGGATTGAGACGAGCTAGATCAGCTACCGCCGCGAGAATCAGTCCCCCGTAACATAGTGTAATGATCCCCCCAGTAATCTGCAAAATGGCGGGTTTCCCCAACAAAATCGTAAACGTGGTGATTTGATAGCGTTTATCCCCTTGGGTATCGGGGACATCTTTAAAAATTGCGATCGCTACCGTAAACACCACAATAAAGGCACTCAACAACCAAATTACCGCCGGAATGCCCGTCTCTAGCCCCAAAACATTACGATAGTGGAGAAAGAGACCCAAATTCACCACCCCCCCCCGCACCGTAAAAATACACAAAGCCGCCAAAAAAGGAAACCGCTTCAAACGCACCGGAGGCAAAGAATAGGCAGTCCCCAAGGCCAAACTAAACCCCACTGTCGCCAACAACCACCCCCCCAAAAACGCCGCACTCAGCAACGCCAAGACTCCCGTTACCCCCACAATAATCTGTCCTTGTCGCAGGGAAAACGCCCCTGATGCGAGGGGTAAATCCGGCTTATTAATGCGGTCAATGGCCACATCCTCTAATTGATTTAAGCCTACAATATAGATATTGCCGCACCAACAAGCCAACGCTGCCCCTGCCAACTGCCAGAGACTCCCCCAACTCCAAACCGACGGCTGAAGGGCCACCGCCAGACTATACAACGCCAACACACTTAAACTTGTACCAATGATGGTATGAGGCCGGGAAAATTTCCACAGATTCACCAACCTGAAACGAATTGTTTTCTCAACTTTTTCCGTTACTGAAGATGGGGTCCCACTCATAAGACTTAGGGAGAATTGGGGGTTTTCTCCCTACAAACTTATCATCAATCACTGCATTTGCCGTTTTTCGCCCCGATAACGGACGTATTCGGCCACAAAGGCAACTAACCCCGATGCGAGAATTAATAAGACGCTGAGGGCGTTAATATCGGGTTTCACTCCTGTGCGAATGCGACTAAAAATTTCCATGGGTAACGTCGTGGCCCCGGTCCCGGCGGTAAAACTGGCAATGAGGAAATCATCCATACTCAAGACAAAGGAGAGTAAACACCCGGCAAGAATGGCCGGGGATAACTCTGGGAGGAGGACTTTGAGAAAGGCTTGGGTGGGGGTGGCCCCTAAATCTAAGGCCGCTTCTTCCAAATGGGGGTCAAGGCTGCTTAACCGAGAGGACACCACAATGGCCACATAGGCTAAACAGAAGACAATATGGGCAGCAACAATGGTCCAGAGACTGAGTTGGATGCCTAAAACGGCTAGAAAAATGAGGGTTGAAACTGCGATCGCAATATCCGGTACAATTAATGGCAAATAGGACACCCCCCGATACAGGGTTTTTCCCCGAAAACTATACTTGGCCAACCCCACCGCCATCATCGTCCCCAACACCGCCGAAACCCCCACCGCAGTAACAGCCACAACTAAACTATTTTCCAGCGATCGTAAAATCCGGCCATCCTCCCATAACTTCCCATACCATTGCAGCGTAAACCCTTCCCACCCCGCACTATAAGCCGACTCATTAAAGCTATACACCGTCAACACCAGAATCGGCAAATACATATAAAAAAACATCAACCCCGTAAACACCGCCTGCCAAGACACAGGACTCCAAAACACCGTTTTTTCAACCCAATTCTTCTCTTTCATAAGTAGCAGACTAGCATTCCCGTTAACATCACAATTCTATTGTGTATCCTTTCCTAGTACACCCTAAGCCAACTTCGTCAGCATTCAGCCCTCAGCCTTCAACGATAGATTTATGAAAGCCTTAATATGTAATCATTCAATGACCCCCACCTACTTCGTGAGGTGGGGGAGTGGGGAGAGATAACCTTCCCGTAGCTGCGAATAGAGCCAAGAGCGGTTAACGAGTAAACACTTCTAGATGTTTCTCGCTTTTTGGATTAGATGTAAGGGGGTGGAATCTCGCCCAACTGGGTTAGTCCAGGACACAGCGTTAACCGTGGCGTAAGAGACGTAAACCTGATTCGGAGGGATTATCTCCTATGAACCGAATTCCCGTAGTTTCCAAAGACGGGCAACCACTGATGCCA
>NZ_JAQMSD010000214.1 GCF_028330525.1 Spirulina sp. CS-785/01
GGTAACGAGATATGGCGGTTTGGAGTCGCCCTCACCCCCCAACCCCCTCTCCCAACCTTGGGAGAGGGGGAGAAAATGTCTCTCACAAGTGTCTGAAACAACGGTGTCTCGTTCTACCATTCCTCACCTTGACAGGGCTGGGTCGGCAATGCCCACCTTACAATGATTAAGACTTCACAAGGATAGTCAAGGTGGGAATGAGATATAGCGGTTTGGAGTTGCCGTCAGCCGTCAGCTATCAGCCGCGACTCTTAAAACGAACATACTCTCGCGCTTATGCTGAGGGCTAAATGCTTATACGCTATTCCATAAAGGCTTGTACATCCTGTAGCGGTAACTGCAAAACCTCTGCAATTTGCTCCTCGGTTAACCCTAATTGTACTAACTGGGGAATCGCGGTTAACTTACTCTCCCGCAATACTTCTTCAACTGTCTCTTCATGAGGCACTGAATCTGCTGGTTCTCTCTCTATTTCCTGATCTTCTTGAGTTTCTGTTTGTTTGGCTTCTAGATTAGAACAAAAATTGAAATGACCAACACGAACTTCATTACCAATGATAGGAGCATCATTGCCGATAATAGGAGAGTGATAATTTGCAAATCCCAAACGTTCTACCGTAGCACGAAAATTAGACTTATTAACATCTTCCCCTAATACTTTAGACAACATCTGCCAGAGTTCGTACCCTTCATCCTTCACATGACCCATCGTGCATTTGTACTGTTCTGCAATCTCTGCATACTTCTGGCCATCGAGAACCCCTTTCAGAATGGTCACTTGCAGACTATCCAAGTGTTTTCCCGTCTGCTGAAAGACCAACTCATCAATTGACGATAACACCGCTTGCCAGTCCATCCCTCTCAGATTGACCCCTCTAAACTCCGTGAATAATCCGCCTTATTCCGTCATTATCCGCCCTTTCAACATTTTTTCAAGAAAATCCCCGTCTTAATCCGCCTTCCTCCGACTTGTGAGATAGCTAAGACTGAAGACACAATGTTATCAGACCAATAACCAAAAGCATTGTAACAAAGTATTACACACTTTGGCGAGTTACAGAAGAAATTAATTGGTGAGGATATTATGCTTGATATCAATGACTATTTGTTTCCTAATTCTGAAGTAGTTGAAGGTCATCCGAAGCACAATGACTATATTGATTGTCCTGCCAATGCTTTCCTCGATTTTTGTGTCACTGCTAAAAACTCTATTGAGCATTGTAAAGAAAAATTTGATAATTATGGTAGTCCTAGTAAATTAACGACAACCAGCCATGTAAGGATTCAGTCTTTAATAAATTCTACATTAGCACTTATAATGGGACATTTTGAAACTTATCAAAAATATTTATTTGCTGGCATTTTTGGCAGATGATAATATTTTCTTTATATTATATTTTAAGCTGCTAAGATTTTTATTATTTAATTTGAGTATTACATTGAGAATTAAAGACATGAAAATTGATTTTGGTTATATTGATCAATACAACACAAAAAGAGGATTTGGCTTTGTAACTTGTACTTTAAATAAGTACCCTAAAAAAAGGACTTGGTTTCATATCAAGAAAATTAAGTATGATTATCCTGAACTTGCTGAAAAGCTAGATTCTGGTTTATCAAAAGATGTTGAATTTTGGTACGAAATTGATGATAGTGTTCTAAAAAAAAATGCAAAAGAAAAGTGTGCAAAAGCAAGTGAAATTTGGCTAGATGTACAAGATATTCCTGAACATTACAAAGATGAATTAATTGTTTATATTGAAAAAATTTGGGATAATATTGATACTTCTTTACCTGAATGGCTAGATCATATAACAATTTCTTTACTTGGTTCAGCACGTCAACATGAACTACAGCAAAAGCGTAATGAACAAATCCGTTATAAACAAGAAGTAGAAGAACAAGAACAAATTCAGAATCACTCTCAACGTACTAGAAGAGGTACTCAAAGACGAAAACGCTCTAGAAGAGGTAATTACAAACCGAAACTATATCAACAAAGGTTAAATAGTAATAAAGATATTCATCATGTTTATATTGGTTTACCAGAACATCTTATTAATAATGTACTATGGGTTTCCCGTAATAGTCGAACCCATATCTGGTCACATATACCGGGTGGTAGTGATGTAGTCGTTGAATATTATAATGGACGTGCTTATGGTTATGATTGGATCAAAAGACCTTCCGCTTATATTGCTACATTCTTTTCTGGAGAAATTAGTACAGTTTACGCAAGGATATACAATGATGATAGAGAATATTCTACAGCTACTTTTGAAGAAGTTTGGAATGCTGAAAAAGATTCAGAAGAAAAGCTCTGGAATACTCTTAAAAAATTTGATAGACATTTGCATAATATGCAAGAAACACAGGAAGAAGATTTAGTAAATAATTCGTATAGCAGTGATGAAGTATGGAGTTCTTGGTATAATACTGAAGAAAATCAGTGGTATTTTGGAGAATGTCCTGAGTGTAATATTCCTGATCGAGATTAAATCAAAATTGGTGAATTTTGTGAAATCTAGCCAAATAGTTTTTTATCTACTAACAGTAAAAAATTTAAAAATTTTCATAAAACTTCACAGCGAATTACATCAAAATCACTATGACTATTCCCAAAAAATTTATCACTATTGCCTTCTCCTCAATTATTGGAGGAGTGATTGGAGTGTTTCTTGCTTCTCCCGTTTCCTATAGTCTTATAGAGAGTATTCCCGGTAGGGGAAGCTCTCGAAATTGTAGTGCGGGTGATATGGTTTGTAATTCGATGAGAAACCGAGAAAGGTTTTCTGGACAAGGTTACAGGACTTTTTCACAGGTTGACCAACGTGCTACTGTCGAAAAACAAGTGATGTATGGGGCAATTGGTGTAGTTGTTGCAGGTGTTCCTACTGCTTTACTGATGTTGATGGTTAAAAACAATAAGAAAGAATAACCTAATCTGAAATACAACAAGGGTGACGACAAAATCCCTGTAGGGATGTTTGATGAAACATCCCTACTGCTAAAGATGCCCCTACGCTGCCTTTTTCCGAGTTTTGGACGGTTTTTCTAGAGGTGTCACAGTTGCCTCTTCCTCCGTATCTTTCGGGAGTCCTCCTTTCCCTCCTTCTTCCTGATTGACCAACAAGGCAACCGGGAACTGGGAAAGAATATCACGGATCAATAATGTATCCTCACTGTTTAAGGTTTGTCCTGAAATTAAATCTTTCCAACGTCGAGAAGACCCCGGTGGGAGGGAGATGCGGGTTTCGTGCCAGATATGTTCTCCCAAGGGGAGTTCGTTTTCTTTGATTAAACGGGTTAAGAAACGAGGCGCGATCGCAATTAATGTCGTCTCTCCCCAAGTCCTGGAAAATGTAACAATATGTTCCTGCCAACTGCCAATCACCGTTAATTTTTGGTAATCTCCCCGTTGGAATAACTCACTATACTGCTGACGGACTTGTAAAAGTTGGTAAATTAAAAACAATTTCACCCGACCATCCGCAGGATTTTTTAATAACTCCGTCAACAAAGCAGGAGTGTCTTTGTCTAGACCTTTTTTTATCCCCCTTAACAACTTCGTCCGCAACTTATAATCCACCGGACGACGGTTATCAGGGTCCACTAAACTTAAATCCCATAACTCCGTCCCTTGGTAAATATCCGGGACTCCTGGAGAGGTAAGTTTTAAGAGAATTTGTGACAGAGAATTGAACACCCCGTAATGCTGGATTTTCTTTTGAAATGCCAAAAAATCCTCTAAAAATTCATTCTTCTTACCCGGTTTTAATAACCGTTCTGCAAACTTGGTGAACCCGTCCTCATATCCCGTATCCGGTTTTAACCATGCGGTGTACACTTTCGCTTCCCGAATCGCTTTGATAATATAATCTTTGATCCGTTGAATATAAGTATCATACCCTTCTGCTTCAATATCAAAGGGGAATGTTCCCAACAGGGTTTGATAGAGGAAATATTCGTCATTGGGGTCCGGACTATCTAACCCCTCAATACACATTTTTTGGGAGGCATTCATTTCTTTCCATTGTTTTAATTTTTCCTCCCATTCTTGGGGAATTTCTGATAACACATTGATGCGTGTCCGGACATCTTCTCCCCGTTTCATGTCGTGGGTGGCCGTCGCATTCATGCTGTGAGGCCAGTAGGCCACTCGGTTTTGATTAAATTGATGGAAGTCGTCGATAGAGTTCCCAAAAATTTGGGGATGGGACCCCACTTCATTGAGGGAGATGAGACGGTTATAAATGTATAATACCGTGTCCTCTACCCCTTTGGCCATTAATGGCCCGGTAAACTGTTGCAGTCGCATGACAAAATGCAACCATTGTTGTTTCTCTTCGTCCGTTAAATACTCGTCAAAGTCCAACAAGAGAAATTTTTCTATTAAATTTAATTCGTTGAGGAAGATGGGGATATTTTCTCTTGCGTGTTGGATGACCTGTTTAATACAATTGCGGTCTGAGGTACTAATTTCCTCGTTGTTGATATAGGTCCGATAAACGGGAAAGACGGCCATAATTTCAATTAAGGCCGATTTTAACCCGTAGAGGGTAAAATCACTAGCATAGCGATAGCGTCCGGAAATATGTTTGAGAAAATGTGCAAGGTTGTCTATATCTCCCGCTAAATGTTTACCGATAATTAAGCGTTTTTTATCGTCTATTAGTTTCTCACAGGACATCCGCGCACTAATAAACCGTTGATAAATACGATTAAATTCTTTTTCGTTTTCCTGTTGACAAAATAACCCATTTATGGTATTGAGAAAATCATATCCTGTTGTTCCTTGGATGGGCCAATTGAGGGGGAGTTCTTCGTGGGGTTCGAGGATTTTTTCTATGGTAAGGTAGGTATGATTGGCGCGATCGCGCAATCTAAACAAATACGTCGCAGGGTCATAAATTCCATCAATATGGTCAATGCGTAACCCGTGAAACTTCTCCTCCTCAACCAATTTCAAAATCAATTTATGGGTTTGTTCAAACACCCGTTTATCTTCCACTCGTAGGGAAATTAAATCATTCACCGTAAAGAAGCGACGATAATTTAACTCCTCATTTCCTACTTTCCAAAAGGATAACCGGAAAAACTGATCTGCTAGTAGCGTTTCTAGTAAATTAAAACTCTCCGGTTTCCCCACCTCTCCATTAAAGGTCTCAATATTTTCCTCAATAAACTGTTTCACATCGGGGTTATCATTCCAGAGTTCCCACAACATACTTTTAATAAAGGCAATTTGGTCGTATCGTTCATTGCCTTCTTCCCCCGACGGGATATATTTTAACCCGTATAACACCCCCAACAGTTTCACATAGTCGGGATGTTTCCGACCTAACTTTTGCCGCAAACGGTCTAACTGATGGGTGAGAACCTGGGTATAAGACTCAATGCGAATAGGAAACTTGAGGTCATAATAATTCACACTTAACCCCTGTTCCTCATAGCGAAGTTTTAACTCTCCACTCTCCAAACAGTCCCCATAAAACTTACCTAAAAACGGGGCCAACACCCGTCCCTTAATCCCCTCATAGGGGTGATTCCAGTTAATATCAAAATAATCTAAAAACTGAGAATCCGGCCCATTCTCCAGAACATCCACCAACGTCGTATTTTGACTATCAAAAGCCATGTGATTGGGGACAATATCCTGTAGCCATTTTAACCCCAATTCCTGCAACTTGGCCGAAAGACTCTCAAACTTAGCCTCCCCCCCCAACTCTGGGTTAATTTGCGTGGGGTCAACCACATCATATCCGTGGGTACTCCCGGTTTTTGCTTTAAAAATGGGGGACGCATAGAGGTGAGAAATCCCCAATTCTGCGAGATAAGGGACAATCGCTTTTGCTGCTTGAAAGTCAAAACTGGGACTAAATTGCAGACGATACGTTGCTAAAGGAATTTGCATCATAGTTCAAAGTCGGGAATAAGGTTTGCAACGAGTAGGGATTGACTCAGAAACGGGGAATAACTACAAAGAAAACGAGGTTAGGTGTTACTGTACACAACAAAACTAGAGGGATTAAGGGTTATTGTAACGTTAGATGATAATTGTGGGGCCAAATCGCTGCCTTGTCCCCCCCACTGGGAGTCTGAGGAGTCTAAAATTTTGTTCCATATTCCCATCGGGAGAGGGAGAGAAACAGAAACCTTATCCTGCTTATAGTTAAAGATAGCAAAAATGGCCGCCTCGGAGTGATGACGATGGAGAAAGAGGACGGGATGTTCCGGGTGGGGGGTTGCGTCCAGTTGGGAGAGGTCACGGGATGCTAATGCGGGGTTATCTTTGCGGAGTTGGATGAGGGTTTGATACAGCGATCGCAATTCCCGATACATCCCACTCTCCTGCTTCTCCCAGCGTAGCACAGACTCCTCAAACACCTTCGTCCCTTGAGGGTCGGGGATATCCTCCTCTTTCCACCCAAACCCCTGAAACTCCTCCTTGCGGCCTTGACGGACCCCTGCAACCAAGTCCGGGTCACTATGACTGACAAAATACATAAAGGGAGACGCTTCTCCGTATTCTTCCCCCATAAATAACATCGGAATAAAGGGAGAAAGTAACACCGTCCCCGCAGCTAATTTTAAACCCTCAAAATTAACTAAATTCGCCAACCGTTCCCCAATCAAACGATTGCCAATTTGGTCATGATTCTGACTACAAACCACAAAATTTGACCCATCACAATTTCGAGGAAAATTCCCATGATTGCGTTGTCGATTCACCGAATATTGTCCCGTATAAATATATCCCTGCTGCATAGAAGTCGCAAGCTGTTCAATCGCCCCAAAATCCTGATAATAGCCATCCTGTTCCCCCGTTAACAGGGTATGCAAAGCATGATGAAAATCATCACACCATTGGGACGCATGACCAAACCCTCCGGTTTCCCGTGACTGTAACACCCGTACATCATTGAGATCACTTTCAGCAATTAAATAACGGGGAAATTGTGCCGTTAAACTATAACTATCCGTCGCTTCTCCTAACTCCTGTAAAAAGGGTTGTGCGCTTAAATCATAAATCGCATGAACCGCATCTAACCGTAAAGCATCAATGTGATATAATTCAAACCAATAGAGAGCATTTTCAATAAAGAAATTGCGAACCTCATTACAATAGGCTTGGTCATAATTCACCGCATCTCCCCAAGGGGTTTGATAAGTATCCGTAAAATACGGCCCATAGGCCCAGAGATAATTGCCCTCCGGTCCAAAATGGTTATACACCACATCTAAAATAACCGCCATTCCCACCTTATGACAGGCATTCACAAGGGTTTTTAATCCCTCCACTCCCCCATAGGAATTTTGCACCCCGTAGAGATATGTGCCATCATAGCCCCAATTCCGAGTCCCCGGAAACTGCGCCACAGGCATAATTTCGAGGGCATTCACCCCTAACGACTTTAACTCCATTAAGCGGGGAATAATCGCCGTAAACGTCCCCTCTGGGGTGAATGTGCCGACGTGCAGTTCATAGATAATATACTCTTCAAGGGCAAGTCCCCGCCATTGACTATCCTCCCAAGTAAAATTACTGTGATCGATGACTTGGGACGGCCCGTGGACTCCCTGGGGTTGAAAATGGGATGCAGGGTCCGGTCGTTCTAACTCCCCATCCAAGAGATACTGATAACGAGTATTCGGGGAGACTCCCTCCAGAATACCGTGCCAATAGCCATTTTTTTCAGGGGAGAGGGAGATCACTCGTTTGTCTCCTGATAATACCTGAACGGCCACCTGCGATCGCATCGGGGCCCACACCCTAAACTCACATCGGTTTTCACCCAAATACTGACTACCCACTTTCATAGAATGAACTTCCTATGCTGTACGTCGTTTATTATTTTACCGATTTGTTCTTGATTTTTGGTGGACAAGGGAACAGGGACCTATAGGCCCACTCTCTCCATCTTCCATTTGTGTCCTTTGTGTCCTTTGTGTCTTTGTGGTTCAACCGTCAACTCTCAACTATCCACTATCAACTATTTCACTTCTCGTAGATAGGAAATTTGCCAAGACTTTTTAAGACGAAGAAGGGGTCGGCAAATTCGCCAATAAGTCTTCAAAACGAAAATGCCTTCTTTGCCGTTTGTAGCGGTATGAACGATAAATCCCAGCGTTTTAATTGACGCTATAGTAATCTGTGCATAGATAGGTAATTGGTAATTGGTGATTGATTTTCCCCTATCTCCCCCATCTCCCCCATCTCCCCTACCGACACTTCCCTTGAGTCTTATTCTAGAGAAGATGATTTTGTTCCCTTCAGCCAATAGGTAGTCATTTCTCCCTTCCCTTTGATAGAAATTACGCCCCGTTCTTCTAGATCATACTGTGCTTTTAGTAATTCGTAAGTGGTTATACTGACTTGGATTTTCCCAACTTCTCCCTGAGACTCCATCCGTGAGGCCACATTGACGGTATCTCCCCAAAGATCGTAAATAAATTTTTTAATACCGATTACCCCTGCAACCACTGATCCCGTGTGGAGGCCGATGCGGAGTTGGAAGGGTTGGCCTTGGGGGGTGAAAAAGGTTTGGATTTTCTCCTGCATCTCTAAGGCCATGGCCGCTATAGCGGTGGCATGATCCGCTTGGGGTAACGGGAGTCCTCCGGCTACCATGTAGGCATCCCCGATAGTTTTAATTTTTTCGAGGTGATATTTGTCCACCATGCGATCAAATGTGGAAAAAATTTGATTGAGGGTGGTGACTAACTCCAAGGGCTGCATCTGGGAGGAGATGGGGGTAAAATTGACGATATCCGCAAATAAGATGGTGACATCATCAAACTGTTGGGCCAATGTTCCCTGAAATTTTTTCAGTTGTTCGGCGATGGGTTTGGGGAGAATGTTTAGTAGAAGCCGTTCTGAACGGTGTTTTTCGAGGCGGAGGGCTTTATCGGCTATAATGCGATCGCTCACATCCGCCTGAATGCCCACAAAATGGGTTAAATTCCTAGCATCATCATAAATGGGAGAAATGGTCAATTCATTCCAAAAGGGTGTGCCATCTTTGCGATAATTGAGGAGAGTAACCGTACAGTGGCGACCCTCTCCAATGGCTGCCCGAAGGCGGTTAAGGTCGGCTGGGTCAGTCTTTTTTCCCTGTAAAAAGCGACAATTCACCCCTAACACTTCTTCGGGGGAATACCCGGTAATGCGTTCAAAGGCCGGATTGACGTAGATTAGGGGCATATCGGGCAATGTTGCGTCAGCGATGACAATTCCCACCCGACTGGCCGCAATGGCTTGATCGCGCAATTTAACGGCTTCCTGTACCCCTCCCCGATAAACGGCACTTTTGCGCCATTGTTCTTCGGTGACATCCTGGGCAATGCCATAACTCTGCCCTGTGGTATCTTGAGAAATACGCCAAGCAAGCCACCGATATCCCCCATTTTTACAGCGAAAGCGGTTTTTGTAGCGCAGGGGAGGAGAGACGGGACTTAATTCGGTTTCTCGTTCCCAGGTGGCTTGTTGATCATCGGGATGGATAAATTCGATCCAAGGTTGCTCCAGTAATTCCCCCTCTGTCCATCCTAGCTGTTCTGTCCAACGCGGGTTAATTTTGGTGAAATATCCCTGAGCATCACGAATACAAAATAAATCTGGTGAGAGATTAAAAAATGCGTCTAGTGCGTCCGTAACAGGAAGGGAAAGGGGCGGTTGGGTATCCTGATTAGACATAGGTTGAGGTTCAAATCTCTCTTTTTATCTTTCTTCCAAAAGAAGACCCTCGCCTCCGGCGACGGGATGAATTTTGGGCAGAAGCTGAAGATAACCCTTCAAGATTAACTTGATGTTTTTTGTGCTAATTGTGGTAGCATAAAGCCATGTTCATCATCGAGTA
>NZ_JAQMSD010000215.1 GCF_028330525.1 Spirulina sp. CS-785/01
GCGAGGAGAGAGAATAGAGGAGAGAGGATAGAGAAAAAATTACAGACTTCTCACTTCTCTTTCCTCACTCCTGCCCCCCCATCTCCCCCAACTCCCCCATCTCCCCATCCCCCGACACTCCTTTGTAGTTCAATCGTCAACTATGAACATTTCCTGTTACCCTGTTATATTACTGAACAATTATAAAATCAGCAGGTATAGGAAATGAGCATTCAGCATTTACCCTCTTTAACCCTCGGCCAACACCAAGTCCCTTATCCCATCATCCAAGGGGGGATGGGAATTCGCATCTCTGGAGCTAGGTTAGCCAGTGCCGTGGCCAATACCGGAGGAATTGGCATTATTTCCGCCGTAGGGTTGGGGTTTAACTCCCCCTATTATGACCGCCAACGCCGCCGAGGGGACTTTTTTGAAGCTAACCGCAAAGCCCTCATTGATGAAATCCAGAAAGCCCGTGAGCTTAGTCCTAACGGCATTATCGGGGTTAATATCCTCGTAGCCGCACGGGACTATCCCCAATTAGCCCGCACTGCGGCCCAGCATGGAGCAAATTTAATCATAGCCGGGGCGGGTTTACCATTACAACTGCCCGAATATACCGCCGAATCCCCCGATGTCGCCCTTGTGCCGATTGTATCAGGGGTTCGGGCTGCCCAAATTATTTGCCGTAAGTGGAAACGCACTTATGGGCGTTTACCCGATGGGTTTATTGTGGAATGTCCGAAAACTGCCGGAGGCCATTTGGGGGCAAAATATGAAGACTTGGACAGTGAGGAGTCGAATATTGAGCAAGTGATTCCCCAATTAGTCGCCTATTTGCGGGATAAACTCAAGGTCAATATTCCGGTGATTGCCGCAGGAGGAGTGTGGGACCGTGCAGACATTAAGCAAATGTTAGCCCTTGGGGCCAGTGGGGTACAATTGGGGACTCGCTTTATCACTACCGAAGAATGCGATGCTGATCCCCGTTATAAAGAATTTCACTTGCAGGCCCAGCGTGAAGATGTGGTCATTGTACCGAGTCCTGTGGGGTTGCCGGGCCGGGCTTTGCGCAATGAGTTTGCTGAAGCTGCGATCGCCAGTTCACCCCACCTCGAAAAACGCTGTATTGCCAACTGTCTCAAAAGTTGTGCCTGTCGAGAACAAAAAAAGACCTACTGTATTATTCAAGCCCTCGATAAAGCTGCCAGAGGGGACATTGAAGACGGGTTAGTGTTTGCAGGGTCCAATGCAGGCCGAGCCAATGCGATCGTTCCCGTCGCCGACCTCATGGCAGAATTAACAGCGTTGAGTAATTAAACCCTGAATGCGTCCTACGGTGTCCATTGTTATCCCCCTTTATTATGCAGAATCCCTCTGTCCTAGATTGCTAGAGGCATTAGAAACATTAGCCCAAGCCAACCAAGAAACCTTTAACACTGAAATTGTTTTTGTGGATGATGGGTCAAAAGACCGTACTTTTGAGCTTATACGCCACATACAGCCCCATTCTTTCCAATATAGAGCCATTCGTCTCGCTCGGAACTTTAAGTCCTATATTGCCATTTTAGCGGGCATCCATTACGCCACCGGGGACTATATCACCTTTCTCCCCCAAGACTTACAAGAACCACCTGCGTTAGTTTATGAACTCTATCAAGAACTTCAGACGGGGTATGATGTGGCTTGGGCCGTGCGTCGTAGTCGGGGGGATAGTCTTTGGGACCGACTCACCTCTAACCTCTTTCACCGACTGATGCACCGCATTTGGCCGGAATGGCCAAAAACGGGGGCCGATATGTTTATGATCACTCGTCCAGTGGCGAAGGTGTTGCAGGGGATGCAGGAGAAAAACTCCCATATTACTGGACAAATTCTCTGGAGTGGGTTTCGTCAAACGCGCATTTTCTACAACCGCCAAAAGCGTAAAACGGGGAAGTCGGGGTGGAAGTTTTGGTCTAAGGTGGAATTGGCGGTGAGTGTGATTACCCAGTTTTCCTATCTCCCTATTCGCGCTTGTACGGCATTGGGCATGAGTTTAGCGGTTTTGGGGTTTACTTATGGGATTGTGGTCTTTATTGCCCGTTTAACCCATTCTATCCCGGTACAAGGCTGGTCTGCGTTGATGATTGTTTTATTGTTGATGGGAGGATTTCAGTTAATTTTTTTAGGGATTATTGGGGAATATTTATGGCGCACTTTTGATGAAGTCCGCAAACGTCCGGTTTATATTGTGATGGAGGAGGTTATAGTTGAGAGTTGATAGTTGGCGGGTTCACTTTGGAGGGGAGATGGGGAAGGTGGGGGAGATAGAGGAGAACCAATTGTTCCCTCAACCCACTTGCTGGGGTTGGGGGATTTTGGGGTTTTTTGGAAGTTGGGGTTGGATGTTAGCACCACCGACGATCCGCCATTCTCCCGTTTTTGGGTCACGATAGGTAGCAAAAGGATTCGACTGAAGTGGGGGGTTGGACAACTTAGCCATAATCTTGATGTTTTTTTCTGCAAATTCACCCTGATGTTACAAACCCGCTTAGGCAGGTTTGCAAATTTCTCCTGATTTTGCCACGAAACTCTAGATTTTTTGTCCGTAAAAATGCTGAATTATGAAGTTTATTGAATTATACTTTCACTTCGTCGGCGAAACTTTGCCACCGGACAAAGCGAAATGCTCCGGCCACTGATCCCCAAACTCGTTCGTCGGTTTCGGGGTCACGGCCTCGGTCTAAACTGAGAAATAGGTTGTCGTCGATCTCAAAGGTGCTGTCGAGATAGGTGTCTTTGCCTTTGCGGGTGACTTTACAGGCTTTTCCAGGTTCGATTTCGCCTTTGAAGCTGTTGCCGCTCCAATGGACGACCATGTTACAGCCGGGGAGTTTTTCAAAGCGATCGCGGTTTAAATTCTGTAACCGGGCCACATCCCGTGTCGCTCCATATAAGTCTTTTTCCCCTTTGACTAGATAGTTTTCAATTTCAATATGGTCATCAACGACCATTAATTTCAGGGCCCGTAGGCGATAAGGTTGATTGAGCATATAATCATAAGCCTGTTCGACGAGTAATCCTAACCCCGATAGGGTTTCGGAGGGGAGAGGACGCATACAGACGCGAATATGAGCGAAAAAGGGAGGGTTGGCAAAGGCTTGCTCTTGGTTGCTGAAGTCGGCGGCCATCCAACGGCCTAGGGTTAGAAGATCAGTTGAGTGAGTCATCCTTGCTTTGTTTGCTTCTGTGTTGGGATATGGATTATTTGTCAATGGTTGAGAGCGTTTTGTCAATGGAAATGCAAGGTTTTTTGATATTCGTTCACAAAAATCCCTGGTTGGCTGTAGGTTGTCTGCCTTGAGACTTGACAAAATTCCCACAATGTGTATAGATTAGCTCTCAATTTGTCAAGAATCATTAAGATTGGTAAACAGTGGCCGAGAAAAGACCAAAATATTACAACAGGAGAGCATACGAAACTTTAAAAAGTCTTTATGAATATTGCAGTTGTTGGGCTAAGTCACAAAACCGCCCCCGTGGAAGTGCGGGAAAAGTTGAGTATTCCAGAAAATAATCTGGAGGAAGCGATCGCGCATATTAAAACCTACCCGCATATTGAAGAAGTCGCCATTCTCAGCACCTGTAACCGTTTAGAAATCTATTTTGTGTCCAGTGAGAGTGAACCAGGTGTGGTGGAGATTACCCAATTTCTCTCAGAAACCAGCCATTTACCCCTCTCTCAACTCAGAAGACACCTCTTTACCCTACTCCATGAGGATGCGATGCGCCATCTGATGCGGGTGGCTGCGGGGTTAGATAGTCTAGTGTTAGGGGAAGGCCAAATTCTCTCGCAGGTGAAAACTATGCACAAAAAATCCCAGAAATACAAAGGGATTGGCCGTTTATTAGATCGACTGCTGAAACAGGCGATTTCTGCGGGGAAACGGGTACGCACGGAGACCAATATTGGGACGGGTGCGGTGTCTATTTCTTCGGCTGCGGTAGAATTAGCCTTGACGAAGGCCGATGATCTGACGCGCAGTCGCATCACTATTATTGGGGCCGGGAAAATGTCCCAATTACTGGTGAAACACTTGCTGGCTAAGGGTGCGAGTAATATTACCATTGTGAATCGCTCTCAGAAGCGATCGCAAGATTTAGCCAAACAATTTAGTGAGGCAGATTTAACTCTGCGTCCGTTAGAGGATATGATGGATGCAATCAAAGGCTCTGATCTGGTCTTCACCAGTACCGGAGCAACTGAACCTATTTTGGATAAGGCCAAGCTAGAAGGCCAGTTACCAGAACATCCGTTAATGCTCATTGATATCTCTGTTCCCCTCAATATTAACCGAGATGTTAAAGAATTAGAGAAGGTGCGGGTGTTTAATGTGGATGACTTAAAAGCGGTTGTTGCTCAGAATACTGCTCAACGTCACCAAATGGCCCAAGAAGCAGAGATTTTATTAGAGGAAGAAGTCGAAGGGTTTGAAGTGTGGCGACGCTCTTTGGAAACTGTCCCCACGATTAACTGTTTACGGAAAAAAGTGGAAGGTATCCGCGAGCAGGAGTTAGAAAAAGCCTTGTCTCGTTTGGGTGTGGAGTTTGCGGACAAGCATCAAGAGGTGATTGAAGCTCTTACCCGTGGAATTGTCAATAAGATTTTACATGAGCCAATGGTGCAATTGCGATCGCAGCAAGATATTGAAGCCCGTCGTCAGGCCATGCAGTCTTTACAACAACTCTTTAACCTAGAAACAGAAGAACAGTTTTCATAAAATGTTCTCTGTCTCTTAACCCCTAAATCAATCCGTCAATATTGAGGGATTGATTTAGGGGTAGTTGGCTTAACCCAAAAAGAAACCAACAATAACAATACAATAACAATAAGGTGTGGTTTGAAACCACACCTTGGGGTTAACTAAATTGTGAGGCTGCATCATGTAACTCCAGAATTGATTCCTAGTGCGTCCACATTAAGCCCAAAAAAAACACTTACGCATAAGTAACTAGGCGTATAAATAACTAGGCGTATAAATAACTAGGTTAAAACCTAACTTCCAAAACTCCCTAGTTACGGGTGAGCCGTCACTTGGACTCGTCCTCGTTGCACAGCACGTAATAAGCGATTAATCGCCTGCATTTCTTCTTCTGGAAGACTATCATCTAAAATAGCAGCCATGATGCCATAGCGGTCTGTGAGCGTCAATTTACCTGTTTCGGCAACTGAAGCCAACATTTCCGATACGGCATTTGGTAAAAGTTGTAAAGGTCTCATAACAAAACTACCCAATGTTGTTGACTCACCGATCAGTTAACTGGCCAATAGGTTAACTTACCTATAGTATGTCGATTTTTTTCTCTAACGGTCGTGATTAACTCCGTTTTCCCTTGTGAATTGTATCGTGGTTTTTACTGATATGAATTACTCAACTCCGTGATCTTCAAAGCCAAAACTGGTGATATATGTCACAATATATTGCGGAAGCCCCCCCAGTTGGCTCAAATCCCTTGAATCATCGTAAAATTGAGCAAGAAAGGGCGTGGATTTTGTAGTACGTTCGTTAAAAAGGGCTGGTTGACAAAGGATCATGAGCAAGAAAAGTGTATTATTAAGTGCGATCGCTGGTAAAAATCGCGGTACGCTGGCCAATGAACTGGACAAAATCAACATATTAGAGGCCATTACCCACTTAGAGGACATTAACCCCACCGACAAACCCACCCAAGAATTAGAGTTACTCGATGGAAACTGGCGTTTACTTTATACCACCAGTCGAGAGTTATTAGGGTTAAATCGCTTCCCGGTAGTGCAAATGGGGCAAATTTATCAATGTATCCGCACCGAGAACACCAGAGTATATAATATCGCTGAAATTACTGGCGTTCCCTTCCTCGAAGGATTAGTTTGTGTCGCAGCCCATTTTACCCCCACCTCAGAACGTCGCGTCACCGTCCATTTTGAACGCTCTGTGTTAGGGTTACAGCGACTTATGGGGTATAAATCCCCCCATGGCATTATTCAACAAGTAGAGTCAGGGAAAAAGTTTCCCCCCCTTGACTTTGAAATCAGCGATCGGGAAGGATGGATTGATATTACCTATCTTGACGAAGATTTACGCATTAATCGCGGTAATGAAGGCAGTGTCTTTGTTTTGGTGAAAGAAAAGGGGGATGGATAATGGGGAATGGGGAATCGATAATTGGAGACTTTGAATAATGAGTTGGTTGCAAATTACAACAGAAGCCTTGTATTTGATGCAGGGAGGGAGTAATAAATATTTAGAGAAAGTTGACCTAGAAACAGGCAGCGAGACAGAAAAACGCCTAGACTTTCCCTTAGCGTGGTTTCAGGAGGGGGATGATATTCCTCGATCTGCGATCGTATCCTTTGAAAACCTCCCCTCCGAACCTGATCCCTATATCCCCATCCGAGTCACCCAACCGCCCCCCAATCGAGTGGATATCCAAGAACGGTTTACCATAGAAGGGCTTACCGATGTCAGTAATGCGGGAAAAGCCGTCATTATTGAGGTGTCCGGGTTTAAAGTCTCCAGTCAACCCGTTGATGATCTCGGTCATTGGCAAGTGCAATTTGTCTTTACCCAGGCCGGAGAAAAGAGCTTAACTTTGATTATAGGGCGCGATCGCGCAACTTTTAACATCCTCGTCAACAACCCCCGACGCTTCCCCCTCTCCGGCAGTGTCGGATATCTCGGCAGAAACCGCGATACCGACATCCGCGCCGTCAAACAACGCCTCAACGACCTCGGATATACCTGGGTTACAGCCACCCCCAGCATCGACACCGGAACACTCAACGCCATCCGCCTCTTTCAAGCCATCATCAACCAACATTATCAAATCCGAGGGGCCGGCGTAGATGGACGAGTGGACCCCAACGGCCTCACCCATCGCTGGTTAGAAGCCAAAAACGCCCCCCGTTGGCAACTCATGCCCATTGATAACACCGGCCTCTTTAACTACGAACGACAAATTCAAACCACCGACAACCACGACTACGGCACAAGCTGGATGGCCGACACCCTCCTAGCCGCCGGGCAAGACTACCAACGCACCTATCTCGATGCCCACCCCCAAGCCGCCCAAATCGTCATCAATGATGTTAGCATCCCCTACGGCGGCGACACCCCCGACCACGCCACCCACGAAACCGGAATGAGTTGCGACATCCTCCTCCCCCGCACCAGTGGCGGTTATCTGCTCCCCACCTGGCAAGATAGCCGTTATGACCGAGATGCCATGCGGGCCATCCTCAAATCCATCCGTCGCCAACCCCTCACCAGTCGCATCTTATTTAATGACCCAGAACTCATCCAAGAAGGGTTATGTTTGCGGGCCAGTGGCCACGATAACCACGCCCATTTTGAAATCCGTCCCCCAGGCAGGATAGATTAAAACAGGAGTACAGCCCGACAAGGATAAATTTGTGTCTTTGTGGTTCTCCCCCCAAAATGGGATAATCTCAGCAGTATTACGGGTTTTCAGGATATGGCTTGGCTTAAACTCACCCAAAAAGCCCTTTACTTAATGCAAGGGGGAACAAATCAATATTTACAGAAAGTTGATCTGCAACCCCACAACCCCGAAAGGGAGCAATATCGCTTTAATGTTCCCGTGGACTGGTTTCAGAGTCTCAACAACCCCCCCCAGTCCATGATTGTGAGTTTAGAGGAAGGAGAACCCCAACCTGTCACCCCAGAAACCCCCTTAGCGAGTACCTTAGACCGGGTGATCACTACCCAAGAATGGAACGCAGAACCACCACGGGAGGACTTTGAGCGCACCATTCCCAAATATATTGTCATTCACCATTCCGCCCACCGGAATCCCCCCCACGCGGTCTCTGAGGGAACAGAGGAAGGGGCGAAGGAGTTGGCGAGGTCGATTCAAAAAGACCATCTCTATGGGCGCAATTGGTCGGATTCAGGACATAATTTTCTCAACACCACCGGGGGGTATTTGTTGGAAGGGCGACAGGGTTCGTTAGAAGCAGTGATGGAGGGAAAATCGGTGCGATCGGCTCATGCGAAACAGGATGACGCGCTATTATCCGGGGGGAATTCCTCCCCTGGGATTGAAAACGAGGGGAATTTCATGAGTTTTGAAATGGTTGAGACTCAGTGGAATAGTCTGGTTGAACTCTGTGCCGCCATTTGTCACGCTTGTAATATTACCGCCGATAATATTCGAGGTCATCGAGATTTTTCTAACACCCAATGTCCGGGGGATTGGCTGTATAATCAGTTACCCCGCTTACGTCAGGCCGTCCGCGAACGGTTGATGATTGCTAAAGACTAGATAGGATGATTTGTCAAAATTAAATTTTGCCACACAAAATAATAAATTTTTGTATAATTACCAAAGAATGTAAAACGGTTTATTTTTGGGAAACTTGTCTCAAGAATATGCCGTTTTCTTCATGCCCATTTAAGATTAGCTTAAACCTTTTTTAAGCCAGTTGTTGTTTTCGTTGTCGTGATTTTGTTTTTATGACTTATACACCGGAAAAACGAGACTCTATGCCTGTCAACCCCATTTTTAATCCAGCCGGGGATGACGCAATTGAGAACCGAACTATGTGGTTCGGTAATACCACAAACCTCATGCAATTAAATGATGTCCGTTATTCTTGGGCAGTGGGACTCTATAAACAAATGCGTGAGAACTTTTGGATTCCAGAGAAGCTAGATATTACCCAAGATGTAACGGACTACTGGAATTTAACACCAGAAGAACGGTATGCGTTTGATGGTATTTTGTCTTATTTGACGTTTTTAGATTCCATTCAAACCTACAATTTACCCCATTTAAAAAGTCCAATTACTGCGCCAGAAGTATCCCTCTGTATGACAGAACAAGCGTCACAGGAAGGGTTACATAATCAATCATATCAGTACATGATTGAAACCATTATTCCCGCAGAACGACGGAATCAAGTCTATGATTTCTGGCGGACGGATAAGGTTTTATTAGAGCGTTGTGAGTTCATTGCCAGTCTTTATCAGCAATATGTTGATAACCCGACTTTAGAGCGATATTTTGTCGCGCTAGTGGCAGATTATTTACTGGAAGGACTTTATTTCTATAATGGTTTTATCTTCTTCTATAATTTAGCTTCTCGGATGTTGATGCCGGGGAGTGCGGACATTTTCAAAATGATTAATCGGGATGAATTGAGCCATGTGCGTATTTTTCAACGCTTAGTTCCAGAAGCTATGAAAGCCTTTCCTCACTCGATTGATCAGATTTATGAAATGTTTGCTACAGCAGTTGAACATGAATGTCGGTGGACTAATCATATTGTGGGGAATCAAATTTTAGGGATTACTGAATCGAGTACGGAACAGTACACGAAATATTTGGCTAATATTCGTTTACAAACGATTGGTTTAGAGCCGTTGTATAAGGATAAGAAGTACAAGAAAAGTCCTTACACGCATTTAGAGCGTTTTTCGGATACGAAAAAAGAAGCGCATACGAAAGCTAACTTTTTTGAAGCGGGTGTCACCAGTTATGTGATGTCTTCTGGTGTTGGCGGTTGGGATGAAATCTAACGCGCTGTTTCGGCCTTGGGTTTAAACCCGAGGCTAAGGGCAGAAAGCTGTTGGGAATTATCTTTGTTGCAAGGGAGTTTTCGCTACGCATCTCAAGGACTATGATCATATCCTTGAAGATCGCTATCTAATGACCAGATAAAAATACGATAATTGGGAGTGAGCCGTTTCGATTTTTCCCATTCTTGAATAATCGAAAGGTCTCCGATCCCTGCACCCCGGCTGAATCAGGAAATTTTCCTAACCATTTTACTATTTCCTCTCGACTGGGAACTTGCATCACAGTCCAAGGAACTTCACCCGCGATCGCTTTTTGTACCTGAAGCGCGTGATCTTCTCTTTCATGCCTCTCAGTTTACACTATCCCCCCCTGAATAGTTACAAAATCCTTAAATTCCCTCTGATTTTGGTGTAGGGGCAATTCATGAACTGCCCCTACGAATTGCCTCTATAGCAATGTGATCTCATTTGTAAAATCTATTCAGACTCAATCTTGACAGAATGGGAATTCAGCCGAATTGTTTTTACGAATCATGTACTATTACTATACTAATTCGAGATAAAGTCTAAACTTAATGCTTATGTCACAAATTACCATTGACTTTCCTGAAGAAATTTTTTCCTCTCGTCGTCTTCCCCCAGAGGAATTTGTCCATGATTTACGCCTAGCTGCCGCCATTTATTGGTATCAAAAACAAGAAATTTCTCAAGAAAAAGCAGCCCAAATTGCTGGACTCAACCGGAGGGACTTTCTCGCAGCTTTAGTCCGTGAACAAGTGGATGTGTTTGCTGTGGACTTGAATGACTTACAACAGGAGTTAAACCGTGGCTGAATCTCCTGCAATTAATACCTCACCTCTGATTTTTTTGAGTAAGGCGAATTTAATTCACCTACTCCAAATTATTAGTCCCAAAATCGTTGTTCCTGAAGCTGTTGCCCAAGAAATTCAAGCCTATGGCAAAACCGATATTACCGCCCAAACCTTAGCGACAATAGATTGGTTAATGATTAAACCCATGCCCGAAGTTCCGACTGTTATTCAAAATTGGGATTTAGGGCTAGGAGAATCCGCCGTTTTAACATGGGGTTATACCCATCCTGAAACAGAGATTATTCTAGATGATTTAGCGGGTCGTCGTTGTGCCAAAACCTTAAATATTCCCATGCGTGGAACATTAGGATTAGTTCTCACTGCAAAACAACGAGGAGAAATTCCCGCAGCCCGTCCAGTCGTTGAACAACTGCGTCTTTCTGGAATGTATTTATCCAACCGAGTGATCGATCAAGCCTTAGCATTAGTTGGAGAGTAAAAACCATGACAACCCCGTGGCATAAAATTGAAGGACTTACCCCCCGTGAAGACTTACAAAGTTTGTTGGTTGAATGTTGAGGAAAGGAGTTACAGAATTGTAGGGTGTGTTCAACGGCTGATAACTGGGATTTTATGTTTTAATGTGATATCCGTTGAACGCACCATCTAAAAGCCTTGGGTTTCAACCCAAGGCTAAGAGCTAAAACCCGTTAAAACGGGTTGAGGTGTTTGTTGGTTGGATGTTGAGGAAAGGAGTTACAGAATTGTAGGGTGTGTTCAACGGCTGATAACTGGGATTTTATGTTTTAATGTGATATCCGTTGAACGCACCATCCCTTCTAAAATTTGCTCTGAATATTTTTTCCTCAATTACTCAAGGCAAACATTCAGTTTTCTATGCTATCCTCTCCATCATCTACCCTAAACGATAGGATACAGGAACGGCCACAGATGTTAACGGATTGTCACCTAGAGGCTTCCGAGTCCGGGTGGGGCGGGTTTGGCAATTGACCGAGAGAAAAGCGTAAGATGGAGATTGGCCTTATTATTTTTATCTCTAATTATGCCTTTACCTATAGTTGCTATTATTGGTCGCCCTAATGTGGGCAAATCTACGCTGGTTAACCGTTTGGCCGATCGCCAGATGGCCATTGTCCATGATGAACCGGGGATTACCCGCGATCGCACCTACCAAAACGCCTTCTGGTTAGACCGGGATTTCCAAGTTGTCGATACCGGAGGCTTAATTTTTGATGACGATACCGAGTTTTTACCCTTCATTCGGGAACAGGTGAACGCCGCGTTAAATGAAGCTCATGCCGCCATTTTCGTCGTCGATGGCCAAACCGGCCCCACCCCCGCAGATGAAGAAATTGCCCAATGGTTACGACAACATTCAGTCCCCGTCCTCCTTGCGGTGAATAAATGCGAGTCCGTCGAACAAGGCATTATTCAGGCCGCCCAATTTTGGGAGTTAAATCTGGGCAACCCTTACCCCATCTCTGCAATTCATGGTAGTGGAACAGGGGATTTATTAGATGAGTTGTTGCCCCATTTACCCCCCAGTGAGGAAATTGAGGAATTGCCGGAAACCAATGTGGCTATTGTGGGTCGTCCTAATGTGGGCAAATCTACGCTACTCAATGCCATTACTGGGGAACAGCGTTCCATTGTGAGTCCGATTTCGGGGACAACCCGAGATGCGATCGATATGCAGGTGGAACGGGATGGGAAATATTACCGTTTGATTGATACTGCGGGCATTCGACGGAAGAAAAAAGTCGATTATGGGGCAGAATTTTTTAGTATTAATCGTGCCTTTAAAGCCATTCGTCGGGCCGATGTGGTGTTGTTGGTGATTGACGCATTGGACGGGGTGACGGATCAAGATCAGAAGTTGGCCGATCGCATTATTGAAGAAGGCCGTGCTGCCGTTATCGTGGTTAACAAATGGGATGCGGTCGAAAAAGACTCCTACACCATTTACGAACAAGAACGGGTGATCCGCGAGCGTTTATACTTCCTCGACTGGGCAGAAATGCTCTTTATTAGCGCAGAAACGGGCAAACGGGTAGATAAAATCCTCGAACAGGTCGATAACGCCGCAGAAGCCCATAAACGCCGCATTTCCACCGCTACCATTAACGAAGTCATTCAAGAGGCCATCTTGTGGCATAGTCCCCCCACCAGTCGCCAGGGGAAACAGGGCAAAATTTACTATGGGACACAGGTGAGTAGTCAACCGCCAACCATTACCCTATTTGTGAATGATCCCAAGCGGTTTAATGACGGATATCGCCGTTATATGCAACGCCAATTCCGCCAACAACTGGAGTTTACCGGGACTCCCATTCGCTTTCTCTGGCGAGGGAAGAAAGGGCGAGATTTAGAACGAACGGCAAATCGAGCAACGCAGGTTTAATGGTAGTTGATAGTTGACCGTTGATAGTTGATAGTTTGCAGTTAATAGCAAATATTAACCCGTTAAAACGGGTTTTCGCTGTTAGCCTTGGATTTTAACCCAAGGTGCAGACCAACTTACTACGATCGCTACCTAGTTGACCGTTGATAGTTGATAGTTTGCAGTTAATAGTAAATATTAAGCCGTTAAAACGGCTTTTCGCTGTTAGCCTTGGGTTTTAACCCAAGGTTCAGACCACAACCAACCACCAACCACAAAAAACAAACAACCAACAACAAAAATGGACTTACTACGATCGCTACCTATCGGATTGTATCTTGAACAGCCTGTCACTTGGCTACATCGGCTTGATCCTAGAGTGAAACTGGGGTGGTTGCTGAGTTTCTTGCTTACCCCCAGTTTGGCCAACTCTGGATGGCGATTGGGGTTAGTCGGAGTCTTGGTTATGATTACCCTGAGTGCCAGAATTCCCTTTCGCGCTTGGCGACAGCAGATGGGGTGGTTGTTAATCTTGGGAGGAATGGCCTTTGTGATCACTTGTGTGATGAATGACGGCCTCGCTATTACCTATCAACCCCGTTTACCCGCAAGTGCCGTTGAAGTGAGTGCCTCAGACTATCATTATATTTTGTGGGAGTGGGGACGAGTGAATGTGACGCGGCGATCGCTCGATTTAGGTATCCGTATCAGTAGCTTACTCTTTGTCCTCATCTACAGTACCACCCTCTACCTCCTCACCACCGCCCCCGAAGAAATTACCGCCGGCCTCGAAGACTTGCTCCGTCCCCTAGAACGGTTTAAACTGCCCATTACAGAGATCACCCTTACCCTTACCCTGTCCCTGCGTTTTATCCCCTTGGTGTTAGAGGAAATTCAAAACTTGTTTCGTTCCATCCGAACCCGCGCCATCCATTGGAAAAAACTAGGATTACGTCAGAGTGCTAAAATTTGGTTGGTAGTCGCAGAACGATTGTTAGAGAATTTATTATTGCGGGCTGAACAAATCGCTGTAGCTATGTCGGTGCGCGGTTTTACCAGTCCCAACGAACATCGCGTCCAATGGCATCAACTCCGTTTACATCAATGGGATGGCATCGCTCTAGTGGGGTTATTATTATTTTGGTGGGCTAGGTTTACTTGGGGATGGATGGCTTAATCGGTTTCCTTCTTGGTGAAACCCCACAAAACCGGAGTCAAAATCCTGTTATTCTTACGGTTTACTGCCCTAAGCTCATTTCAGTCAATTGATACAGCATTTTGGAATCCACAAACGTTCTTTGAAGACTTAATTTTATTTGATCCTCTTGCATGAGTGCAAACTAAACCAGATAATGGAGATGACCGTAAGGATAAACGAGAGGGTATTATAGCCATTTTGACATTTCCATCGACTAACCACGGGTATTGCTTTTGCTGCTATTCTAATGACTAATTACGAAACTTATCTGAATCATCCCACTTTTGGTCTGCTCTTTAAAATTTGCCCTGTTGAACAAGAACAGGAACTGTTTACAACGTTATATGCTCAACGACTCTTTTTTTTAGTGTCTCAAAATAAAGAAGGTTTGAGTTTTGATCCCCTAGGTCGTTCTGAGGCTCGTTTATTGGTAGAAACACGCATGAGAAAACTCCGTCGTATCGGAGCAGATCAAGATTATAAAAATCTTCATGCCATTTATAAACGGACATTTCAATAAAGAATTGTGCTTTATAAATCGCCTATTATTAGAGTGATTTTTATCAATTGTTGACCTGTTCAAAAACTCAAAACTTGTAGAATTGTTGACAACATTACTTTGGGATTAGTTGACTAATTACTAATGATTAATTACTAATTACAGATTACTGCTATATGACTGGTTCAATTGCAGAAAATTTGGCCAAACTTCGCCAAAATGTCCCGGACACCGTGCGTTTAATTGCGGTAACGAAAACCTTTCCATCAAAGGCCATTCGAGCGGCCTATGATTCAGGAATTCGGGACTTTGCAGAAAGTCGCATCCAAGAGGCATTAGATAAGCAGGAAGAATTACAGGACTTACCGGATATTTGTTGGCATTTTATTGGTCATTTACAGAGTAATAAAGCCAAAAAAGCGATCGCGCATTTCCCCTGGATTCACACCTGCGATAGTCTCAAACTAGCCAAACGCTTAGATCGATTGGCGGGAGAATTAGAAAAAACGCCCAAACTGTGCCTCCAAGTGAAAGTATTACCTGATGCCGATAAATATGGCTGGACCCTAGAGGAATTATGGTCAGATTTACCCGAAATCGAGAAATTAAGCCATTTAGAGATTTGCGGGTTAATGACGATTTTACCGATGGGGTTATCCGAGGAGGAGGCATTAGGGGGGTTTGAGAAACTGCGATCGCTCCGTGACGAAATCCAAAACCACCCCGACTATAACTTTAATCTCCCCGAACTCTCCATGGGAATGTCTGCGGACTATCCCTTGGCCATTAAAGCCGGAGCAACCATGATTCGTCTAGGCCGGGTCATTTTTGGCGAAAGATAAGTTTGTTATTTGTTCTTTGTTGTTTGTGAAAAAGGGAACAGGGAACTTCGGAACAGGGAATCGGGAATCGGGAATCGGGAATCGGGAATAAGATATTTTTTGTTTTCCCCATCTCCCCCATCTCCCCCATCTCCCCCATCTCCCCCATCTCCTCCATCTCCCCCATCTCCCCTCACCAATGACCAATTCACGGTAAAATTAAACCTTCTAGTCATTTGTAGTCATCAGCCACAGAAAGGTCAAAACCCTCCATGATCCACGATATTTTCATGCCTGCACTCAGTTCCACCATGACTCAAGGGAAAATTGTCTCTTGGGCCAAATCCCCTGGTGAGAAAGTCCAAAAAGGGGAAACCGTCGTCGTGGTGGAGTCCGACAAAGCCGATATGGACGTAGAATCGTTCCACGAAGGGTATCTCGCCACCATTTTAGTTGAAGCTGGGGACGAAGCACCCGTGGGGGCCGCGATCGCACTCCTCGCCGAAACCCAAGAGGAAATTGAAAAAGCCCAACAACAAGCCCCCTCCACCGGAAGCAGCCATTCTCAACCGAGCCAACCCCAAGCCACAGACACCCCCACACAGCCCACAGAAGCTCCCAAAGCCGCCCCAGCCCAAAAACAATCTAGCAACCGCAACGGGCGCATTGTCGCATCTCCTCGCGCCCGCAAATTAGCCAAAAAACTAGGGGTTGACCTCTCCACCCTCGAAGGCAGCGGCCCCTACGGACGGATCATCGCCTCCGACGTAGAAGAAGCCGTCGGCGCAACCCCCGCCACACCCTCCACCCCTTCCACCAGCACCGCCTTAGTCACCACCCCGGCCCCCACCCACATCACTCAACCCTCCCCCGCGGCCAGTCAAACACCGGCCACCCCAGGGGAAGTGCAACCCATGAACACCCTCCAAAAGGCCGTAGTACAGAATATGACGGCCAGCATCGAAGTGCCAGACTTCCATGTAGGGTACACCATCACCACCGATGCGTTAGACGGGCTTTACAAGAAAATCAAGCCCAAAGGCGTAACCATGACTGCCTTGTTAGCCAAAGCCATTGCAGTCACCTTACAGAAACATCCCATCGTCAATGCCAGTTATACCGATCAAGGCATTCATTACGCCAATAATATTAATATAGCCATTGCCGTAGCCATGCCCGATGGTGGGTTAATTACCCCTGTCTTAAAAAATGCCGATCAAATCGACATTTACTCCCTCTCTCGCAACTGGAAAGGACTGGTAGAGCGAGCCAGAGCCAAACAACTGCAACCCGATGAATACAATAGCGGCACATTCACCATTTCTAACCTAGGAATGTTTGGTGTAGATCGCTTCGATGCCATTTTACCACCTGGCCAAGGCGCGATTTTAGCCGTGGGTGCATCTCGGCCTCACGTGGTAGCGACAGATGAAGGCTTAATGGGGGTAAAACGGCAGATGCAGGTTAATATTACTTGTGATCACCGAATCATTTACGGGGCAGATGCGGCGGCTTTCCTCCGTGACTTAGCCCAGTTAATCGAACATAACCCTCAATCTTTGACATTGTAAGTTAGATTAACTCAGAAACCGGGTTTCTATATAAAACCAGGGCTAACAAAATACATCCCCATAGAAACCCGGTTTCTCTCCTCTCAACCCCTCACCTTACCGTTAACCGATAGCGGCCCCTCTCCCCTTGCTGATAAGAATTCACCAACACTCGATAAACCCCCGTGCGGGGTAAATTTACCGTGAGGCGAGAATTGGTATTCCCATCCGTTACATCGTCATTTTCCGCTAACTTATCCCCTTGGGCATTGAGTAAAATTAAATAAGTATCAAACTCTTGACTCTCCAACGTCAACGTTACCGACTGGCCCGCCCTTCCCTCAAAGCGATACTCCTCATAAAAACTGCCGTCGGGTAAACGAAGATTTTGAGTCCCTAAAAAGCCTTCCTGTTGTAATAATACCCCTGTAGCCGAAGGACTGGCGGTACTATTAGCCCTTGCTTGTAGTTGATAATTTCCGGTTTCTCCCCTAGTGTAGGAATTAGCCATTAATAAATAAGTGCCACTCAGAGGTAAAGTGGCGACAATACGAGCATTGCGCCCCCCTCCCCCATCGTCATCCTGTGCCACTTCTGAGCCATCTGGGGCAATGAGAATGAGATAAGGATCAAGTTGCCCGGATGACATTTCAATGTTGATGCGTGTACCTGCGGTGGCTTCAAAGCGATAGGCATCAAAGAAACTATTATCCCCCGATAAGATATTATCACCTGGTTCTAAACGGCCTTGCACGGATTGATTGAGGCGGAGGGGTTGGGGGGGTTGCACACTGTCTGGGTTGGGCCGTCGGACTCTGGCGGTTTGGGAGGCGCGGCCTTCCTCGACGGCGGTGAGGAAGGGGCGAATTTTGGCGACGGGAATGGCAAACCCAATGCCAATGTTGCCCGCATCCCGTGAACTGCTGAAAATGGCGGTATTTACGCCGATTAATTCTCCGTCACTATTGAGTAAGGGGCCGCCGGAGTTACCGGGGTTGATGGCCGCGTCGGTTTGAATGAGTCCTTTTTCTTCGTCGATACGACTGACAATTCCGGTGGTAAATGTGCCTTGAAATTGTCCGAAGGGGTTGCCAATGGCAAAGGCTCTTTGACCGACTCGGACTGAGCCGCTAGGGGCTAAACTGACGGTGGGGAGGTTATTAACTTCTGGAATTTTGACGAGGGCGAGGTCTAGATTATTATTGGCATAGCCGAGGACTTGGCCTTGATATTGTCGCCCATCGGCTAATTCGACGCGGACGGTGGAGGTGTTTTCGACGACGTGGGCGTTGGTTAAGATTAAACCATCGGCTCGGATAATACTACCACTTCCGGTGTCTGAGTTGGCTTCAATGGAGACGACGGCGGGGTTGGCTTTTTCATAGACGCGAATGCTGGTTTCTTCGTCTAGGGTTTGGGCCCAGATGGGTTGGGAGGATAGGGGGTTGGGGGTTTCTCCGGGGTTGAGTAGGGTGAATGTTCCTACTGTTCCCAGTGTGAGGACGCAACGAAGAACACTGGCGGCTAAACGGGTGGATAATTTGCGAGTCATGGATCGATGCTGACACTTTCCTATTCACTGTTCTAGCATATTCTAGGGAAATCAGGCGGTGATTTGGATGGGTTGGGGTTGAAATTGGCCCTGGGAGTCGAGTTGCCAACTGCGGAGTTCTCCGGGTTGGCCTTGGGGGACGGTGATGATTAAATAGGAGTAGTCGGGCCAGGCGATCGCGCGATCGAATTCCGAGGGGGTTGCAGGATGATCGGGATGGGAGTGATAAAAGCCGATAATTTGTAATTCCCGTTCTCTTGCGTCTTTCTGCGCGTTTAATAGGTCTTGGGGCGATATGATAAAACTATCTTGTTTGCCTCGATTCTCCATTGTCAGTCCTGTGGCTGTGGCTAAGAGAGTCTCATAGTCAGCACTCCAACCGTTTTCTGTGGGACGAATTTCTAGGATGTGCTGGTTTTTGCCTAATAGAATACCGCAGCATTCCTGGGGGTAGGTGGTGGCTGCATGGGTGCGAAGGGTTTCGAGATGGGGGGTGGGGAATTGTAATGTCACAGTGTCGGATTTTGCGCGATCGCTGTTATCATTCTACCAAGATTGGACTCTCTCTCGAATTAACTAGAGGTCAACCGCAAAATTTCCCCCAAATGGCATAACAGGTTACACCCCTCTCCCTGCTCTGACTGGTTTACTGGTATCATCCGGAAAACGTCGTTGTTGTCTTGTTGTCTTGGTTGTTGTTGTCTTGGTTGTTGTTGTCTTGGTTGTTGTTGTCTTGGTTAACAACAATTCCTGAATGATCACCTGTTATAGATGACTTCCCTGGGTAAAACTAGCACAAATTGAACTTTCTCACCTGTGTGTCGTCAATGAAAATAAGAATCTTGAACCCCTATTGCCCTAGTCAAGTATTTTAGTCAAGTATTATGGACTCTATCCCCAAACTCTCCCTATTAATTACAACGGCTTTATTCGGCATCACCTTAACCACTATACAGCAAAATTCTCATCCTGCCCAGAATACCGATCCTCAAAAAGCCTTTCTGAGTTTCTCCCCTTCCGCTTTAGCTGAAAAATTACCTTGGCCGTCTCCGCAAATGGTAGCACAAAACCCCACCTTTCCCCTCGATGGTCAACCCGTCTATGTGTTAAGAAATAACCAATGGTTAGAAGCCAGATTAATGGGTTGGCAATGGAATAGTCAAGAGGGGGAAAAATACACTGTTCTCTATGTCGAAGATAATACAACTGAAGAAGGGGTATCAGTTGACCGCATTCGCAGTTTAGAGGATGCGCAAAATGCGGGGATAGAAACCAATGTCTATGATCTGAGTTCGCAAGCGGGGATTGAACAAATGTTAGCAGCCCATAACAAATGGCGAGCCAAAGTTGGTGTTCCCCCCGTACAATGGTCGCCCACTTTAGCAAATTATGCCCAAGAATGGGCGGAAACGCTAATCCGCGAGAATTCCTTTGAACACCGTCAAAATTCTAATTATGGGGAAAATTTAGCCACAGCATCGGGACAACAATTAAGCCCTGAACGAGTGGTAGATATGTGGGGAAATGAGGTAGAATATTATGATTATGCGACCAATAGCTGTACCCCTGGGGAAATGTGTGGTCACTATACCCAAGTGGTTTGGGAAGACACGAAGGAAGTGGGATGTGGTATGGCAAGAAATGAGAATAGAGAGGTGTGGGTTTGTAATTATAATCCCCCCGGAAATTATGTGGGACAACGCCCTTATTAATAATGGATAATTGATAATTAATTTGTTCTGAGTTCTTTGTTCTCCCCTATCTCCCCTATCTTCCTGTATCTTTGTGGTTCAACTATTAACTATTAACTAAGCTAAAACACATTTAAATGGGGTTTTCCAAATTTAGACAAAATTCCCTAATCTCTTGTCTGTTTCCTGTTCCCTGTTCCCGACTATCACATACCCATTTAAATGCACAACAGCTTATCAACTATCAACTATCAACTATCAACTATCCACTCAAAAAGTGTACTACCAGATTTGTCATCGGACGACTTATTCTTACTCGCAAAAAGTATCTTTGCGGCCTCATGTGTTGCGGCTGCATCCTCGTTCGGATGCTTGGCAAAATGTCTATCAATTCCAGTTAGCAATTAACCCCCAACCAGAGAATATTTCCCATTATCATGATCTTGATGGGAATTATTTAATTAAAATTTGGTTTAAAACCTTGACAGAATCCCTTGAATGTGTTGTAAAAACAGAAGTAGAAACCCGACAAGAAAACCCATTTAACTATCTGCTGAATATTGAGTCTTGGGCCAAACAATTCCCCTTTGATTATCCTAGCTCTTTACAACAACAACTCCAGCCCTATTTACGCCCCTATCAAACCGTCTTTGACCCTGATATTATTACCTTAGCGCAGGAAATTGCCCAAAATGTAGGTCATGATCCTAAGCAATTTTTAAATGACCTCAACCAGCATATTTATAGCCAGTGTAACTATATTTTTCGGGAGACCGGACAGCCTCAGAGTGCAGGGATAACTTGGCAACAGAAAGAAGGATCATGTCGAGACTTAGCGGTTCTTTTTATGGAAGTGTGCCGGGTGATGGGGTTGGCCAGTCGGTTTGTCAGTGGCTACCAAGAAGGCGATCCAGATATGCAAGAATGGGACTTGCACGCTTGGGCAGAAATTTATTTGCCGGGGGCGGGGTGGCGGGGTTATGATCCGTCTCAGGGTTTAATTGTTAGCGATCGCCATATCGCCTTAGTCGCCAGTGCCATTCCCACCTACACCGCACCCATTGCCGGAGACTATATCCCCGCTACCGTTGAATTAGCCCACCCCGTTCAATCCCGCCTCAACAATAAAATTACGATAAGAAAACTTGCAATCCCACCGAGTCAACAATAAAAGTCGGTGTTCTCTTGCTATAGTAGGGGCAGTGTCGCACTTGTGTCACCTGCTATGGCTGCTCCAATTGTTAAACGTTTTTTAGTTAGTTTCGAGAAAAATAAATATATCGGTGTTGCAGTAGCTGGCTTAGTGTTGGGAGCAGCTAGTGTTGTAGCTATTTTGCCCCCAGAGCCGCCTCCCCCGACCAAATATAGAGCCATTGGACTGTTAACCTATAGTAGTCCGCCGCCCATCGCCACACAAACCGGACAGAATTTGCTCGAACAAGGCCGCAACGCCATTACCAAGCAACTCCTCCTCAATGAACAGGTGATGTCAGAAGGGGCGAAAGCCGCCCAGATGCTGGAAAAGCCGAAAAGATTTCTCAAAAATATCAAAATTGAGTTTCCCGAACAAAAAGAAGGGGAAGCCGCAGGGCCACAATTAATTAAAGTTCAATATACTGCGAAACAAAGGGAACTGGCACAAAAGACCCTAGAAGTCATGCTCACGGAGATGGTAGAGCAGAGTCGTCTCTTTAATACGGCACAATTGCGATCGCAAATTGAAGCCCTCAAAGAACGAGTCAACGAAGCCAAACAAGACCTCCAAGTAGCAGAACGACAATTCTACCAATACATGAGCCAGCAAGGCTCATCCATGATTGCTGCCCAAGATGGGAGTCTCTTTGCCGCCATCAGTGCTGCCCAACAACAGCAAAGACAACTCCAACAACAACTCGAAGGCATTGAATCCCAAATTAATAGCCTCAGCGATCAATTAAACCTCACCCCCGAACAAGCCGCCACCGCCGCCGCTTTAAGTGCCGATCCCATCATTGCCCAACTGCGAGCGCAAATTCTCGAAGCAGAAACCCAACAACAAATGCTCGCCAAGGACTTACGGCCAGCCCATCCCCAAATGGAAGCCTTAATTGATCAAATTGCCAGTTACGAACAGTTGCTCATTGAACGGGCCAACGAAGTGATTGGCAATGATGATGTCTTTGAAGCCGCCCCCCGACAAATTCGTCAAGATAGCAGTCTTGATCCCACTCGCCAGAACTTAGCCAACCAAATTCTCGAACTAGAAGCACAAAAAGAATCCTTGGCTCGTCAATTACAGGTGCTACAACGCAATGAACAGGAAATGCGCCGAGACTATGAGCAGTTTCCCACCAAACAATTAGAAATGACGCGGTTGCAGCAACAATTGGAATTAAAGCGACAATTCTACAATGGCCTGCAAGCCCGTTTAGTGGATGCACAGTCCGCAGAAGCCGAAACCACCGGAAACCTCTCCATTGCCCAAGAACCTATGATTCAAGAGCAAAAACCCGACGTTTCCGAACCGCCCAACCCCGTTATTGTCATTTTGGCGGGAATTGTCGGCGGGGGCATTGCCGGAGCAGTAGTTATTTTAGCCTTTTCCTTCCTCGACCCTCGACTCCATACCCCTCAAGAACTGCGGGCCTTACTCTCAGAGCGAGAAATTCTGGTGTTGGCCGAGTTGCCTTGGTTAGAGAAAACTGAAAAACAGGCCATTCCCACTTTAATCACGGGGAAAAATTTGCCCTATTTGGATATTTATGAACATTGTCGCAGTACCTTGCGCCGTTCTGCTCCAAAAAACTCTAAAGTGGTCTTAGTGACCAGTGTGGGACGTGAGGAAGGGAAAAGCACCGCAGCCTATAATTTAGCTATTGCGGCGGCCTATGCCGGAAAACGGACCTTATTGATTGAAGGGGATATGCGATCGCCCTCCCACGCTCCAGCCGTTCAACTGGCCGTTGACCCCGACGCACAATCCGAACCCCTCGCCTATTATAGTTCCCACAATGAATGTGTTCGCCTCGTTCCCCTCGTGGAAAACCTCTATCTTGCCCCCAGTGCCGGGCCCCAGCGCAAAGCGGCTTCCATCGTCGAGTCCAGTGAAATGCGGCGATTAGTCGAAGATGCCCGACAACGCTTTGATATGGTCATTATGGACACCCCAGCCTTAAACCATGCCAATGATGCCTTATTGTTACAACCCCTCACTGATGGCTTAATCATTGTCACCCGTCCAGGGGTGAGTCGGGGGAAAGAAGTGGGGGCGATGTTAGATCAGATGGTTGAAGCGGAAATGCCCATTTTAGGGGGAGTCATTAACGGGGTAGAAATGCCACCCCCAGAAACCTACGAAGGGGAAGATGAGACCACAGCCTTACCTGGAAGCCGTCCAGAAGCCCTCGCTACTGCCACTCCCTCGTTAAATGGCAATCATAATGGGAATGGGTCGTCTAGTGGGAAAAATCTCCCCCCTCCTGTCGCCGGACGGAAAAAATAGTTCAATGACCCCCACCTACTTCGTGAGGTGGGGGAGTGGGGAGAGATAACCTTCCCGTAGCTGCGAATAGCTCTCCAGGGGTATTGCGGATTAACACTACTGGTCGTTTCTCTAGACCGGATTAGCTGTAAGGGGGTGGAATCTCGCCCAACTAGGTAAATCTAGGACACAGCCGCAATGCCCGGTAACAGCAATCGGCTACGAGAAAGTGAGGGCTGATGTTGACTTGACCAGTGGGCGCAAGGGTGCGCGTTCTGGTAAGGGCTTTTCTCCCGTGATGATTGGACAGCAATTTTGTATCTCAGAACTCGAAAAGATAGCCTCGGTTTATGTGCGTGAGGGCTGGCAGAAAGACGGCAACGGCACTTCTCAGCTTCGCACTGCATTAAAACTGGTGAAGGA
>NZ_JAQMSD010000216.1 GCF_028330525.1 Spirulina sp. CS-785/01
CCCAACTCCCAACTCCCCTATCCACTATCAACAATTTTTTTCCCTTCACCGGAACTTATTCCCTAGAAAATGTAGTCAAGAGTATTGTATTCAGTGAAAATACTCATGAAATCCCTTCTGATTAATTTTCCAATTCGCCTAACGTTCTTACTGCTTACCCCTGTGGTGTTAACGGGATGTCAACTCAATTTAAAAATGCCGACTCCCAACGGGGAAGACCAAGCTAAATTTTACCTCCAAGCGGTGACTCGCGGTCAAGAAGCGTACTATAAAACCAATGGGGAGTTTGCGGCCTCAATGGAAAACTTAAACCTTGACTTTAACCTCGATACCCCAGAATATAATTATACCTTACTGTCCCATGGCGAGCCTCCGCACAGTTTCGAGATGAAAGCCTTTGCTCAAGAGGAAGGATTATCGAGTTATACGGGTATTATCTATATTGAAACAACCCAAGAAGAAGTAAATGCTGTTGCCAATTTATGCAAAACGGAACAACCTTCTCCGACTCCGCCCAGTTTACCACTCAAACCTCGAGCCAAAGAAGCGTTAAAATGTCCTAAAGGGTCTGTGCCAGTGCAATAGATCACAGTATGGATTGTTTTCAGTCGCTGAAAAGTACCTATCTTTGTCGTACATTGGACTTAAATCCCTGACTGGATGGGTTGACTAGCTGGCGAAGGATCCTGCGGCAGTTGCGAGAGAAACAGATGACTAGGTGACAAGAGACCAGTGGGACACGGACAGCTATGAGTTTGTCTAAACCCCTCACTGCATCCTTTTGCAAACCAATCAGATTAACTAAACCTAATGGATACTAGCCTATCCTCCTCATCAGCGATGACTGCATTTTCTTCCCCTTCTCTACTGTTTGATACTTTAGAGTCCTCATTTACAGATCACGGACGAGTGGAACTTATTGAAAAATTACTGTCTATTGGCACAGCGTTATCCGGAATACAGGATTTACAGGAATTATTGCATTTAATTTTGAGCAAGAGTCGAGAAATTACTTGTAGTGACGCGGGTAGTGTCTTTTTAGTGGAAAAAAGAGACAAAAAGCGGTGTCTCGTGTTCAAAGTCGCGCAAAATGATTCCCTCCCCTCTGCATCGTTTCACGAGTTTACGATTCCGCTTACTCGCAAGAGTTTGGCGGGATATGTAGCCCTAACGGGACGGAGTTTGAATATTCCCGATGCTCATAATTTGTTGCCTGGACTTCCTTACCAGCTTGATCGCAATTTTGATAGTGATTTTAACTATCGGACTTGTTCGGTGTTGGTGTTACCGATGCAGGATATGGAAGGGGAGTTAATTGGGGTGTTACAGTTGATTAATCGTAAGATTCAGGCAGATATTCCCATCACCCCAGATAATGCTCTAGAAGTAACACAACCCTATTCACAGGAGGAAGAACGGATTGTTCGCTCTTTAGCATCTCAGGCGGCCATTTCCATTGAACGGAATAATTTACAGGAGAATATTGAGAACTTGTTTGAGGGGTTTGTGCGAGCGTCGGTGCAGGCCATTGAAGCGCGTGATCCCACGACTTCGGGACATTCGGAACGGGTGGCGGATTTAACGGTGCAATTGGCCTTAGAGGTGAATGAGGTGGAAACGGGAAGACTGCGATCGCAGCTTTTCAATGACCGTAAAATTCAAGAATTGCGTTATGCGTCCCTTCTCCACGATTTTGGCAAAATTAGTGTCCCAGAAACCCTGCTCAATAAGCGCAAAAAGCTCTATCCGGAACAGTTAGAGGTGATTCGCCAACGGTTTGCGGTAGCCCAACGGACTTTACAAATGGACTGTGCGGAGCAGAAATTTAAATATTTAGTGGAACATCCGGCCCATTTTCATCAGTCGGGAGATGTGGAGGGGTGTTCCCATTGTCGTCAGTTACAGGAATTGGAGGAACAGTTGCAAAGCGCGATCGCGCAACTCCAACGCTATCTCCAATTCATCGAAAACATGAACGAACCGGAAGCTGTCGCCACGAAACGCTTTCAGGTTCTCTCCGATGAACTATTCGTCGAACTCACCGCCTTAGCAGAATACCGTTATCGGGATATCGACGGCACATTAAAACCCCTCCTCACCCAAGAGGAAATGACCCAATTAATGCTCCCACGGGGCAATTTAAGTCCCGAAGAACGAAAAGCCATCGAAGCTCATGTCACCCATTCCTACGAGTTTCTCAAGCGCATTCCTTGGACTAGAGATTTACAAGATATTCCCATCATTGCCTACCGTCACCACGAAAAACTAGATGGCACAGGGTATCCCCTAGGAGTCACCGAGGAAAACATCCCCATTCAAACCCAAATGATGATGATTGCCGATGTCTATGATGCTTTAACGGCAGCAGATCGACCTTATAAGCGTCCATTAGGCATTGGGTTAACCCTGCGTATTTTACGAGAAGAAGCCGAGAAAAATAAAATCAAGGATGATCTGGTAGAGTTGTTTATTCAACGGCAAGTTTATCAGGTCTTAGGACATGATTTTAGTCAGACTGGATAGGAATAGAACTCATGACTATGGATGCTCGACAATCTGCTCCCGCAACCCTCCGCAACCGTGAACCCATTTTGCAGGTTTTAAAAACCGTGTTACCGACTGAGGGAACGGTTTTAGAGGTGGCCAGTGGCACAGGGGAACATGGAGTATTTTTCGCCCCTCACTTCCCCCAACTGCAATGGATACCCAGTGATCCCAACCCAGACGCGAGAGCGAGTATTGCGGCCTGGCAAAAGTTTCAGTCTGGGGATAACTTACATCCTCCATTAGCGTTAGATGTCTGTGAGCGTCCTTGGCCCCTGGAGACGGAACCCTTTGATACCGTGGACTTAGCGCAGTTTCCTGTTAGCGCGATCGTCAATATCAACATGATTCACATTTCCCCCTGGGAAGCCTGTAGAGAGCTTCTAGCGGGTGCAAATCGCCTTTTACCCTCTGGGGGGATTCTCTACTTATACGGACCCTATAAAGAAAATAACCAACACACCGCCCCCAGTAACGAAGCCTTTGATCAATCCCTACAAACCCGCAACCCCCAATGGGGAATCCGCAATCTAGAAGATGTCATTGAATTAGCCAATACACAAAACCTACAATTTGTCAAGAAAGTCTCAATGCCCGCCAATAACCTATCCGTGATTTTCCAGAAAAAATAATATTGGTTATTGGTTATTGGTTATTGGTTCTTTGTTAAATGATAGATAATACAATAGCGATCACAGTCAAACAACAAAATCCGTGTTAGACCTGAAACAAATTCGAGAAAACCCCCAAGAGATTCAAGCACAACTCCAGAAACGGAGTGATCAATATGATCTCACTGCCTTACTGGACTTAGACCAACAACAGCGCGAACTAACCACAAAACGCGGTCAATTGCAAGCGCGTAGTAATGAAATTGGTAAATTAATCGGACAAAAAATAAAAGGAGGGACCAACCCCGCAAGTCCCGAAATTCAAGAGTTAAAAACAGAAGGAAACGACCTAAAACAACAACTGGCCGACCTTGAACCCCAAGAAAAGGGGTTAAAATTTGAAATTGAGGAATTAATTCTCAATTTACCCAACTTACCCAGTGATAGCACCCCTCTCGGTGAAAGTGAAGATGAAAACGTCGAAATTTCCCGTTGGGGAGAGGACTATTTACTGAAAAACCCTGAAACCTGTCGTCCCCATTGGGAAATTGGCGAAAAATTAGGCATTATTGAATCCACTCGCGCAGTAAAAATTTCCCAAAGTCGCTTTGTAAACTTGATCGGAATGGGTGCGGCCTTAGAAAGAGCTTTAATTAATTTTATGCTCGATCAACAAATTGCGGCAGGATATTTAGAAGTCATGCCTCCGGTTTTAGTGAATAGTGAAACACTGAAAGGAACGGGACAACTGCCAAAATTTGCCGAAGAAAGTTTTCAATGTGCAGAAGATGACCTCTGGTTAACTCCTACCGCAGAAGTTCCCCTCACGAACCTCTATCGCAATGATATTTTAGAGGCTAATCAATTACCGATTTATCATTGTGCTTATACCCCTTGTTTCCGTCGGGAAGCGGGAAGTTATGGGAAAGACACCAAGGGATTAATTCGCTTACACCAGTTTAATAAGGTGGAAATGGTCAAGTTAGTTCGTCCGGAAACATCGGAGGAGGAACACGAAAAAATGTTGGCCAATGCCACGGCAATTTTAGAGGAGTTATTATTACCCTATCGGGTGATTGAATTATGTACGGGAGATTTAGGTTTTAGTGCCAAGAAATGTTATGATGTAGAGGTTTGGTTGCCGTCTGCGGGGCAATATCGGGAGATTTCGAGTTGTTCTAATTGTGGTGATTTCCAAGCGAGACGGGCTAATATTCGCTTTAAAGAACCAGGGAAAAAGGGGACTCAATATGTGCATACTTTAAATGGGTCTGGGTTAGCGGTTGGACGGACTATGGCGGCGATTTTGGAGAATTATCAGCAACCAGATGGGACGGTGACAGTTCCCAAGGTGTTACAACCCTATTTAAAGCGAGAGGTGATTGGGTAGTTGATAATGGATCAGAAAAGTAAGAAACCGGGTTTCTATATAAAATGGGAATATTTCACCTAAATTGATATAAGAAACCCGGTTTCTAAACCCCTAGACCTACAACCTATAACCAACAAAAAGTGAGTTATCAAGAAAACGGTATTGGGTGGCAATTGCATCAGTTACAACGTCGGATTGGGGAGTGGTATGAATATCATACCCAGTCTCAATCTGACAATGATGGGATGGACTGGACGAATTCTGTTTGGTGGGAAGCCTTCTCACAAGTGGTATTCTGGATGGTATTGGCTGGAGTGGTTTTTTGGTTGGGGTGGATGTTGTGGCAGTTGTTGAGTCCTTATTTGTATCAGTTGTTCCAACCTTCCCTCCAAACTCCTGTTTCCCATTCCCCAGACTCTCCGGTAACACTGTCCCAGTGGTTGTCCCGAAGTCAACAGTCTCAACGTCGGGGAAACTATACTCAAGCCTGTTTTTGCCTTTATATGGCGATGTTACAGCGTCTCCATGACCAGGGGATTGCCCAACAACAAGCGAGTCGGACCGATGGGGAATATTTGCGCATTATTCAAGAATTGCCGAAACCTGAAGCGTATCAGTTTTTAATTACGACTCATCAGAGTTTGCGGTTTGGCCGGGTGACGGCCACGCGATCGCTGTTTGAAGATTGTCAACGGGCGTTTTCTCAACTATGACTATACCAAAACGACTGCAATTGTGGGGCGCGATCGCGCTATTTACCCTCATCACCCTCACCCTCCTCTTTGCCCCCAACAACAACCCCCAAACCCAGGGATCAACCTACAATCGCTTTCCCGATGGCTACGGGGCATGGTACGAATATGTACAAAACGAAACCAACGCCACCATCCAACGCTGGAGAAAACCCTTCGACACCTTCCCAGAGTCCACCCAACCCCCCACAACCTTCCTACGAGTTTATAGCAACCCCTTCCCCTTTAGCCTTACCCCAGAAGAAGAAAACTGGGTTAAAGCAGGTAACACCTTCCTGTTACTCGGAGTCCAAACAACCCCCACCCAAGCCGAATTTAGTAACCTTTATAATACCCCCTTGGGAACAGTCAAAATTGACACCAAAAGACGACATCAACTTAACCCTTCAGAACAAGCCATTCTCAAAGATCAATACGGGGCAATAGTCTGGCGAAAATCCATGGGAGACGGACAAATTATCTACAGTACCACCCCCTATTTAGCCGCCAACGCCTATCAAAATTATACCGCCAACTATCAACTTCTCACCTACCTCGCCCTCTCGACACCCAACCACGAATTTTTCCTCAATAATACCCTAAAAGCCCATAGCCAAACTCTGCAAAATTCCCCCTTCCAACCAAACCCAACTCCCCCAAAAATTTGGGTTGATGAATATATTCATGGCTACCAAGACAAAGACACCCTAGAAGACAAACTAGACAGCGAACCCAACTTCTTTAACTATATACAACAAACCCCCCTTTATCCGGTATTTATGCAAACAATTATTATGGTAATTATTACCCTCATTGCCCTAAACCGTCGCTTTGGACAACCGAAACCAATTACACAACCCTCCGAAAATAACAGCAAAATTTATATAGAAGCCCTAGCCGCAGTATTACAAAAAGCTGCCACCCATAACTTTGTCTTACAAACATTAGGAAAAGCCCATCAAAAACACTTACAAAACAAACTTGGCTTAGGCAATACTTCAACAGACTTACCAACCGTTGGCGCGGCATGGCAACAGCAAACCGGACAATCTACCTATCAGCTATCCCAATTCTTAAAAGCCATAAAAACTCATAAAAAAGTTTCCCAAACTGAGTTACTGAATTGGCTCAAATCGTGGCGAAAGATTAAACAAAACATTGAGTAATACACCTTGGGTTTCAACCCAGGGCTAATAACTTAAACCCGTTAAAAACGGGTTGATAGGAAATCCGGTCTCCAAAGACCTTAAAAAATCCGGAAACCCTGTAGGGTGGGCAATGCCAGCCCTACAATGATTAAGACTTCACTTAACATGATAAGAGTAATAAGTAGCCCAATCGCCTAAAACGTTACCGTGTCTCCAAAACCTCATCTTCTCATTGCGGCCAGTGGTACAGGAGGGCATTTATTCCCCGCCTTAGCCGTTGCCCAACAATTCCCAAACGCTAAAATTGACTGGTTAGGAGTCCCTAACCGTCTCGAAACTACCCTAGTCCCCCAAGATTATCCCCTTCACACCATCAACGTAGAGGGGTTTCAACAACGGGGGATTAAATCCCTGTTTATCCTACAACGGCTCATTACCTCTGTGTGGCGGGTGTGGCGACTGTTGGGAGACTTAAAAATTGATGCAGTTTTCACCACTGGGGGATATATTGCCGCCCCGGCCATTTTAGCGGCTCGTCTGCGGGGTATTCCGGTGATTCTCCACGAAGCCAACGCCATTCCAGGGAAAGTGACTCGTTTGCTGGCCCCCCTCTGTCATACCGTCGCCATCGGTTTTTCCCTTGCGGGGGAACACCTCCCGAAACCGAAAACCGTTTGGGTGAGTACCCCCGTTCGCTCGGAATTTCTCACCCCCCAACCCCTCGATGATTTTCCCATCCCCGACGATGCGCCTTTAATTGTCATTCTAGGGGGGTCACAAGGGGCTGTAGCGGTCAATCAACGGGTGCGAGATAGTGCAAAGGCTTGGCTGGAAACGGGGGCTTATATGGTCCATTTAACGGGCGATCGCGATCCGGATGCGGAGACATTCCAACACCCCCATTATTTTGCCCGTCCTTTTTACGATAATGTGGCGGGACTCCTACAACGGGCGAATTTAGCCATTAGTCGTGCCGGGGCCGGGACTTTAACGGAGTTAGCGGTGACAAAAACTCCTTCTCTGCTTATCCCTTATCCGTTTGCGGCGGAGGATCACCAGTTTTATAATGCTAAAGCCTTTCAAGAGGCGGGGGCAGCTTGGATTTATCGGCAAGATCAACTGACGGCTGAGATTTTAGAAAAGGCGGTGTTAGAGTTATTAAATGCGCCGAGTCAGTTAACCCAGATGGCGGAGAAGGCGGGAACTTTGGCGGTTATTGATAGTGCTGAACAAATTGCCAATTTGGTTCGTAAGGGGTTTGGGTGATGGGTTTGGGAGATGGGGGAGATGGGGGGGAACAAAGAACCCAGAACAAACAACATTACTGTTTACTGTTTACTGTTCCCTGTTCCCTATTCCACAAACAACAAATAACAAACAACCAAGAAAAAAACTTTGTCCAGAGTCCACGTCAGAGGTTAACCTTTAGGAGACTGCCCTTGTGGGTCAATGGCTGATTGTTGCTTGTTTCGTCTCTTGCGTAATTCATGGAAATTATTTGCACTCGTCCAACTTGTCCTAACCCTCGCAATTTGTTCCCTGACTTGGATGATCCGAACACGCTGAAAACCTCTCAGCAACGGTATTGTACCAGTTGTGGGATGGAGTTAATTTTGGGGGGGCGATATCTCCCGGTTCAATTGTTGGGCCAAGGGGGGTTTGGGGCGGCGTTTTTAGCCCGCGATCGCTACAGTGCTAGACTGCAAACCTGTGTAGTCAAGCAGTTTCTCCCCTCTGGAGATTTAGACCCGAAATCCCTGGAAAAAGCCCAGAATCTCTTTGAACAGGAGGCTCTGGTGTTGGAGGAAATTGGCCGGGAACATAAGCAAATTCCCGATTCTTTTGCCTATTTTCCGGTGGTGGTGGCCAGTCAGGATGGGAAACGACAAGACCAGTTTTTCTATCTGGTGCAAGAGTATATTGATGGGGAAGATTTAGAGCAGGAACAAGCCCATAAGGGGAGTTACAGTGAGGAGGAAGTCCTAGAGGTGATGGCGGAGGTGTTGGGCATTCTGTCGTTTATCCACCAGAAAAATGTCCTCCATCGGGATATTAAGCCGTCTAATATTATGCGGGATAAGAATGGCCGCCTGTATTTGTTGGATTTTGGGGCAGTGAAACAAGTGACTGCCGGGGCCGGCCAAGGGACTGGCCGTTCGACGGGGATTTATTCGATGGGGTATGCCCCCCCGGAACAAATGCAGGGGGCCCAGGTGTATCCTTCGACGGACTTGTATGCGTTGGCGGCCACTTGTTTGGTGTTGTTGACGGGGAAGCCGACGGATGAGTTATTTGATGCGTATAATAATTGTTGGGAATGGCGAAGCCACGCACCGCAAGTGAGCGATCGCTTGGCTAATATTTTAGATACGATGCTTAATCCTATCCCGCGCGATCGCTTCCAGTCGGCCAGAGATGTCTTACAAGCCTTTAGCCAAGAGACATCACCCCCACCCCCCCAGTCTGCACCAACCCAAGCTCCACCCAGTCAGACTTCCCCCCATGCAACCACCAGCCAAAACCCCAACCCTGTCACCTCTCCCCCTCCCTCCGTTGCGTCAGGTGGGGGAGGTGGCCAGTTTCCCACCACTCAACCCACCCAAAACCCACCCACCTCAACCCCTCCCTCTCCCTCTCCCTCTCCCGTCCAGACGGGTTCGACTTATTCCTTAATGGAGTTCTTAGGAGGGGCTGCATTTACTGGGTTTGAAGGGGCGATGTTACATATTGCCTTGAGTAGTTTATTGGGCAGTGTGAACCCAGTGAGTGTTGGGTTATTGGGAATGAGTCTAGGAGGCTTAATTTATGCCCAATATCGCCGTTGGATCGAGAAATTTGACTTAATTATCATTGGGGGAGTTAGTTGGCTGTTAGTGGCGTTTATTCCCTTTCTGAGTGGTAATGCAGGCATAGAAACCCTGATTGCGACTATGGGTTTACCGAACTTTGTCGGGGTGTTATTTATTGGGGTATTAGCGGGGGCTGTCGTCGTTGCGATCGCCACCCTATTTCGTCTCGTCTATCAAATGCTCTCCCAAATCTTATAAAAGTGTTTGTGCGGTTGCGCTAAGAAATAATCGGTCAATCTACTGTAGTTCACATTCAGTCTTATCAGAATTTCAACCATGTCACAGAAAAAAGATACCCTGGCTCTAGTTATTGCGCTAATTATTACATTAGGCATCATTGGTGGGGCGTTATTTTTCTTTAGGGGAATATTATTTGGGGGAAATACCCCGCAAACCGCGCAAAACCCCTCCTCTGGCCAAGGCCAAAATACTGACCAAACCCCCTTTTCTGTCCCCAGTAGCCTTCCCCAAGGCACAACCATCAATATTAACGGTTCAACCAGTATGGTACTGATTAATGAGGCGTTAAAAACAGGGTTTGAGCAGAAATTCCCAGGGACCACCGTGAATACCCAGGCCGCCGGGACTTCTAACGGCATTCAAGCGGTCATTAGTGGCAGCGCAGATATTGCCGCGGCCTCCCGTCCCCTCACCGCAGAGGAAAAACAACAGGGGTTAACCGCATTGCGGGTGTCTCAAGATAAAATTGCCCTCACAGTGAGTGTCAATAACCCCTTTCAACGGGGATTAACCCCTCAACAAGTCGTGAAAATCTTTACCGGAGAAATTACCGACTGGTCTGCGGTAGGAGGCCCCCAAGGAGTCATCCAAGTCATTAACCGGCCTCCCGTCAGTGGGACAAGGCAAGCGTTTCAGGAGTTAGTCTTACAGGGTCAAGCGTTTGGCACAACTCCCAATATTCAAACCATGGAACGGGATGCCACAACGCCCATGTTACAACGGTTAGGAGATGATGGGATTGGCTATGCCACCTATAGTCAAGTGGCCGATCAAAATACAGTCCGCGTGGTCCCCATTGATGGGGTGACTCCTGAAGCGAGTAGTTATCCCTATCAACGACCATTATTTTATGTGTATCAGGAGGCCACGGAGGGGGTACAAGCCTTTTTAGGCTATGCTACTTCATTGGAAGGACAAGGGGCAATTGTTACCGCTAATCAATAAACAATTAATAATGAAATCCGCTTGATTTGTATTAAATCAATTTATTGTAAGCCCTAAAGGGCTTACTACGAACTTATAACGATTAACCGGATGTCATATTACCCCAGTGGCTCAGTAAAATACAGTATTTTTGCTGTTACCCTTGAAGCCTCAACCCGTTGGAAACGGGTTTTAGCTGTGAGCCTTGGGTTTAAACCCAAGGATCAGTCTGGGGAGAGGGGGTTAGGGAGATTGGCGTTTCTAACGCTTGAAGAATCTGCCGTCCAATCAATTCTACCATCGGCACAGCCACCGCATTGCCAAATTGTCCATAGGCCCTGGTGTCACTCACCACAATTTTAAAATCATCTGGAAATCCCTGTAATCTGGCGCATTCCCTAGGGGTTAACCGTCGGGGATTTTTACCGGGTTGAGGGATTAAAATTTCTGAACCGTCTTTATAATACCTTGCACTTAATGTGCGGGTTTTTCCCGCTAAATCAACTAATCCATAACCAAATCCATTGCCTTTGGCGCGGTGTTTTTTAGCATAATTTTGTAAATATGTCCAGAGATGATCGGTTAATGTATATTTTTCTTCGACTTCTGCTTCTAGTAGATCTTGAATTGTAATATCTGACGGTTCAATGGTGGGAAATTCAAACTTTAAATCCTCTCGAAACCCAACAATAAAAATTCGTTTGCGGTGTTGGGGTAATACTAAGGCCGCATCCAAGACTTGATAATGAATATAATAGCCTAATTCTTGTATTAAGGTTTTACGAATGACTTCAAAGGTTTTGCCTTTATTGTGATTCAATAAATTCTTGACATTTTCTAACAAAAATGCTCTAGGTTGTTTAGCTTTTAAAATACGCACAATATCAAAGAATAATGTGCCTTGGGTGGGATGTTTAAACCCGTGTTTTGTCCCCAATGCGTTGTGTTTAGTCACTCCGGCAATGCTGAAGGGTTGACAAGGGAAACCTGCGGTTAGAATATCATGATCGGGGACTTCTTCGGTGAGGACTTTTCCAATGTCTCCGACGGGGGATTCTCCGAAGTTGGCCAAGTAACTTTGTTGGCAAAATTTATCCCATTCTGAGGAAAAAACACAATGACAGCCTAAGTTTTCTAGGGCTATTCGGAATCCACCAATTCCGGCAAAGAGATCAAGGAATTTATATTGCTTAGTGTGGGACATTAATTCTGGTTTTGGTGAAATGCTTGTAATGCTTGTAAAACGGGGAGCATAATTTCAGTTTTTGCTTTTAAACGGGTAATATCTTGGGTGGTAAAGCCTGGTTTGGTTTTCTTGTTCAACAAGCGAAGCACGGCCACGGATTGTCCTTCCTCATTAACGATGGGAAAGAGTAAGATATTTTTGAGTTGATCTTGTTTTTGGGGAGGAATACCAGAGCGAATGAGTTGGTCTTTAATTTGGGCAATTTTCTCGCTGCGTTTGGCTTCTTTTGCGGCTAAGACTTTGGAGGCAATGCCTTTTTGGGTGGGGATATGGAGCATTTTAAATTGGGCTTTTTCTCCGCCAAGCATTAAGGTCCAGAGTTGTTGTTTTTCGTCGTCCACTAAGAAGACATGACTATATTCCACTTGGAATAACCGTTTTAAGGAGGTGGTGGTGAAATTGAGCAGGGAGTAAAGGGCATTATAACGCGCTCCAGGTTGTTCTTTGCCGCCTAGGTCGCTGAGGAGGGCTAAGGTTTGTTGTACGGCGGTTTGAGGCTCGCTCTGGGTGGATTCTTTGAGGGTTTCGTGAGCTTTGGCAAATTGTAAAATCGCGCCAACCCGTTCATTAAAAATTTGCATGGATTGACGGTCATTTTTGTCGAAACTGGCTTTAAAAAAGGCGGGGACTTGGGGATAGGTGCTTTGATCGTATTCTACGTTTTCGTAGCCGGATTTGCGCTTATTGACTAATTGGGTTACACCTAATAAATCTCCCCCATCGGGACTGAGAATGGGCATACAGAGTAAACTACAGGTGCGATAATGGGTTTTTGCGTCGGTGCGTTTGGCGTTTTCTGCGTTGGGGTCTTTGTAGAGGTCGTAGGGGATGATCACGGGTTCACGGGTTTTGGCCACTTGGCCCGCGTAACCTATTCCCACGGGACAGCGTATGACTCCTTCTTTGGGGAGTTCGGTCCAGAGGTCGCCTCGGTGATCATCGTAGAGCCAAAGGGTGCTACGATCGGCGTTGAGGAGTTCTTTGGCGGCATCCATGACGCGGGTGAGGATCATTTTGGTGTCGAGGTTGACTTGATCCAGCGATCGCGTGGCCTTAGCCAAGGCAGCATTGGCCTGGGCTTTTTTAATCCCTTCGTAACAAGACTGACAAGTCTCTAAGATGCGGCGGATGGGGATCACACATTTGGCCAACCGTTCCAAGTCTTGATGACTAAACCCTTTTTGGGTGTCTCCGGGTTGGGGGATTTTATTCAGCAGTTGGACAACGGCAATAATTTCTAAGTTATCGTTGAGGATAGGAAAGGCGAGAATATTTTTGGTTTTATAGTTAAACTTTTTATCGGATTCTTTGACTAATTGAGACCGGGGGTCATCATAGACATTATCGGCAATATGAATGACCTGTTTATGTTTGGCCACTAAACCTGCAATACCTTCTCCGACAGGGACGTGAATATCGAGAAATTGTCCGCTTTCATCTTCGGCGACTAAGGACCAGAGTTCGGTTTTATCATCATTGAGGAGGAAAATGCTGGTACGGTCGGCCCCGACAATTTGGCCCACTTTGGTGGTGACATCCCGTAGCACTTCGTAGAGGGGTTGACTTACCGTGGAGGAGTGGTTGCCATTTTCAATGGAGGAGATGATTTCATTTTGGGAGGAGAGCAGTTTGTGTTCTAGGTCGGTAAAAGCGCGTAAAAACTGCTCGTCGTTGGGGTCTATTTGCGAGGAGAGGGTTTGTTTGGCCTTTTTAATCCAGTCTTCATTAAAGATTTCTCGGTAGATGCGATTATGGACGGTGAGGCGGCCTCGGTGTTTGGCGATGAGTCCTAAGAGTTGCAGTTCTTTTTGTTCGGAACTGTTATCGGTGAAGACAATTTCTTCGTTGAGGACTTTTTCGTAAAACTCTAGGAGTTGCAGACTGCGGCGTTTGTCTTTGTTTTTCAGTAGTCGGTCTCGGATATGCCAGACGGGTTTCAGTTTCGGGTTATTCTCCCAGTTTTTTAAGAGACGCGATCGGACAAAGTTTTCCACCCATTCTGGTTCTTTCCCCGGAATGGGGGCTTCTTGAGAATCCAAAATGGTTTTAAACAACATTTGGGTCAAAAATGGCTCTTTCCCCGTCCACTCCAAGACTAATCCCAATAACTTTTTATAGTTGTGGGAGGTTTCAAGCATTTCGCTGGTTAAGGGAAGTCCCTCACCATTTAAATCGGATGAAGATGGAAAGGAATTAACGCTCATGGTGTAATCGGGGAACAACTGGCCATTGGACGAGAAACCGGGACTAGAAACCGGGGGAGGAGGGAGACAACCCTTAATGTTTACTTGCCGAGATAACGACGGAGGAAGCTCTCTAAGGACTCCATACTGCAATTGTAGGTCGCTTCGAGGTGGGAGACTTCTTCTGGGGTGCAGAAGAATTCGTTGGCTAATAGGGTTCGCAGGGTGGCTAAACTGTTTTTTAAGTCGGGGTTGACTAAGCCAATGCCTTCCCGAATGTTATCAAATAACCACAGGGGGGGATTGATCACTAAGGGGTCTTGGTTGAAAACGCGAGCAAAAATGTTGGGGATGTCTTCGCGGGTGAGAATATCGGGGCCGCCGACGGGGAAAATTTTATTTTGGGCTGCCTCTAGGGTGGGGGAGTCGGCGGCAATGCGGGCTACGTCGTCGGTACTGACGATGGAGGAGCGATTTTTGGGACTGCCGATGAGTAAATAAAAGCCTCCGGTGTTTTTAAATCGTTCGGCGAGGGGGAGGAGGTTATTGGCAAACCCGGCAGGCCGCAGAATGGTGTAGTTGAGGCCGCTGTTTTGTAGGGATTTTTCTACCTGTCGTTTGGCTTTGAAGGTGGGGGAGTCTTCGGTTTTTTCTTGCTCTACTCCCATGACGGAAGTATAGACATAATGCTGGACTCCTTGTGCTTTGGCCGAGTCGATTAATTCGATATTGGCCCGATATTCGAGGGACTGAGCATCTTGTCCGGCACTGTGGGCGCTGATGATATAGCGGACTCCTTGGGTTGCTCGTTGGATGTCTTTGCTGTTGCGCAGGTCCCCGATGAGGAGTTCCGCGCCTCGGTCTTCGAGTTCTCTATAATTGGAGGACAAGCGGACGAAGGCTCTTACGGGTAAGTTGCGATCGCGCAATACCCGAACCACTCGCCGTCCTAATGAACCTGTTGCCCCTGTTACTAAATACATAAATCCCCCCTATTACTTGTATTTCGTCACCTAGAGTAACAAATTTTAAATTTCCGCGATCGCGGGCGTATGATCGCTGGGTTTTTCAAGCCTTCTCGGTTCTATATCAATAGTACAACTTACGGCTCGTTTATAAAGATTCGGGGTTAAATAATGATGGTCAATACGCCAACCCCGGTTATGGGTAAACCCACCCCGGCGATAATCCCACCAGGTATAATGGCCCGATTCTTCGGTAAACTTGCGAAAGGCATCTTGTAACTCTACGCGAGACAGCACCGTTTGCAGAGCGTCTCTTTCCGTGGGAGAGGCCATAATTTGGGTTTTGGGTTTGGGTTTATAAATATCTTGGTCGCTGAGGGCGATGTTAAAATCTCCACAGACACAGAGTTCCTGTTGGGTTTTCTCCCGCAGTTGCTGTAAATAGTCTCCTAACACCTCTAACCAGCGCAGTTTATAGTCATATTTCTCACTGCCGACGGATGCACCATTGGGGACGTATAAGTTAACAATACGAATGTCGTTTATTGCACCGCTTATCACTCGTTTTTGTTCGTCTAAGTCTCCGGTTTTGTCTGCTCCGACAATGGGGGTAAACCCGATGATGACATCCTCTAAGGGAGTTTGGCTAAAAATAGCTACTCCATTATAGGCTTTTTGTCCGGAAATATAGACGTTATATCCGATATCTTCAAAGGGTTGTCTGGGAAAATCTTGATCAATGACTTTGGTTTCTTGTAAGCAAAGAACATCCACAGGGTTGGCTTTGAGCCAGTTTTTTACGTGAGTTTGTCGGGTGCGAATAGAGTTAACGTTCCAAGTGGCTATTTTCATAGTTTTATCTAAATTATTGAGGAGTCAATATTATATAATAAAAAAGGTAAGCATTCAGTGTTAATAAAAAGCGAACTATCCTCTATCATCCCTCTTAAAAAGGGGGATAAGAGTAAAAGGAGGATAAGAGGGGGAGCGGCTAAATACTTACATAAGAATGTTGGTAATTGTTTAATTTATAACTACTTTAAATTAACTCGTTTATATAAGTCTTGTAAAGTAATGCTAAAATCAACTGAATCTAAGGATTTGGACTCCTCTAAAGCTAATAATAGCCTTGCATGGAATTTCCCGACTAAAAGATTATGATTTGCGGTTGCACCGGCCACCTCAATAATTTCTCCAGCTAAATACTCATGTTTAACGGTTGCGTTTTCCTCTAAGGCTAAATATTCTGTGGGGGTGTAAGGTGGGGATGAGAGTGCAAGATTCATAATACTCTATTCTCCTAGGGTTGAACCGCGTAAAGTTGCGAATAATAGTGCATTAAAACCGCTTCTGCTGCTGCGATAGTTTCCCCAAAGGTGATGATCCCTTCCTCATGGCCACTCATGGCTAAAATTCGCTTATCTGGGAGGTCACTTTCTGCAAAGAGACGCATCATTTCTTTGGCCATTTCGGGAGTCCCGTAGGCACAATTTTTGTCGGTGGTGGGGACAGTATAACAGAGTTGTTTCCACAAGTCCCAATGATGAACATGAATGATGGCCTGGATGTCTTCACTGATCTCGTATAAGGTGGCATGGGTGAGAGACTCAGAGGAGGCTTTGATGGGGCCGACACAGGTTAGGTTATTTTCGGCTAAGTTATAGTGGGTGACTCTGGTGTAATGTTGTTCGGTGAGGGTGGGGAGATGGCCGGTTTGAGTCCCGGAAACGAGGAAGGTTTGGGGGGTTTCGGGGTCTCGACAGCTAATATTGCCAAATCCAATTCCGTTGGGGTATTCACCAATTAAGTTTAACTGAAACAGGCGATCGCGGCATTCATTTAAGGCCGCAATTTTCTCAAATTCTACTGGGTCGCTGAGTTGCCAGTCACAGTAATATTTAATGTATCCTTCGTCTATCATGGGGGATCTCTCTTTTATATTGTATTGTTGCATTTTCTGGGGGGGTGAGGGAAAGAAACCACAAAGACACAAAGGACACGAAGGGAGGAGGAAGGGAGAAGGTTCGTTAACTGGAAGTCTCCTCCCAGAAGACTTAAACTTGTTGAATAGTTTTTAAGTCCCAACTTTGATCCTCGGCCAACTCTAACACCCATTGATGATACTCTCTCAGGGTGGGTCGGTGGCCAACACTGACATAGGTGATCTGCATATTGGCCAGATGTTGATAGAGTTGTGCTTCGTTGTCGATATCTAACGCACTGGTTGCTTCATCGAGGATGACATATTGGGGATGATTGAGCAAAATTCGCGCAAAGGCCACCCGTTGCTGTTCCCCCAAAGAAAGGTGTTCGGACCAATTCTCTACGGTATCTAATCCTCCCACACGGTCGATTAAGTCGGGGAGATTCACCTGTTGTAAGGTGTCTTGCAAGAGTTTATCATCCACTGTATCCCCCGCAGAAGGGTAGAGGAGTTGTTCTCGTAGGGACCCGATGATCATATAGGGTTTTTGGGGGAGAAAGAGCATTTTATCCAGTTGTGGCCGTACTAACCGACCGTTCCCAGAATCCCATAATCCTGCGATCGCGCGTAACAAGGAACTTTTCCCACATCCACTCGGACCCACAATCAATAACCCCTGTCCGGTTTCTAAATCCACCGATAAATCAGAACAGAGAGTACGCTGATAGTTAGGAGTTTGTAGGGTAATATGTTCTAACGCTAACTGGCCATTCTCCACCCGATCAATTTTCGGTGCATTCTCCGGGACTTTCCCCCGTTTATCCCGTGACTCCTGTAAAAACTCCTCAAAGGAGTATAACCGATCAATTCCTGCCGCAAACTGGGTTAAATTCTCAAACCGAGAGACAATTTCATTCAACGCAAAAAACACCCGTGCAAACGCACCACTCGCTTCTTGGAGTTTCCCCACCTCCAAGTCTCCGGCCAAAATAGCAGGGCCAATGGCCAATGCAGGGATCACATAGGGGAGAAACTGATAAGTATTAGAAAACAGACCCAGATTAAACTCCCGCCAGAGGATCAGACGGTTATAATTGCGGAAGACATCCACAAAACTCTCCTTGGCCAAATTCGCTTCTTGGGTTTCTCCCCCGTAAAAGGCAATAGATTCAGCATTCTCCCGCACTCGCACCAGTCCAAAACGGAAATTTGCCTCCTTTTTCAACTGGTTAAAGTTGAGACGCACCAAGGGTTTCCCGAAGACTCCCACGGTAATGACATTCCCCAAGACGGAATAGATAATCAGCAAGACCACTAAAATGGGGGAAATACTCCACAAGACTACACTAAACGCAATCACCGTAAAGAGGGATTGCAAAATCACCAACAAGAAACGCAGGGAGTCTTGGGTAAAAGAGCGAATATCCTCGGATATCCGTTGGTCGGGGTTATCAATGGTGCTATTATCCCCTAAATCGTAAAAAGAACGATTATCGAAATAATGGTCTAGATAGCGGTGGGTTAACCATCTTCGCCAAAGAATCCCTAACTTTTCTTGCAAATAGCGAAACCCGGCGAAAATGGGGACATAAACCACCAATATCCCGAAAAATATCCAAACGGTGCGATAAAAACGGTCTGCATTTTGCGCAGATAACGCAGAGATGAGGTTTCCTTGTTCTCGGTTTAAGGCCACCGAAAGCTGAGTATAGGCGACTAATAGCACAATTAGCAAGGTAAGAAACCCCAATGCTTGCCATTTTTTCTCCCCTAACCAGTATGCTTTGGCAATGGCCCAAAATCGCTTAAAAACTTGTAAGTTGAATCGACGCATTCTTTCTGGACTGTTTTCAGAGTTGGTCATGGACTTATTGTATATTCAGGGGTTTAGGGTACACCATCCGTAAGGATTTCTCCCCAATGGTCGTTTTTTTCCGCTTCCGGTAGGCTATCGCTAGAATAGACAACATTAGGGGTGTCTCCGTATCGGCCTATTTTCTCTCAACCTCTATGGTTTCTTCTTTTCTCACTGACTGTCAATCCCTTTTTAAAGCGCGTCTCTCCCGTTACGTCAGCTTTTGGGTATTTTTGAGTATTTTATTGATTGAGGCCATTATTTTAATTCCCTCCTATCGTCGGGAGGAACAAGACTTGCTGCGTCAACTAGAGGATGTGGCCACTGCTAAAATTAACGCGATCGCGCTCTTAACGCAACAAAAGATGTCCCAACCCCAACTCCAGGGTAAAATAGAAGCGATCGCCGCAGAATCCCCCATTGTCGCAGGACTCGCACTGTATGATCCCCAAGGAAATTTAATCGAAACCACCGGAAACCCCCCCGACTTAACCCTCGCAGATATTCAAGGCCAAGCCATGATCCGCCGCCAACGCAGTCCAGGAGGACAATGGTATGATGTAGCCTGGTCTCAACAGTCGTTAGGCATTGATTACACCCTCATTGTCCGCCATGATGCCTCCCACGTCCAACACCAACTTTATTGGTTTATTGCTCGCATTGCAGGGTTAGTTTTAATCATTGTTTTTTTCGTCACCCTCAGCACCATGATCATTTTAGGGGTAGTCATCATCACCCCCATTTTACGCCTCCGAGACGACTTAAAAATTGCCGGACAAGCCTTGAGTCAAGACCAATTACACTGTAACTTCTATTCCCTCAATTATTGTCAGAGCAATGAATTAGGGGAAGTTATGGAAGCCTTTAACGAAATGTTCCATAGAGTGGCCACAGAAATTGCCCGACGGAAGGAAGCCGACCAACAAATTCGCCTTGAACAAGAGAAGTCTGAAGCCTTATTATTAAATATCCTGCCTAAACCCATTGCCGACACGCTAAAACAGGGCAAAAATAACATTGCTCAAGGCTTCCCCGAAGTCACCATTCTCTTTGCTGATATCGTCAATTTCACCGAAATTTCAGCACAAATTTCTCCCCAAGAATTAGTTAATTTACTCAATCAAGTCTTTTCCGTCTTTGACCAACTCACCGAAACCTACGGCCTCGAAAAAATTAAAACCATTGGTGATAACTATATGGTAGCTGGAGGACTCCCCAACCCCAACCCGAACCACGCTTTCGCTATTGCTAACATGGCTTTATCCATGCGAGAGACTATTCAAAACATTAAATGTAAAGACGGAAACCCCCTACAAATTCGCATTGGTATTAATACGGGGTCTGTAGTTGCTGGAGTCATTGGTACAAAGAAATTTATTTATGATTTATGGGGAGATGCTGTTAATATTGCCTCGCGGATGGAGTCCCACGGACTCCCCGGACAAATTCAAGTTACTCAAAGTACCCATGAACATTTAAAAAATGATTATATTTTAGAAAAAAGAGGCATGATTCCTGTTAAAGGGCGGGGCGATATGGTAACATATTTATTAGTAGGTAAAAAATAAATATTGAACCTTGGGTTAAAACCCAAGGCTGAGAGCGAAAACCCGTTAAAACGGGTTAAAAAAGTTAAAATAGGGCATTCTAATTGAACCTTGGGTTAAAACCCAAGGCTGAGAGCGAAAACCCGTTAAAACGGGTTAAAACTTGAACATTATAGACAATTTAATAAATATAATCAGTTCGTAGTAAGCTCTTTAGAGCTTACAATAAACCCATCA
>NZ_JAQMSD010000217.1 GCF_028330525.1 Spirulina sp. CS-785/01
AAAGTGGCGAAATGCTCTTTGAGGTTGGCCAGTGCTGATTCAGCCATCAGTCTCTCCTACTTCTATGTGGGGTGATCCTGAATCTTAAGCCTTTTCACTTCCCCTTGCACTGATTGTTAAGTTCTGTGTGCGTTCGCCCTACGCTACCTTGGGTAAATCTCGCAAAAAGAAAGATTCGTAGGCTGAGACAGGAATCGCTAAATAAAGAAGACGATTTGCTATAAATCAAGACTCAGATTTTACTTGGATTTCACGATCGCACCCGCACTCAGAATGCCCAATAGTCCTAAAATCGTGCTGGGTTCAGGAATGGGATTGGGTTCAGATTCGGTGATCGGATCGAGTAAAACCACACGACTTAAAGAATTACTCCCCGATGAATCAATCCCTAACGCGACAATTTGACCCTGATCATTAATCCCTCTAGCTTCATATAAATGTAACCCTAAATTAGGATCAATTAACGTATTCAAATTATATTGTTGGCCTTGCTCCCAAAAAAGGGCATCCCATTGAGCATAATCACTCCCATTCGCGTCTCGACCGACTATATTCCCCGTATTATTAATATCAAAAATACGACCATCTCCTAAACTGATTTTGGTTTGCGTGGTACTGTCCCAGATGCCAATTTCTCCATCTCGATAATAATTTGGGTAGTCTCCGAAGGTATTAGAGTTGAAGATATATTGATTCTTCTGATTATGATCGGCAAAGGTGTATCCTGCGTCAATTAAAGGTTTTAATTCCTCTTGTTGATGGTACTCTGATAACACAATCCCTTGTTGAAGATCAGGAATTAGGATGTCTCCGAGATAAGTATTCCCGGTGTCTTGAGTCCAAGAATAGGAGGCTAGAGGGTTTGCTATCGTATAATTAACTTGACTATTTTCTGTGATGCCAAAACCAGTATAAAAACTCGCGGTATAAGGGATTTGTTCAGAAGAAATAGAGTTGTTTGAAGAAAAGTCGATTGAAAAATGGTTGATTTCTGTGACAGAGTAGAGTGAGGCTGCATTCACCCATGAGGACGGTAACACAATGCAACTTGTTGCAGTGAGAGCCGCTAAAATAGAATGAGTGAATGATTTTTGGATTGAGAGAAGCATAAATTTACCTCTACACGAGAAACTGGGGGTTATTAAGGCAAATTTTAATTGATTCGACTCGCTCATTAAAATTTCTCATTTTCTAGTATAATTACTCATAGTATTGTTTGTAACAGTTTCGTTACAAAAATTGACGTTTTTAAGCAGGAATGCTTTTTAGAGAGTAACCCCCCTAAAATGGTGGGTTACGGGGGATTGATAGAGAGTTTTCACCGCCTAGGTTGTAGCCGCCTCACCCACCCTACGCTCATAAAATGGGGTATTCTATGCTTTAAATGGCTTGGGAAAAGATTTTCTGTTGTTTTTGTTTTAAGTAGGTATCAAACACGCTGACAATATTGCGAATGAGTAACCGTCCGCGTGGGGTGACTTCTAGGGTATCTCCGTCTATTTCGACTAACCCATCTGTGGCTAAGTGTTGGAGTTGAGCTAATTCTGGGGCGAAATAGTCGGAGAAGTTATGATTAAATTGTAGGCCGTATTTCTCTTGTAAACAAGTTGGAGAAAAATGAAATTGACACATTAATTCAATGATGATGGCCTGACGTAAATGATCTTCTGGGTTGAGTTGGACTCCTTTTTGAATGGGGAAGCGGTTGGCTTCGATATCCTGATAATAGTCTTTTAACCGTTTTTGGTTTTGAATATAGACATCATGAAGCATACTAATGGCAGTCATGCCAAAGGAAAGTAAGTCGGATTCGGGTTTGGTGGTGTATCCTTGAAAATTGCGGTGGAGTTGTCCTTTTTGTTGCGCGATCGCAAGTTCATCATCCGGTTTCGCAAAGTGATCCATGCCAATAAAAACATACCCCTGTTGGGTTAACTTCTCAATGGACATTTGAAAAATGCGTAACTTTTCCTCCCCACTCGGTAACGCAGCTTCCGGGAGTAACCGTTGCACAGGTTTTAACCAAGGGACATAGGCAAAATTAAACAACGCAATGCGATCTGGATCAAGTTGAATGGCTTTCTCAATGGTATCCTCAAACGTCGCCAACGTCTGATAAGGCAACCCATAGACCAAATCTACATTAACACTTTCAAACCCCGCTTCTCGTATCCAGTCCATCACTTGAAACAAGAGAGACTCACTTTGAATACGGTTAATCGCTTCCTGCACTTTTGGGTTAAAATCTTGAATGCCAAAACTAATGCGATTAAACCCTAAACTCCGTAAAAACAGAATATAATTATTATCCAAATATTTCGGATTAACTTCTATAGAAACCTCAGCATTTTCTTCAAACCGAAAAACCGTACTCAATTTTGTCCAGAGCTTCTCAACTTGCTCTAAATTTAAATAATTCGGTGTTCCCCCTCCCCAGTGAAACTGATTTACCGTGCGTCGAGCGTCCACCCAACTGGCCACTTGATCAATATTCTGAAAAACATAATCTAAATACGTCTCAGCCACCTCTTTCCGTTGAGTAATCAACGTATTACACCCACAAAAATAACAAGGCGTTTCACAAAACGGAATATGACAATATAAAGACAACGGAGTCTGCTTTTTATTCCCCACCACTAAGGCATTCTCAAAGGCTTGGGAATTAAAAGACTCTCGCAATTCCGTGGCGGGAGGGTAACTCGTATAACGAGGTAACGGTTGGGCGTATTTCTTTAAAAGATCGGCATTAAATTCAACAGTTTGGAGCGTCATTCTTCTCTTAATTCTGAAACGTTTAAAAAAAGTTACACAGTTGTCAAAGAGGCGTACAGTATGCTTTCACGCCAAGATTAGAGGTAATCACAGATGGGCAATGACTTGTCATTGTCTCCCTATTACTGCATAATCATACAACTGCAATGTCATAATTGTACTCGGATTGTGGCATTCTGCACAACGTCGGATCAGAGGGGATATATCCCTCAAACCAGCTTGCTATAACTGTTTGGGTTTATAAACGGAGGAAACGGAATTATGTCAACTGCTGTCTCTCAGCCGCAAGTTAAAACCGCGATGAAGGAAACCTTGCTGACTCCTCGCTTCTACACGACGGATTTTGACGCGATGGCGGAAATGGACTTGTCCAGCCAACGGGCTGAGTTAGAGGCGATGGTGGCGGAAATGAAGGCTGACTATAACCGCCATCATTTTGTGCGGAATGAGTCTTTTGAGCAATCTTGGGAGCATATTGACGGAAAGACACGGGAGGCGTTTATTGAGTTTTTAGAACGCTCTTGTACGTCAGAATTCTCCGGATTTTTGCTATTTAAGGAACTTTCTCGCAAATTAAAAGGCCGGAATCAATTATTGGCAGAAATTTTCCATCTCATGGCCCGGGATGAGGCGCGACACGCTGGTTTTTTAAATAAGGCTATGCAGGATTTTAATATCACCCTCGATTTAGGGTATTTAACCAAAAATCGCACTTATACCTTTTTTAAACCGGAATGGGTGATTTATGCGGTTTATTTGTCTGAAAAAATCGGTTATTGGCGATATATTACGATTTATCGCCATTTAGAGCAGCATCCCGAATATGAGTTTTATCCCTTGTTTGAGATGTTTGAAAGCTGGTGTCAGGATGAAAACCGCCACGGGGATATTTTCAAGGCATTATTGCGATCGCAGAAAAAACTCTGGCAAACTTGGCATGGACGACTCTGGGCCCGCTTCTTCCTCTTAACCGTCTTCGCTACCCATACTTTAACCGTCCATGAAAGAGCCGATTTTTACGAGTCTTTAGGTTTAAACGCCCAAGAATTTGATCGCCATATTACCCGCAAAACCAACGAAACAGCAGCCCGTGCTTTCCCGGTAACATTAAATGTAGATCATCCTGAATTTTTTGCCCGCTTAGAAAATTGCGCGGAACGTAACAAAAAATTACAAGAGATTGACAACAGCACCGCCCCCGGTTGGTTAAAACAACTCCGTAAACTGCCGTTAAAGGCCGCCATTTTTACCGACTTACTGCGTCTCTATTTCCTCAAACCCGTTGATGCTGTCAGCGAATGGGAAGCAGTATATTAGGGTTGGGTTGTGAGTTGTTGGTTGTTGGTGAAAAAGGGAATAGGGAATAGGGAATAGGGAATAGGGGGAGAACAGGGAACAGGGAACTCCGGAACAGTTGAACCTTGGGTTTTAACCCAAGGCTCATAGCTGAAACCCGTTAAAACGGGTTAATATCCATTATCCATTATCAATTACCCATTACCCATTACCCATTACCCATTAGCAAAAAATGCCCTTCGTTATTGGACTTATAAGCGGCACATCCGTTGATGGAATAGATGCCGCTTTAATTGAGATTACAGGCACGAACTTTGACCTCAAGGTGGAATTCATCACAGGAGAGACCTTTCCTTACTCAGAAAGCCTCAGAGCGCAAATTCTGGAGGTTTGTGGAGGGGAGTCCATCTCCTTAGAACAGTTGGCGGTATTAGACGATGCGATCGCGCAATCCTTCGCCCAAGCCGCCCAAACCCTCCCAACCCAGCATCCCGCCCAATTAATCGGCTCTCACGGCCAAACCGTCTTTCACCGTCCCGCCAAAACAGGACAAGGCAGACTGGGTTACAGCCTACAATTAGGCCGAGGTGATTTAATCGCCCACCTCACCCAAACCCCCACCGTCAGCAACTTTCGCGCCGCCGACATTGCCCAAGGCGGACAAGGGGCCCCCATCGTCCCCAGAGTCGATGCAGCGTTACTAGGACACCCCACCGAAACACGCTGTATTCAAAACTTAGGCGGCATTGGCAATGTCACCTATCTCCCTCCTCAAAGCCAAGACAATTGGGAAACTCAAGTCTTAGGATGGGATACCGGGCCAGGCAATATGTTATTAGATTTAGCCGTCACCCAATTAACCCACGGCCAACAAACCTACGATAAAAACGGTCAATGGGCCGCCCAAGGCCAACCCTGTCAACCCCTTGTTAACCAATGGTTACAACAAACCTTCATTCAACAACCGCCCCCCAAGTCCACGGGACGAGAATTATACGGGAAAGCCTATTTAGCCCAATGTTGGCAGGATGCTCAAAGTTATCAGTTAAGTGAGGCCGACTGGTTAGCCACCTTAACGGAATTCACAGCGGCCTCAGTGGCAGAAAATTACCGCCTCTTTCTCCCCCAGCAACCGGATACCGTGTTGTTAGGGGGAGGTGGGGGCAAAAATTTATATTTGAAAAAGCGTTTACAAGCAAGACTCTCTCCCAGTCAGGTGTTAACCTGTGACGAAGCAGGAGTGAATAGCGATTTTAAAGAAGCCATTGCTTTAGCAGTATTAGCCTATTGGCGCGTTTATGACACCTGCCCCGGAAACCTACCCAAAGTCACTGGAGCAAGGTGTGCTGTGCCGTTGGGAAAGGTATGGAGGAGATAGGGG
>NZ_JAQMSD010000218.1 GCF_028330525.1 Spirulina sp. CS-785/01
ACCCATTACCCATTACCCATCACCAAATACTATTACGAAATGTTAACTTAAAAAAGTATTCCTTACTGAGACGACTGTGAAAGTTTTTAGCACCCTTCCTCCCAAAACTCGTCGTAACTTACTGCTGTTGTTTTTGACGGGGCTTTGTTTTTGGTCGAGTTTAACTATTCTCCTCCCTACTCTACCCCTCTATATCGAGTCGGTGGGGGCAACTCAACAGCAAATTGGTCTGGTGATGGGCAGTTTTGCCATTGGCCTAATTTTCTCACGGGGCCTTTTAGGACAATGGGCAGACCAACGGAGTCGCAAATTGGTGGTACAAATTGGGACGGCGGTGGTTGGCCTTGCTCCTTTTGGCTATTTGATGGTGAGTAGTTTGCCCATTTTAGCCCTCATTCGGGGGCTGCATGGGATTAGTATTGCAGGACTGACTACGGGCTATAGTGCGTTGGTGGTGGACTTGTCTCCTCCCCAAAAACGGGGGGAAATTGTGGGTTATATGACGTTGGTGGTCCCCATTGGTATGGCCTTGGGGCCAGCCTTGGGGAGTTTTTTGGTGGAAGGGTTTGGCTATAGGACGGTGTTTATGGTTGCCGGGACGTTAGGACTTTTGGGCTTTATTTTTGCGTCTCAGGTGCGAGAAACGTTTCGTAATCTTACGCCGTCTCCTTCGGTGGGGCGACAGGGTGGCAATTTGCTACAACAGGGCATTTGGCGCGTAGTGGACTTTGTAAAAACGGTGTTTCAAACCATTGCGATTTCTCGTTTAGGGGAAATGGTGCAAAGTCGCCGTTTGAGTATTCCGGCTTTAGTTTTATTGCAGGTGGGATTGGTGTTTGGCACGTTGACGACGTTTTTACCTGCTTATATTCGGGATAGTGAGGTGGGGATTAATGCGGGGATGTTTTATACGGCGGTGGCGGTGGCTAGTTTTTCGGTGCGGTTGTTTGCGGGCCGGGCTTCGGACCAGTTGGGACGGGGGTTGTTTATTACGCTGAGTTTAATGGCTTATACTCTCTCGATGGTGTTGTTAACGTTGGCTCAGACTTCTCTGGAGTTTATTGTGGGGGCGTTAGCGGAGGGGGCCGGGGCCGGGACGTTAATTCCTATGATGACGACGTTGGTGGCGGACCGCTCTACCAGTCAGGAGCGAGGCCGGGCTTATTCCTTGTGTGTGGGGGGGTTTGATGTGGGGATTGCTCTGGGGGGACCTCTGGCGGGGACGTTTGCGCCTTTTTTGGGGTATCAGGGGATATTTGCGATCGCGGCTGGCCTCGCCAGTCTCGCCTTGCTTACCTTTCTCACTCAATCCAGTAAAAATTTAACCCATTCTTTTCGTTTTGCTACGGGACAAGAAAAAGATAGTTACGCCATTCATCTTTAACTAAAACTCACTGAGGCGAGACCCTAAATTTAGGGTTTAAATCAAGAATTAAACGAGAAAACAAGTTGGGGATCACGGGGATCGAACTTTTATTCTAGATTGAGCTCTTGGGAAACTTATTTTTTGTAAGGTTTTTCGCAGTCTAAACATTAAGGATTTTAGAGGGTATTGGCAGATTAGACTCATTCGATATAAAAAAATAATATCAATTATAACTTTTTTTTATGCCGGGTTAAAAAATAACTAAGAATCACAGGAAAAGAGACAAAGTGAGTCAGTGAATCTTAGGAGAAGCCGAGGGGATGAGGGGGAAAAAGGAGGGCAACTTGAGAAGTAGCCATGGCAAAGGGTACAATAATTGACAACCTCCTCTTGGGTTACAACTATCTGTAAAAAAGGTAAAGATTTTGTTGCAGGTCAAACAATCCTTTTTTAATAGAGGCAAAAAAAACTAGAATAGAGAAGAACGTTTAAGGTAGTATTAAACCGTTCTTAACCCAAGTTCCTGATTGTATCCGTTGCTGATGGTGTGCTTGACGTGCTTTCCCATGTCCTCTTTCCCTTGTCTTCTGTGGACAGGTTCTCTGTAACTCAAGCAACCCATGTTGATTCTATCCCATCGTCTATGAACAAACCCCAAGCCCGTACAACCCCTTTATTTGCGATTACAACCCCTTTGTACTACGTGAACGATGTGCCTCACATTGGTAGTGCTTATACCACCATGGTAGCGGATGCGATCGCGCGGTTTCATCGGCTTCAGGGTCACGATGTCCTGATGATCACAGGGACTGATGAACACGGTCAGAAAATTCAACGGTCCGCCGAGGCCAAGGGAGTCCCCCCCCAAGAGCATTGTGATGCCATTGCGGCCACCTTCGACGCTCTCTGGGACCAACTCAACATCCAATACGACCGTTTTAGTCGCACCACAGCGGCCAAACATCACCCCATCGTCAAAGACTTCTTTCAACGAGTCTGGGACAACGGCGACATTTACCTCTCCAAACAACAAGGATGGTACTGCGTCTCCTGCGAAGAATTTAAAGACGAACGGGAACTCCTTGAAGGCCACTATTGTCCCATCCACAGCAATAAACAGGTAGAATGGCGAGACGAAGATAACTACTTTTTTCGCCTCTCCCAATATCAAGATCAACTAAAAGCCCTGTACCAAGAGCGGCCCGACTTCATCCAACCGGAAAGTCGGCGCAACGAAGTCTTAAATTTTGTGGAAAAGGGATTGCAAGACTTCTCCATCTCCCGCGTTAATCTAGACTGGGGCTTCCCCATCCCCAACGACCCCAAACATACCATTTACGTCTGGTTTGACGCGCTATTAGGCTATATTACCGCCCTATTAGACCCCGACGACGACCCCACCCTAGACAACGCCCTGAAAAAATGGTGGCCCATTAATATTCATCTCATCGGCAAAGATATCCTCCGATTTCATGCCATTTACTGGCCCGCCATGCTCATGTCTGCGGGACTAACCCCCCCAGAAATCGTCTTTGGCCACGGCTTTTTGACTAAAGATGGGCGAAAAATGGGGAAAACCACCGGAAACACCATTGATCCGGTCGCTCTCGTCAGTCGCTATGGCTCAGACGCGGTGCGCTACTATTTCTTAAAAGAAATCGAATTCGGCCAAGACGGAGACTTTAACGAAACCCGTTTTATCAACGTCCTCAACGCCGATTTAGCCAACGATTTAGGCAATCTACTCAATCGTACCTTGGGCATGACCAAAAAGTATTGTCAAGCCCAAATTCCGGCGGTTTCTGCCTCAGATATCCCGGAGGATAACCCCCTAAAAGCTCTTGGGGTGGAATTGCGCGATCGCGTGACCCAAGCCTATCATCAGCTAAACTTTAGCCACGCTTGCACCGACATTTTCACCCTCATTCAAACGTGCAATAAATACATCGACGAACAAGCCCCTTGGTCGTTGTATAAAGAGAAGCAACAAAAACAAGTGGAAATCGTCTTATATTCTGTCCTAGAATCCGTAAGACTGTCAGCTTATCTTCTCTCCCCTGTTATTCCTAATTTGAGTAACAAAATTTACCAACAACTTGGATTTGACCTTGATTTTAATAACTCCAGCCAAATTAACCATCCCGACTTATTTCAGCATCATGCCCAATGGGGGATATTAGCAGCCGGACAACCCGTTAAGAAACCTAAACCCATTTTTGCTAAATTAGACCCCCCAACAGCAACAGCATCCACTTAACAGTCCAGGCTAAAAGGGCTGATTAAAACACCCCTTACATCACATCACAAAAATGACCAGCTATGCAGAGGAGGACTGTTGACCTCCTAACGGGTGTCATTGTACATTAATCACCCCACACCTAACCCGATAAAAGGCATTTTTTAAGACAACACTTTTTTAATAAACGAGGTTTAACAATGATCATGGAAGACAATTTTGGTGAAGACCCAATCTTTACCCCAGAACAAGTTTTAGAAAATCGTGGCCGCGTGGCCATCTTTATTGATGGATCGAACCTATTTTACGCTGCCTTGCAGTTAGGGTTAGAAATCGACTACTCTAAACTATTGTATCGTCTAACCGCCGGGTCGCGGTTGTTACGCGCCTTTTTCTACACCGGAGTAGATCGCAGTAACGAAAAACAACAGGGATTTTTGCTGTGGATGCGACGGAATGGTTATCGCGTCATCGCCAAAGACTTAGTACAACTCCCCGATGGGTCGAAAAAGGCCAATCTTGATGTTGAAATTGCCGTGGATATGATGGCCTTAGTCCATGCCTATGATACAGCCATTTTAGTCAGTGGAGATGGTGATCTCGCCTATGCGGTTGATGCGGTAAGTTATCGGGGTGCGCGAGTAGAAGTGGTCAGTTTACGGGCTATGACCAGTGATAATTTAATTAATGTGGCTGACCGTTACATCGACCTTGACCAAATTAAGGATGATGTGCAAAAAAGCACTAAACATCATCCCAATAGTTACCCCCATCGCAGTTTTCCCGGAATCAAAATTTTAGGAGAGGATTAGTTATTGGTGATGGATGATGGGTGATGGGTGATGGATAATGGATGATGGATGATGGGTGATAGGTAATGAATAATGGATAATTCATCAATCCTTGTTGTTCCCCCATCTCCCCCATCTCCCCTATCTCCCCCAAC
>NZ_JAQMSD010000219.1 GCF_028330525.1 Spirulina sp. CS-785/01
GGTTTGGAGTCGCCCTCACCCCCCAACCCCCTCTCCCAACCTTGGGAGAGGGGGAGAAAATGTCTCTCACAAGTGTCTGAAACAACGGTGTCTCGTTCTACAATTTCTCACCTTGACAGGGCTGGCAATGCCCACCCTACAATGATTAAGACTTCACAAAGATAGTGGATATGGGGGGTGGATTCTGTATTAATACAACTCAAGGGAATTTCACAATTATTTTAATGTTACCAAAAATTAAAAAGAAAAGCCAATTTCGATCAACCTAATCTAAAATAGAAAAAGGTAGAATAGATTAGGATTGTCGTGAACCAAGTTTTAACACGCTCCCTTCTCCAACAACAGTTAGCCAGCAAACCTCATAATTGGATTATTTTTCAGCAAATCTCAAACGCCGTAAATTTCCTCAAAAATACATCTTTTCCAGACTTAGAAACAGATCGGTTATGTCCGGTTGATATTTTTCTAAAAATTCAACAAGGGTTAGCTGAAATTTGTATTCATAACAATCAGCTTTTATGGACAGTTTGTTTATATCCTATTATAACCCATAAAACCCTGACGATCATGGAAATTGGCACGATTTATAAAAATAAATTCTTATGTCAAGAACTCCATTTACCCACAAGGTCTAAAGATTTAATTCAAGCAGCGCAAACTATGGGAAATCAAGCGGGGGCGACTAAGTTAATGGCAGTTATTCCTAGTCATTGTGCTAAACATAATGAGCAATATATTAAAGCCTTTATTAACTGTGGTTTTCGGGAAATGAGTTACCAAGATCAGCAAGAGTTAGCCCCTTATCTCGCTTTATATCATACGGTAGAAATCGGAGAAAGAGTTACATTAAATGATGGGATAACGCTGCCCATTCATTCTTTATTTTATGATCACAGCAATCATAAAGAATTAATCTTGATTTCTAATCTATAGCTGTAGGGTGGGCAATGCTAGTCCTGTCAAGGTAACTGATCCAATATTTCTGGTTGGGTTTCACTCCGTTACACCCAACCTTGTATCTTGACAGGGGTGGGTGGGCAATGCCCACCCTACACCTAAATTTTTAATTTTTCAATTGGTCTATTAACCCGTTTTAACGGGTTTCAGCTATTAGCCTTGGGTTTTAACCCAAGGCATACACTACGAACGGATTGATAATTTTTGAGTGTTGATGTTTTTTACATTGCTAATTTTTAAGGGTTTATTTTTAATTGTTGATTGGACATAACCGAAGATAAATATTTATCAACTTGCTGATAAAGATTATCTAAATCGGCGTTATTTTTAATTACGACATCGGCTTGTTGCTCTTTTTGGTCTAACGGGAATTGGCTGTCAATTCGGGCTGATGCTTGCTCTGGGGTGAGTTGGTTTCGGTGACAGAGACGGTTAATTTGTTCTTGACGAGAACAAGAAATGACCCAAATTTGCTCTACTAAGTCGGTGAATTGTGCTTCAAAGAGGAGGGGAATGGCTAATATGGCAATTTTATGTTTTAGTCTGGATAAGGTCTCTTGAAACCGTTGGCGCACAAAGGGATGTATTTGTTTTTCTACCCAGTCTCGCGCTTGGGGATCATTAAAAATGATTTCTCCGAGTTGGCTGCGGTTTAAATGGCCGTCGGGGTGTAGGATGTGAGAACCGAATTGATTGGCTAGGGCTGTTAAAATGGGTGAATCCTTGGCTACTGCTTCCCGTGCATAGACATCTGCATCTAAAATAGGCAATTGGTGCGCGGTGGCTAAATATGCTGTTACTGTGCTTTTCCCTGTGGCAATGCCTCCGGTTATGCCAATTCGATAGGGTTGGCTCATCGACTCTCCCCAATTCTGTTACAGTGATAAAAAGAGATTTTGAAAATTTCGCTTAATTTTAGTCTAATTGTCTTCGTCCTATGAATGTTACTCAATTAATGCAGATTGTCTGGGGTTTATCCGCCCTTTTGTTGATTGTTCTCGTTTTGTTACATAGTCCCAAAGGTGATGGAATTGGGGGGATTGGTGGACAAGCGCAACTTTTCACCAGTACCAAAAGCGCGGAAGTTACGCTTAACCGGGTGACTTGGGTGTTGAGTATTTTATTTATGAGTCTCACTGTTGTTTTGAGCGCGGGCTGGTTAGCATAGAGAGAGGATGTTAGCATCATTCTTTTTCCTGAGTTGGTTCAGTCGAGGAGTGAAGCATTACAAGCGTCACTGGTTGAAATACTGGGGACGCTTGGTGCTATTCGGGGTGGTTTTGGTGTTATGTTTGGGGGGATTGCGGGGAGTGTATGGGGCAACGAGTCTCCCTTCGCTTCAGGTGCATCCCTTACCCCCTACGCTTCGGGAATGGACTGATCAAGAGAATGCAGGGGATTATTTTGCCCAGGTGGAGGAAACGCCTGTGGGGTATTTGGTTTGGTCGGAGTTTCCGGTTACGGTGTATTTAGATCGGAGAGAGGGGGAGGATGATCTGTGGGTGAAGGCGGTGAGAAAGGCGATCGCGGCTTGGAATGTCTATCTCCCTTTGGTGGAAGTGGAACAGCCCGAAGATGCTGATATTATCTGGGTGCGATCGCGCCCTCCCCTCCGGGCCACCGTCAACCGAGAAACGCGAGAATTAGACATTGCAGGGGCAAGAAACGCCGAAACCAGCTACAAGTTATACCTCACCGAAACCAAACCCCCCCAACTCTCCCACCGTTTTAAAATCCTCCTCAGTCCCCATCAAAGTTATCATCACACCCTCGGCACAGCACGTCACGAACTCGGCCACGCTTTAGGCATTTGGGGCCACAGCGACAACCCCCAAGATGTCCTCTATCCCTCACAAGTGAGTGATCCCCCTCCCATTTCCCCCAGAGATTTAAACACCTTAAAAAAGGTCTATCAGCAACCCACCAAACTCGGTTGGGAGATGCCTTAATGGGGGTTTAGAGACTAAAATAATGTACTGGCAATTATCTTTATCTTTATTCAATGTCCAAAGAATATATTATTTACTGTGAAGCTATGGTTTGTCGAGTCTCTCGATATTGAGCCAAAATTAGCCTAAGAAACCCGGTTTCTCCCTAACTTCCCCTAAAATTCTTCCGGTAAGTCAAATAAGACAGAATTCATATAAAACTCGGCCCACTCGTCTCCGAATGCTTTTTCTAAGACGCGACGGGTTTTGTCATTTTGCCGTTGTTGGGTGCAATAATATTGTTGTCCCGCTAAATTTCGCGCTTGGTCTTCGGGGGATAAGGGGTTTGCGGCCACTGCTTGCTGACAATGGACGGTTAAAAAATGACTGACTCTGGCTAAAAACCGTTGTTCGTCTAACTCGGTACTGGGACGCACAAAGAGACAAAATTGTGAGAAGATGTCCCCCCATTCCGGTAAGTCACGGGGTTGGGAAAAATGATCGGCCTCTAAAGTAGGGATATTTTGTAGATAGCCTGGGGATAATTGTCCCATAGTGGGGGATAAATCTGCGATCGCAGCACTAATTTGACCTCTCCCCCCCACTAAATCACAACCAAACATGGGCAAGTTATACTCTAAGCGGGGAAACATCACACAATGCAGGATGTCTAAATTCTTCCCCACCTTCGCTAACTCTAGGTGTAATTTCCGAAACTGCGGAGTCTCATAACAGCGATTTTCAATTTTCAGCTTTTCCTCATCTAGCAACCCTTCAATGTAGCTTACCCCCTCCGGTAAGGTATAGGGAGATAGCTGTAAATACTGCTCCCAATGGGATAATAGGGTGTCGGTTAAACGTTGAATTAGGGGATGGAGGTCTTGTTTGAGGGTGGGAGTTGATAAAGTCGCCATACCTTCTACGGTTACTTGAGATACTGATGCAAGTTTCAGCATATACTGTAAGGGAGAACATTGCGGCAGAAGTGTACCGTTTGTTCACAGAAATTAAGGAGCAACCCCCCATGTTCGGTTTAGGATGGCCAGAAGTTTTAATTATCGCAGGAGTCGGACTCCTCATCTTTGGTCCCAAAAAAATCCCTGAAATTGGTAGTGCAATGGGAAAAACCCTACGCGGATTTAAAGATGAACTCAATAATGAGTCTTCTTCAGAGTATCTTGAAGAACAACAGGAGAAAGACAGCTAGATATCCGGAAGTTGGGGAGTCGGGAGTCGGGAGTCGGGAGATGGGAGTCGGAAGATAGGGGAGATGGGGAAGATAGGGGAGATGGGGGAGATGGGGAAGGTGGAGGAGATGGGGAAGATGGGGAAGATAGGGGAGAACAAAAATTAATGATCCATTACCCATTACCCATTACTCCTTTCTATACCCAAAGAAATTAACCCGATATTCACTAATTTTTACCCCCGTTTCTGCTTCGACTTGTGCGAGAATTTCTGAGGGGAGTTCGATATGCACATCAATAATTTGGTCGGTATCTAAACAGTTGACGTGACTATGGGCATCGCTGCTATGTCCGTAGAGACGACCATCACAGCGTTCGACGCATTCAATAATTCCTTGGCTCGATAGGGCTTCTAGGTTCTGATACACTGAAGTATGACCGATTTCTTTGCCTTGTTGATTCAGGCGATCGTAAATTTCCCTTGCAGAAAGATGTTCTTTTACCTCCCAGAGCAATTCTAGAATGTATTTCCGTTGACGACTGAGACGCATTCCTAATGTCTGACAACGCTCATAAGCGTCCTCTAGGGAACGGATAGGGGTTTCAGAAGTTGGGGTAGGAGTTTGCGCTTTAGTCATCGTCTATACAGTAATCAGTAATCAGTAATTAGTAATCAGTAATTAGTAATCAGTAATTAGTCCAAAGAAAGGATTTGTGGGTTGAGTGGCCTGTTACTATCACATCACACTGTATTGAAGCAAAGTGTAGGGGTTTGGTTGTATTGCTCAAGGGGTATTTTTTCCACGGGGATGAGATAGGGGTCTGTCTCAAGGCACTCAATGAAAATGCTGAAAGGATTGTGACGCGAGTTTCTGAGTCGCTACAATTTTGTTGAATCGACCTTTAATCGACTTCTTGGGATTGGGAGGATGAGAGGACTTAATGTTTTGTCGTTATACTTATTCATACTCATTTCAACTTTAACTTAGAAGTCAAGATTTGTCATTCATTATGTCCACTGTTCCCAACTTTATCCACCAACAGTTAGAGGACTGGAAACCCTATTCCCCCCAGTTGGCGAAAATTGCGGGGGGGGTGACGGGTGCGGTGTTGCTTGGTTATTTGCTCGAACAGGGACAGGAGTGGGTAGAATTAAGCGAGGGTCAGATTCAGCAGGCCACGGGGTTAACGCGCAAGGAACAGGAGATGGCCTGTACTGCGCTGAAAAATCGCGGTTTACTGACAGAACAACTCAGTCAGGGGAAAAGACAAGGCCACCTCGAAGAAGGGGTGCTACAGGAGCAAATTACGCAGTTTCAGCAATTGGTGTTTTCTGCACCGAGTCCCCCTCCGTCGCACCCCCAAACTGATCCCTATTTTGCTGCGTCTCGTTTCCCTTCTCGCACCTCTACCACCCCGAATTATCGGTTTGAGGGGCCTTGGAAGTCTCAGGAGGAGTTAAACGCCTTTCACGGGCAATTATTGGAGCATTTTAAGGAAGAGGGCCATCCTCGTCCGGGGGATGCGGCCTTTTATGAAATTGATCGGTTGAGTAAGGGGTTGTTGTCTCCTTACTGGGAGGACTTTCAACAGGGACACCCCATGGGGACTTCTCAGCAAGTGCAACGGGAGTGGGAGGTTGAACCTGGTGTTCCTTATCCGGCGTTTCAGGAGGAACGGGTGCAGTATTATGTCCATAAGGGTGAACCGTTGGAGTCTGCGATGGTGAAGGCCCGTTTTGATTTACAAAACCCGAAAATTGCTCAGGTGTTGTGGGAGGGGTTTTTGCGAAAATGCGATCGCCTTGCCGAACAAGGCCAAAAAGCTCTAGAATTGGGGGTGAAAACGCCTTATTTGCCGCCGTCATTTAGCGATCGCAAGTCCCTCAGCAAACAGTCAGTCATCGAGAAACTGCAAGCATTACAACCCCCTCCCCAACTCGAAGCGGCCCCCCCAGAGGAAAAACCGGAGCATCCCCCCGACCTCGAAACCTTACAAAACGCCTATAATAGCCCATTAGGACGCAGTATTATTGCGAGACAAATTGCCCAACACCCGGAATGGGGATATAAAATTGTTGATGGAGAAATTGTCGATCTTTATCCGTTTTAAGTCTGATATAGCAGTCTCCATTAGCTTATGATAGTTTAATACGAGAATAGCTTACATAAGTCACGGATTGAAAAAAAATTCTTTAAACGAGATACCCTTAATGCTTTTGTGGAAGATTTAAGACGTGAAGGGATGTTTGCTGGTGTAATTGTCACAGCAGTTGGTCTTAGTTCAGATGCTCAAAGGGAATTACAGGGACATAATGCAAAAGATATGGACTTATGTCACAATCAGTTAGAAGATTTATTGAGTGGTGAAGTATCTTGCAATACAATTCAATTTTTGTCAGGTAATTTGAGTGAAAAACTTAAAGTGAGTTTGCGAGAGTATTTAGCCTCTCCGACTTGATTATATTGAGTTTATTATATTAATTGACTCATTATTCTAAATTAACCATAACCGATTAACTCCTATGCAGCCTCTCTCTAACATTGACACATTAAGCCAAAGTCGCGCCACCCCTTCCGAACAAGAACGTCGTCAAATTCGCTTACAACAGCGAGAAGATGATAAAGTGAGGGGGTATGACCAACTGACTGATCTGTGTCGTTTAGGGGAAGATGAACTCGCACAGCAGTTGGCACAACAAAATCCTCAGTGGGGATATGAAATTCGAGAGGGGTTTGTACGAGAAAAAGAGGATTTACAATAGTTGGATTTTCTCCTATTCTAGACTGTAGCTTTGGGGATTAATTAAGCATGACAGAAACCATTAAAATAACAGCGGAAAATATTTACCAACTGGACTTAACTCCGGTTGATAAAGCAATTGAAAAACTTTTAAATAATACCGATTTAGCGACTCGTTCCGATGATCTGGGGTTTGAGATTGATTTTCCTAGGGAAGAAACTGATCCTAGAGAATTATCAGAAATTCCAGAGATTCGTCTTTGGTATTTACGGTTAGATGCTCGTTATCCTTGGTTGCCTTATTTGTTAGACTGGAGAAAGGAATTTTCCCGTTATGCGGCCATGTTAGTCCCCCATCAATTTAATCGGGTTGAGGGGATACAATATAATCCTGAAGCCTTAGAAATTTTTGTGATGGGGAAGATTTTTGTCATTAGTGACTGGTTACAAGAAAAAGGCATATTTGCTCCCAGTAAGCTCAAGGGAATGGCGAAAATGTTAGGTTACGAGTTGGATGATAGTTTTTTTGAGGTGCTGCAATGAATTTAATCACTATGATTGGGTTATTAGCGGGGACTTTAACGACGATTTCTTTTTTACCGCAGGTGATTAAAACGTGGAAAACGCGCTCAACTCGTGATATTTCTTTGGGGATGTTTTCTACGTTTTGTACGGGGGTGGTTTTGTGGATTGTTTATGGGTTGTTTGTGCGAGATGTTCCGGTGTTATTAACCAATTTAGCAACTTTTATTTTGGCAGGAACTGTGCTGTGGTTTAAGTTGCGATATAAATAAAATATAAAATGATATTTTTACAAGACTGAAAACAGCCAAAAGATTGTTTATAACTCTGAATTCAGTTGGATGATAAAATCATGTTTGTTCGCTTTTTGGCTTGGCGATCGCGCTTTCCCTCAACCCTGTGTAAAGGGATTGCCATCACCCTCACCACTTGTTTTTTGGTTCTCCATTTGAGTCCCCTCGCCAACGCCCAATTTTTGGGATGGGAGCAAGCAACCCAGAGCAATTTATTACCGACCCGAGTCACTCGCATCGGCAATATTGAGACAACAGAGATCAAATCAAGTATTGATGGTCGCACCCTCTTGACTATTGCTTCTCCTGCGGTACGCGATTCTCGTTCCGAGACGCTACGCAAACGCACCTCCAGTGACAGTCTCCCCGTAGAAGTCCGGGCCGAACAGGTGACAGCCACCATTGAGCTAGGGGCGACAGCCCCGCGCTCTATCCGACAGGGTGAGCTTCGGGAAGGATAGCCCGACAATTTGAGGATTCGATGTCCGAAAATTGTCAATCAGGAGTATTCTGTTTCTCGACATAAGATTTTAGTTGGGAAACAGTAACCCCTCCACAACTAGCAATAAAGGTGGTGCGTCTATGCCA
>NZ_JAQMSD010000012.1 GCF_028330525.1 Spirulina sp. CS-785/01
CCCCCAATTGCCATGTAAGCACAGGGGAACAACAGTAACCCAGACCAGCCGATGAACACGAAGCGATCGCGTTTTAGCCAGTCATCGAGGACATCGAACCAACCCCGTTGAGCCGGGGCGCGTCCTACTGCTATGGTCATATCGTTATTTCTCCCAAAAATTTACTGAATAAGCTCTAAACTTTACCCATTGTTCTTAAAACGCACTGACCCCCAAACGGAGTGTCAGAGCAGAAAATGATCTTATTTGTGAGTAAAGTTTACGTTTCTTTACTTAATTATCATAATCAAAAATCACGGAATTCGCCAACACAATTCTTAATTTAACCTTAAAATAATTCGTCTTTTGGGAGGTTGACAAAAGAAAAATAATGTGTATAAGCAAAAAAAAACCCAGAAGTTTTCCCCAGTCCGGGGCAATTGTCCGCAATAATAGGCAGATGAAGACCACAAAGAGACAGCCAAAAGATTGAATGTACACCATTGACATACTGCTCAAGTATTCCCCCATGCCCATTTCCGTCCAACGGAAAGAACAAGAAGACGCAAAAGCGGTGTTTCAAGGCATCTTAGAAGCCATGAAACGAGATCATCCGGAACTGATCCACCTCACCTGCGATAAGCAACCGGAGAAAGAAGTGGCCGTCTTCAGTGACCAGATCAATGCGGTGGTCATCTCTGAGAAATCAGCGACAACATCAGGACGGACACCGGGTTTTTTCAGTAACGAGGGGTAATTGTCCACCCATTGGGGGGAGTGAGTCCCGATAGACTCCACCCAACAGGGGACGAATTGGCCTCTAGTTCTCTAGATCGTCTAATTCGTCCCTAATTTCAGAGTGATCGCAGGTAATACTGACCGAGAGGAGAAGAAAATTTGACCGGCCCCAAATTTGTGTTGTCTCAGGGTCATACAGGCCGAGAGGAGAAGAAAATTTGACCAACCCCACCGCCATCCGTGTGCAGGACTTACAATTTCGTTGGCAGAAAGAGCAGGCCATCTTACGCTCTTGTTCTTTTGCTATTCCCCAGGGGGAGTTTTGGATGTTACTGGGGAGTAATGGGAGTGGCAAATCAACCCTGTTAAGATTGTTGGCCGGGTTACTAACTCCAGAAACCGGAGAGATTTATTTAAATCAACCCGTGGGGTTTGTGTTTCAAAATCCCGATCGCCAGTTAGTCATGCCGACAGTAGGGGCCGATGTGGCCTTTGGACTGGTGAATGAAAATTTATCTCCAGAGGAAGTCTTACAACGAGTCCGAGAGGCATTAACGGCGGTTAATTTATTAGAGTTACAGCGCCGACCCATTTACGCGCTGAGTGGGGGACAAAAGCAGAGAATTGCCATTGCAGGTGCGATCGCCCGCCATTGTAAAGTATTAATCTTAGACGAACCTACTGCCCTTCTCGATCCCGATACGCAAATTGAATTAGTCTTACAAGTGCAAAAAATCGTCAAGGAGCGAGGACTGACGGCCTTATGGGTGACACATCGCCTTAATGAGTTAGATTATTGTGATGGTGCATTACTCCTAGAGAACGGTCAAGTTACCGATCAAGGTGATCCCCAACGCCTCAAACACCGTTTGGATGAGCATTAAAAATTAACAATTAACAATTAACAATTAACAATTAACAATTTGTTCTCCCCCAACTCCCCCATCTCCCAACTCCCAACTCCCAACTCCCAACTCCCAACTCCCAACTCCCAACTCCCGACTCCCAAAAATAAAGTTCGTTCATAAATTGCAATCATTGTTAACATTGAAGAATATTGCTGAATCGTTATAGACCTATTGTGCAGAGCCAATTAAAGAACAATGACTTTGTGGACACCGCTTGCTCATCTATTCGTTGATGGTTATAACATGATTGGGGCGTGGTCAGAATTGCAGCAAATGCGCGATCGCCACGGTTTAGATGCTGCTCGTCAGCAACTCGTCGAGTCTCTCATTAATTACTCGGCTCTTCAAGATTACGAAACGGTCATTGTCTTTGATGCACATTTGCAGCGTGACCCAGAATATCGTGAGCCATTGACCCGCCATCTCTCTGCCCACTATACCAACTTTGCAGAGACGGCAGATACTTATATTGAAAAGGCTTGTGCGTCCCAAGCGCGTCAACTCCGCTATACCCAAAAACGGTTGATTGTAGCCACCTCAGACCGCGCTCAACAGCAAACGGTGACAGGATACGGGGCAGAATGTGTCTCGGCCAAGCAACTAGGCCGTTTAGTCCGACAGGCCAAACTGAAATCTCGACCCAAACAACGCCCCCGCCAGAAATCTTCCGGGCGTTTTTTATTTAATGCCCTCGATGCCCAAGCTCAACAACGGTTAACGCAAATGCGCTTTGGAATGAAATGACTGTTATCTGGGGATTAGAGCCGGAGCAAAAAAATTTTTCAAAAAAATTTCCCAAATTCCTTGACACCCCTGAGAATATTCGCTACATTAATAAACGTCCTGAAAAACAGGAAGTCACCAAGCCCCCATCGTCTAGAGGCCTAGGACACCTCCCTTTCACGGAGGCGACAGGGATTCGAATTCCCTTGGGGGTACTTTAATAAGAAGTAACGAAACACTCGGCAATTACTGCTGGGTGTTTTGCTGTTTGGGAGCAGTAACTGTTACCAGTAATCAGTAGTATATCTCCTTCATCTCCCCTTTGTGTCCTTTGTGTCTTTGTGGTTGAATTCTCCAACTCTCAACTATCTTAAACGTCGTTCCAAACGTTCTCGTAGGAGGAGACGAATTAAGATTCTCACGGTGAGAACTAACCAGAAGGCAGAAATACAGAAAAGCGCGATCGCCCAATTCACATAACTATACACCACCAATAAAATCCCCCCCAACATCGTAAACCCCCAGAAACAGCCATAAATTAAACACCGCACCGCCATATTTAACCGTTTCAAAGCGCGTTCCGTCACCTGGGACCGGACTCTGATTTCAAACTCTCCTTGGTCTAATCGGTCCTCTAACCGTTGGACGGCCACTTGGACGGGGTGGGGTTTATTGAGACGGTGTTGAATGGCATTGCGTGTCTGACGGACGGCCTGCTTCAACAAATTCCCCTTATCTGCTGATTGAGTCAACTTCTGTAAAAATGGTTGACTGGCCGCCAATAAATTATATTGAGGATTCAATGCCCGAGCAATTCCATCTAACGTCGAAACCGACTTAATGACAAACATCATCTGGGCCGGAAGACGAAAGGGTTGTTGCTCGAACATCACATAAACTTCATTACTCATCTGGTCAAAAGCACTCAGATCGACGGGTTTTTCCCGAAATTGGTCTAACACAAACCCCACCAGTCGTTTCACGGGAGTCATATCTGGTTGTGGTTCGAGGAGTCCCATATATACCAGACTATTCACCACCTCCTCGGTGTCTTTCCGCATCACCGCAAAAAAGGTATTAATCATCTGATCTTGGGCCAAGGACTTTACTTCGGTCATTGTGCCAAAATCATAGAAAATTAATTTCCCGTCCTGACTCACGGCAAGATTACCTGGATGGGGATCAGATTGGAAAAATCCATCCTCTAGGAGTTGTTTGAGATAACAGGTAATGCCTAGTTGAATTAAATGATCCGGGTTGATGTTACAGTCTTCAATGGTCATGCGATCGTCAATTTTGATGCCCGGTAGGTATTCTAGGGTTAAGACTCGTTTGGTGGTGTATCGCCAATAGACTTTCGGGGCGATAATGTGGGAAATATGTTCAAAGTTATCTTGGAAGCGTTCGGCGTTTTTTCCTTCGTGGATGTAATCAATTTCTTGAAAGAGTAAGCCAAAAAACTCGTAGTACAACCCTTCTAGGTCATATTGGCGGATTTTGGGGAAATAACGGTTGAGGAAACGGATTAACCGATGAATGACTTCAAAATCGAGGTTAAAGAGTTTTTCGAGGCCGGGTCGTTGGACTTTGACCACTACTTCGTCTCCGGTGTGGAGGATGGCCCGGTGGACTTGTCCTAAGCTCGCAGATGCGAGGGGGGAGAGTTCAAAGTTCCGGAATAAGCCGTTGAGGGAGTTGCCGAGTTCGGTTTCGACTACAGAAATGGCGGTTTCGGAGTCGAAGGGGGGAACTCGGTCTTGGAGTTGTTCGAGGGCTTTGATATATTCGAGGGGAATGAGATCGGCACGGGTGGAGAGGGCTTGACCAATTTTAATGAAGGTGGGCCCGAGTTCTAACATTTGTTGGACAAGCCATTGCGCTCGGCGGCTTTTGCGCTGAGAGGTTAGGTTTCCGGTGACTTGATCCCAACCTAATGCCCCGATGAAGCGAAGGGCAACGGAGAAGATGTCGATCTGTCGAGCGCGAGGGGAATAACGTTTGCGTTGCCACCTAGGCTGTTTTCTAGGCTGTTTTGAGGATGCACTCATAGAGGGTTGAGGACTAAGACGGATATCCCTTACAAGTTATCAGGGTTTGGGTGCATTCCTGCTGTCTTTCTGGTTTTTTTGGGAATGGTGAGGTTGTATTGCACATTTTTGCTATTTTGTCAAATTTAAGTCTCGCGTTGGGGCAGAAATTTTGTCATCGGCCTAGGGGGTGGAAGAATTGTTGTCCTTTAAACTTCCTTGGACTGTTGGGGGTTTTGGGCGAGTTGACGGTTATTGAGACAGAAAACCCCTGTCGATTATTATTTTAGCATCCTTGTCAATAGCCCCCTCAAACCCCTGTAATCTCGTTGCCCATTGGGGTCATTTTTAGCGGTTAATTTTTGTAAATTTGAGGGTTTTATACAAATGACTCATTTATAAATGAGAATATATTATTTTATTTAATTTTCTGGGGAGTAACGGGGTTTTTATTCCCTTCTCTCTATTATCTACTATTCACCTTTGATTCAACCATGACACACAAATTACCCCCTTCTTGGTCTCTCCCGGAAACCATCAAACAACGTTTTGGAGAACGGAGTGCGGGGAAACAACGGGCAATGGAGGCTGAGGGACATTTACTTTTAGTGTTGCATCATGCCCCGCAACCCCATCAGCGCGATCGCAAAATTGTCTTTTTTTGGCGCAAACCGGACGGGAGTTGGGAAGCGAGTATCGGAAAAAAAGGACTGCAACCCCTCAACAAGCATATTAAAGCCTATAATCAAGCGGAAATTGAGTTACAACAACAATATGAAAACGCTCAAGATGCTGAGGATTATTTTACCCTATTAGAAGAAATGATCGCCCTACGGCGGGCCAGCAAAAACCTCCACATGACCCTTCAGACGGCAAGAGAAGAAATTCCCCAAGATCGGGATATTATAGATTTGCGGGACTGGGCCTATGAAATTGAGCGTAGTTTGGATTTACTCTACGAAAATACCAAAAATGCCCTAGATTTCCGCATTGCTCAACGGGCCGAAGAACAAACCCGATTAAGTTTAAAATCTGTAGAGTCGGGGAATCGTTTAAATATTTTAGCGGCTATTTTCTTACCTCTAACGGCCTTGGCCAGTGTCTTTGGCATGAATTTAAATAGTGGCCTAGAGGAAAATGCCATTCTCTCCTTTTGGTCTATCTTTTTCTTGGGGATGGTGTTCGGGTTTTTTGTCTTTCGGTGGGTCACACGAGGACGATGGTGGTAAATTAAACAATACGCTCTCTGCTTTGTTCAATCTAGGAATCATCAATGGTCTTTGATTCCCTCGCATCCCTACATTGACCCCTCATTTTTCCTTGAAGTGAATGTTTATTCCCTTGAACTGGCTAAAATCTTTACCTCTCGTCCCCTTAACATTATTGTTGGTCTTGTGCAAAGCAAACCAGAGACCCTTTCTGGGGGAGGGACTCGCAGCAGTCACTGCACAAACCCCCACTCCTCCCGAAGATTTACCCCTCACCCTTCCCGAAACCTCTACCCTTCGTATTGATGGGTCTTCTAGTATGGCTGAGATTAATCAGTCGGTGAAAAACTTTTTAGAGGAGCAATATTCTGGCCTACAAGTTAAGCTGGAGTATCAGGGGACTGAGGACGCATTAGACGCATTACAAGCAGGACGGATTGATGTTGCGGCCATTGGCCGTCCTCTCACGGATTTGGAAAAAGCCAATGGGTTACGTGCGATCGCGCTACCGAGAAGAAAAATTGCCATCGTCGTGGCCCCCGATAACCCCTTTGTAGGGAGTTTAACCGATCAACAATTCGCCCAAATTTTTCGCGGAGAAATTACCAACTGGTACGAGTTAGGGGGAGTCAATCAACCCCTACGCTTCCTAGATCGTCCCCCCAATAGTGATACCCGTCAAGCCTTACGCAATTATCCCGTTTTTGAAGAAGCAGAGTTTGCAACGGGAGAAACTGCGGAAATCTTACCCGAAGATAGCACAGACGCATTAATTAACGCATTAGACCGTTATAGCCTTGGCTACACCATAGCAGACCAAGCCGTGAATCGGCCAGAACTGCGTATTCTCTTAATGCACAATGTCCCCGTCAGTGACCCCAGATACCCCTTTTCTCAACCCCGGTATTACGTCTATCAAACCCCACCTACTCCCCCCGTTCAATTCCTCCTCAGCACTATTACCACCGCAGATATTCTCAACCGAGTTTCCCCCCAACTTCCAACCCCCCAACCCCCCCAAGACACTCCCGACTCCTCCCCCAACGGAACTCCTTATTTTCTCTGGTTTCTCTTAACCCTACTCCCCCTCACCCTATTAGGGGTTTTATTCTATCTCTGGAAAACAGGCCGTTTACGCAGTCTTTTCGTCTCCACTGAACCCCCAGAACCCCAGTCTCCTCCCTTCTATCCTCCTGTTGATCCCTTAAACTCTCAACAGAGGTCTCTCTTACTCTCCAGTTTAGACCAACCAGAATTAGAACCCGGTCTTTACTTAGTCAAACTAGAACCAAAAACCCCTCAAACCGTTTCCCCCCTAACCCCTCCACAAATTCCCCCACAACCCCCTGCTATTCCTCCCACCCAATCCAAATTTTCCCCAACTCCCGTCCTTTTAACCCCTTCCCCAGACTCCCCAACCCCCCCTTTAACTAGCGAATTTCCCCTCCCCCAACCGCAAGCAACAGACCCCCCCTCTGTTCCGCAAAAAACAGACCCCTCACCCGTAAGAGAACACCCCTCTATTCCTCCTTCTGAACAAGAACCCGTTACTCAAAAAGACCCCTCACCCGTAAGA
>NZ_JAQMSD010000220.1 GCF_028330525.1 Spirulina sp. CS-785/01
AGTTACGTCTTCGCTGACTTCCTCTTGGGTTTCAGAGGGGGTTTCTGTTTCAGTTACGTCTTCGCTGACTTCCTCTTGGGTTTCAGAGGGGGTTTCTGTTTCAGTTACGTCTTCCTCAGCAGGTTGGGAAGATGGGGGAGTTTGGACTTCTTGGGGGACTTGTGGGGGTTCTGGTTCAATACTGACGTTGCTGCTGCAGGCGGTGGTAATGAATAGCGCGATCGCAACAAAAAACACCATCACCAGCGATCTTATCTTCTTTAACATAACCAATACTCTTTCAAAAAATAACACTACAGTAGAGGGAAAAGCCTAATCTATTCCTTTCCCCCTACTGTATAAGTCTAATGATCTCTGCTCATTCTCCGAAATCTTCTCAAGATTTTTGCCCTCTTAACGGGACTTTTCCGGTATGCTAGGCGCAGTCTGAGACTCGGATTGATCCATCTCCTGGAACAAGATCGGAAATTCACGAAACATCCGCTCTCCCTTGTCAGTCTAACGATCTATCCCTGTCCTCTAAAATCTCCCCCATCTTCCCCATCTTCCCCACCTTCCCCACCTCCCCCATCTTCCCCACCTCCCCATGACAACAGGCCAAAAATCCCCTAGGGGTCACGCCCCACTACGAAAGACCACGCAGAACCGTTACAATAAAGAAGCAATCCCACCTTGAACTGAGTAAAGCCTTGGGACTTACTGAGACTAATAGCTAACTCTACTCTTATCGCCTAAACCAACGATTATGTTTCTTGCTACCAACTTGCTGATCGACAACCTCGTGCAGAAATTGACAGCAGGCTATCACCGCACCTATGGCGGATGGAAAGCCGAATATGCTGAAATTATTGCCTGGGGTGCAGGAATGGCACTAGAGAACATCGCCAACAGTGACGCACTCTATCACAACGTAGAACATACCATTTTTGTCACTTTAGTGGGGCAAGAAATTCTCCGAGGAAAGCATATCAAAGAAGGGGGAACAACACCGGAAGACTGGTTACATTTTCATATTTCGCTACTGTGCCACGATATTGGCTATGTTAAAGGGGTGTGTCGGCCCGATGACCTAGAAAAGCAGTTATACGCCACAGGCATCGGCGATGAAAAGATTCAACTCCCCGTTGGGGCCAGTGATGCGAGTCTTGCACCTTATCACGTTGATCGCGGTAAACTGTTTGTACAAGAACGGTTTGGCGGTCATAAGCTCATTGATGCAGAAATGCTCAAGGATAATATAGAATTAACCCGTTTCCCGGTCCCTGATGATAAAGATCATAAAGAAACGGCCAATTATCCGGGGTTAGTGCGTGCTGCTGATTTAATTGGCCAATTAAGTGATCCGCGCTATTTACAGAAGATTCCCGCTTTATATTACGAGTTTGAAGAAATTGGCACAAATCAAGTTTTAGGGTATAAGAGTCCAGGGGATTTACGAGCCAATTATCCCAGTTTTTACTGGAAAGCTGTTTACCCCTATCTTCCCACGGCGTTAAAGTTTCTCAATCTCACTCAATCGGGGAAACAAATTATTGCTAATCTATATTCTACTGTGTTCCGTGTTGAACATGAGGAGGAAGTCAAGGGAACGGAGACGACTGCGGCCTAGCTGTCAGTAACCCATTACCCATTACCCATTACCCATTACCCATCACCTATGTCAGAGATAGAACAAAAATTGAGTAATTTGCCATCTTCCTCTCCTGTTACTGTTGGGATATTGGGGGGAGGCCAACTGGCTTGGATGATGGCTCAAGAAGCCTCCCGGTTAGGGGTTAAAATTGTGGTACAAACGCCTAATTCTCTTGATCCGGCGGTGCATTTAGCCGATGATGTGATCTTGGCCTCCTTGGGTGAAATTGCGGCTACGCGGGAATTAGCTAGGGAATGTGATGTGGTGACGTTTGAGAATGAATTTGTTGATCTAGAGGGGTTGCGGCCTCTTGAAGAAGACGGGGTTTGTTTTTATCCTCGGTTAGATGCGATCGCGCCCTTACTTGATAAACTAGACCAACGCAACTATCTAAAAAACATCGGTCTTCCCATCCCCCAGTATAAAGCCCTCGACCCCCAAACCCCCATCACATCCCCCTACGGCTTCCCCGTCGTCCTCAAAGCACGCCGACAGGGGTATGATGGAAAAGGCACATTTATCATCAAAAGTCAAGAAGAACTAGAAGCCTTCTGGAACGCCCACAAACAGCCATCCCTACTCATTGAGGAGTTGATCCCATTTGAGCGAGAATTAGCCGTCATGGCGGCACGCAGCGTCTCTGGAGAAGTCGTTATTTATCCAGTAGTAGAGACAGAACAAGAAAAACAAGTCTGTCATCGGGTCAATATTCCAGCCCGTATCTCCCCCCACACCGAACAACAAATTCGTCAATTTGCCACCACCTTACTGGAAAAATTAGACGTTGTAGGCATTTATGGCATCGAATTTTTTATCACCCCAGACCAACAAGTATTAGTCAACGAAATTGCCCCCCGCACCCACAATTCCGGTCATTATAGCCTAGATGCCTGTGAAACCTCCCAATTTGCCATGCAGTTACAGGCCATCTCCAACCTACCATTAGGCTCACCTCAGCTTATTTGTGAGGGTGCAGTGATGGTCAACTTACTAGGATTTGAACACGCCCGATCTGAGTATATCGCCCAACGGCAAAAACTGGAAAACCTCCCCCGTACCTTTGTCCACTGGTACGGGAAAACCGAAGCCCGTCCGGGACGCAAATTGGGTCATGTGACAGTATTATTAGATAGTGTGGAGGAAGCCAACCAAATTTCCCAACAAGTGGAAAAGATTTGGTATGGGGTGGATTAGAGGTTGCCCTAGGAGCAATTCATAAATTGCTCCTTCATAAATTGCTCCTTCATAAATTGCTCCTACAGTTCGATGATTAACTGAATTTCCTGTCATTATTTTTCACGGCTTGGAATAAGGCAGAATAGTCACTGTCGGCTAATCCTAATGCTAAAGCCCGCTCTAAAATGCGCTCTACGCCTTGGGTTGCGTCAGTGCTAACCCCTTTGTTTTCGGCGGTTTTATTGACAATTTGCATATCTTTTAATAAATGTTTGGTGGGAAAGTTGGGGTTGTCGAAGTTTTCTTGCAGCATTCGCTTTAATTTACTATCAAATTTGGGGGCGTATAAGGAGCTTCCCCGCACAATTTCCATAAATTTATCTACATCAATGCCTTCTTTTTGGACTAAACTGAGGCTGAGGGAGAAGGCTGTCACCAGTGAGCCGATGAGTTGATTCATGGCGACTTTGACGGTGCTGGCTGCTCCGACTTCTCCCATTAATAGGGGTTTGCCGAAAACCTGAAGAATATTTTGCCAAGTTTGGAATTGTTCCGGTGTTCCCCCTACCATAACTTGTAATTCTCCTTTTTTCACTTCGGGAATACTGCCTAAGACGGGGGCTTCTAAGTAGTTTCCTCCGGCGGTTTCGATCTGTTGTTTGAAGTCTTTGCTTTCTTGGGGGGCAATGGTACTCATTTGGATGATAGTATGCCCGGCTAATGCGCTTTTGCTGCTGTCGGAGAGGAGGGTGTCTTGAATGGCTTGGGCATTGGTGAGCATTAAGATGCTGACTGAGGAGGCTTGGAGGGCTTCTTGGGGGGTGTGGACGACGGTTGCCCCTGCGTTTTGGAGGGGGATGAGTTTTTCGGGGGTGCGGTTGTAGGCGGTGAGGGTGTGGCCGGCTTCGAGGAGTTTGAAGCCCATGGGTTGCCCCATTAATCCTGTGCCGAATAGACTGATTTCCATGATTGTCTCTCTCTAGTTGCTCGCGTTATCAATTTAACAAGATAAGTCTTGGATGCGGCGAGAAACTTCACTGAGGGGGGTTAGTAGATTTTGCCGTTGGGGAGGGTGGCCCCGGTGAGTTGAGCATCCTGTAAGGTGGCCCCTTTGAGACTGGCATCTTGTAGGTTGGCGTTGCGTAAATCTGCTCCTCGGAGGTTGGCACTTTCGAGGTTTGCTCCCTGTAAGGTGGCCCCTTGGAGGTTGGCCCCCCTCAAGTCTGTGCCTTGTAGGTTGGCCCAGTTGAGGTTGGTTTCCCGTAAGTCGGCGTGGTGTAAGTCGGCTTCACTGAGGTCTGTTTTGGTGAGGTCGGCTTTCCAAAATCGACTGCCTTTGAGGTTGGTTTGGTGGAAGTCGGCTTGTTTGAGGATTGCGCGATCGCAATTTGTCTGTCGCATCTGCCCATAACTACAATTACTCCCCGTCAAATCCGCCCCCGTCAAATTTCCCCCACTCAACTTCATCTCCTCCAACTCCAACCCACTTAAATTCACCCCAGAAAAATCTAACCCATTCAACCACGCCCCTTGCAAGCGCACCCCACTCAACTGGGCCCCTTGCAAATTCGCCCCACTCAGTCGGGCCCCATTTAAATTCGTCCAATTTAAATTCGCCCCCGCTAAATTCGCCGATCGCAAATTAATTCCATTCAAATTCGCCCCACACAAATTCACCCCCCGTAAATTTGCCCGATACAACGAAACCCATTTCAGCGTCGCCCCACTCAACTTCGCCCCTTGTAAATTCACACGAGCCAACTGCGCCCCACTCAGATCACTTTTCGTTAAATTCGCCTCAATTAACTGCCCCTGATCCAATTTCGTGTAACTTAAATTTGCGCCGTATAAATAAGCACCATTCAAATTAGCCGATAACAGAAAGCAGCGTTCCAAATGAGAGCGAGACAGAGAAGCATCTTGCAATTTCGATTCCGACAAATTAGCATGAATGAGATTCGCTTCAATGAGATTCGCCCTAACTAGGTTAATCCCCCTGAAATCCCTTTCCCCTCTGGCATAGCGTCGAATTATTTCTTTAGCATCCATCAGACTAACTCCTTGCGTTGTATGCAAACTGACAATTTTTGCTTTTTAAAAAAAGATGCCAAAAAAAGAGCTTTTGTATTTTCAAATACTATAAATAAAACTTTAAGGTTTTAGGTATATTTATGAGCATAGAATACTATTTTCTTTCCCAGCAATATTTTCAGAAAAAATCAATAAAAGTACAAAATATTTATATTATACACTCATTCTTTATCGAGTTTTTGTAAGTAAAAATAATTTTTTGTAAAGTCTTCTCAGTATTTACCGAAATAAACTAACTTTTGTAAAGTTATCCGAACTTTCCTTACATACCTATTGACTCCATTGCGTCTTGTCAGTTCCCAAAGCCATTTTGAACCACTCCAAACCTAGAAGACACAGGGTATCGGGAGATGGGGGAGATGGGGGAGATGGGGGAGATAGGGAAGATGGGGGAGATGGAGGAGAACAAAGAACCAAGAACAAACAACATTACTGTTTACTGTTTACTGTTCCCTGTTCCCTATTCCCTGTTCCCTGTTCCCTATTCCCTTTTTCACAAACAACAAACAACAAAAAAAGGTAAGTTAACCTAGGTACTGTTGTTGCAAAGGGTGAAACGGGAGATATGAGTCAATCACTAGCATTCCTCGGTTTAGGCGTAATGGGCGGTTCGATGGCTGCCAACCTAGCGAAAGCAGGAAAAACCGTTTCCGGGTGGAATCGCACCCCCAACCGGCCAGGCAGCCAAATAGCCGCAGAGGCCGGAGTGAACGTTGTGCCAACCCTACAAGAGGCCGTCCAGTCAGCAGACATTATCTTTACCTGTGTTGGAGATGTCCCCGATGTAGAAGAAGTATTACTCGGTGAACAAGGAATCGTGCAATATGCGCAACCCAACGCGCTCATCGTCGATACCAGCACCATTGGGTCAGAAGCAGCGAAGAAAATAGGGGCAGCATTAGTCCAAAAAAACTTTCGCTTTCTCGACGCGCCCATTTCTGGGGGGGATGTAGGCGCGAAAAATGGCACACTGACCTTTATGGTAGGGGGAGAAGCCCCCGATTTTGCCCAATGTCAGCCCTATTTTGAAATTATGGGCAAAAATATCCGCCATTGCGGACCCGTAGGCAGTGGCCAAGCGGTGAAAATGTGTAATCAAATTCTCTGTTCCCTTAACTTAGTCGGCATTTGTGAAGCCATGTTACTGGCAGAGAAACAGGGCATTGATCCCAACTTAATTGTAGAAGTCTGTAGCACCGGGGCCGCCGGGTCTTGGGCCTTGTCCAATTTAGGCATGAAAGTAGCCGAGTCCGATTATGATCCCGGTTTTATGATTAAACACATGGTCAAAGATTTACGTCTCGTCAAAGAAATCGCTGAAAATGCCCGTCAAAAGTTACCAGGGACAGATTTTGCCACCGAATTGTTTAAAACCGTCCAACTGTTGGATGCTCAGGCCGATGAACAGGGAACACAGGCCATGATACGAGCCTATCGGGAAACAGGACTAGGGGAACAGTAAGCCCTGTAACACTTCTTAGAAGTGAAGGTAAACCTAAGCAAAAATGTAAGACAATTGGGCAATCAACAATATTTTCTTACTGTGAGGGGAATTTCCTCACTTCTTTTTGTGAATCATAAGGATTTTGACAATGAAAGCAAAATTACCCGTTAAACTAGCGGCTCTAGCAACAGGATTTCTGGCCATTGCCCTACCTATCGGCTTGGCCAGAGCCGCATTATTCGGACAACAAGAGGTCGAGCAAGATAACTTTGTCGCCGTCGCTACCCCCTTTGGCAGTAATCAATTTAACTTGGTTGTCATCGAGCAAATTCCGGGGAAACGAGACTGTTGGGACGAGTTAGGCAGTAATCCCACCCTTATCGAACCCCTCTGGACGACTTTTGACTTTACCGGGAGTTGTCGTCGTAGCGTGGACAGTAACGGGTATTCCGTCCGCATCAACGGAGAGGACTTAGGACTGGAATATTTATTACGAGTGACTCAACGAGGGGGGGAATTACAATTAGTAGGAACACCCCGTATTGGGACAAGTCGGCCTGATCTAGAAGAAATTTTGATTGGTAGTACCAACGGCATCCGCACAGGAGACTATCACAAAATTATCCTCGAACCAGGTTGGAAGTTTACCAAACGCACCTATCAAGGGGATGTGTTAGGTCACATTTATTTTACCTATGACCAAGGGTCTCTGCCTGATCCCAGTCCCAGTCCGAGTCCCAGTCCGAGTCCGACTCCAACTCCGACTCCTATCCCTAGTCCTAGTCCTAGTCCTAGTCCCACCCCTGATCCCTCTTTCCGAGATATTAATAACGATATTTATCGGGAAGAAATCGAAGCAGCATTAGAACGGGGATTTATTGCGGGTTTCCCTGAAGATAATACGTTTCGGCCTACTACGGCTCTGACTAGAGAGCAGGTCGTTTCGATGGTGTTTGAAGCTCTCGATACTATTCCCAATGTAGATACTAATGCCCCGTCCAATGTGTCTAGTAATCCTTTTCCGGATGTAGCGGCCTCGCGTTGGAGTGCAGCGAAAATTCAATGGGCGAAAAGAACTGAGATTGTGTCCGGATATCCTGATGGCCGTTTTCGTCCCACCCAAGCGTTAACCCGTGCGGAGTTAATGGCAGTGTTGAAAAAGGCGGCACAATATGCCGAAACGGAGCAAGGGAAGTCCTCTGGGTTGGAACAAACGGAAACCCCGTTTAATTTCTCGGATATCCGCACCCATTGGGCAAATGATTTAATTCGGGAAATGTCGGCTTATTGTGGGGTAGCGTCTCCCGTAAATGAACAGGGAACGGCGTTTTATCCCAATAATTCGGCGTTACGGAATTATGCGGCGGCGGCGACGTTACGAATGTTAAATTGTGCGGAGGATTAAGAGTTAGGGAGTAGGGTGGGCATTGCCAGCCCTGTCAAGGTGAGAAATTGTAGAACGAGACACCGTTGTTTCAGACACTTGTGAGAGACATTTTCTCCCCCTCTCCCAAGGTTGGGAGAGGGGGTTGGGG
>NZ_JAQMSD010000221.1 GCF_028330525.1 Spirulina sp. CS-785/01
ACCCCCCAAGCGATGCGTTTACCCATGCGTTGGATTGCCATTTTATACGGACGCATTAACAGTGATCTAGCCGCCACCAGTGGCATCCAACACGGCACAGACGCGCTAAAAATGGTCATGGCAGGGGCAAAAATTACGCAGATTTGTTCGGCGTTATTACGTCATGGTATCCCCTATCTGAGTACGTTAGAACGGGAAATGATTCACTGGATGGAGGAACACGAATACGAGTCTATTAAGCAGATGCAGGGCAGTATGAGTCAGATCAATTGCCCAGACGAGAGTGCCTTTGAACGGGCGCAATACATCAAGGATATTCAGTCTTATCAGCCTGAGTCTTTCGCATTCGCTCCGTAAGTAGTAAGATTAGGAAGGGTGCGTTACACAGCGCACCCTGTTAAACATTGCTCTCATTTGCTACTTGGAGAAAAAATTATGTTTTTGCTATATTTATTAGTAGGAACAGTAGTTAGTATTTTAATTGTTTTTTTAGAATTTGGAGATTTACAGAGTGTTGAATTTTTTAAACCAGTTGTATCGTCAACAGTTTCTACAAAAACCACACTTGGTCAGCTTATTGATTCATTTAATCTTTTTTGCAACGTCTTTCAATTTCTTTTTAATGAAAAAAAATCTGATAAAAAGCATTTAATCCCCGCCCCGAAAGGAGAAGTGACTAATTCTTTTGGATTATTGATTGTTTTTTTATTGTGGCCTTTGTTTTTATTGTCAGCTTTTTTAAGATTTATACTTTTTTCCAATACAAGTAATGCTCAAACCAAAAAATATATTAATGCTACACAATTAGCTCCATTCAAAATACAAAATATACAATCAATATTTTCTAGAACTTTTATAAAACTCAAAGAACCTGCCTCAAAATCATATAGTATTTATTTTCCTATTAGACTGTCCAACGTAACAACTTCAGATTCAACAGAAAAAGTAACTCTTAAAATAATTGGTTTTTGTTTTTTTGAAGATAAGTTTAGGATACAAAACAATGACACAACTTATGAAGTAGGCAAGTTATACTCAATTTTACAACAGGCTAACCAAGGGCAATCACCTAACATAAATCTAAATTCCGATATATGTAAAGTTATTATACTGCCATTAAAACATCCTGAAATTTCTAATATTTTTTGCATCAAAAAAATGTGTCAAGAAATATATCAACTTGAAAAGGAAAAGCAAAAAATACAAAAAGAAGCAAAAAATATAAGAATTCGTTTAGAAGAAATTAAAACATCTGAAGCCAATAAAGATCAAATACGAACATTCAAAAACAATTTAAATGATCTTAAACAAAGTTACCAACAAATCAATGATGTATATAAAGCATACTTTAATTGCTTAAAAGAATATGTCGTACTTCTTCACAAAAAAGATACAAGAGTAAATCGATTTCAAGTACAAGAAAAGATCAAGAGATTTGACTTAAAAACAAAATATAGACAGTTACATCAGCAATTTAATTTACTTCCTGAAAGGCATAAATCTATCAAAAATAACATAAATAAAAAGAAACACCACAATTAAAACAATAATCACAAACCATGACGACAAATTGCAAATTTTAAAGGGTGTGTTGGGTGGGGGATAACTTTGAAGAAACACCGAGATGTCAATTCCACCTAACGCACCCTATCCCCATCGAAGATAAGAAGGTGCGGTGCGTTCAACGGAATGTTCAATTTAGGAATAGAATCACAATGACTGGCCATTGAACACACCCTACGGTTTTCAACTATTGGGTTAATTGATCCATTAAGCATGATGTAAAGTGTATTTTAAAATCGTTGGTACAATTAGTAATATAGAAATTATCGCTAAAACTACTTCTATTCGTGAGCTATCTCAGTTAAACGAAAAATATGGTCGAGGAAAATGGCGTAAACTTAAAGGAGTGGCTTTAGTAGAACTTGACAATGGTAATATTCGTCAAGCTGAAGTTCATTGGTATGAAGCTCACGGAATTGGTAAAAAGAAAATGAAAATTAAGCAATTTCTAGATTAATATGCCTATAAATTCCTTTAAATTTGCGATCTGTATCAATAACTCGAACTGTGATGACTTAGAACTACTCAAAGTTTATCCAATTTTACCAGATAGTTCAGCAGAACAAGACAACTATATTCGGATTATTGACGAATCTGGAGAAGATTACCTCTATCCTCAAAATTATTTTACTCTAATTAATGTGTCTCCTGCTGAGGAAGAACAGTTGCGCTTAGTATTAAGTCAAAGTCGGTTGAGTGAAAATTTATAAATTTGGGTTGTGGCTTCATCGGTTCAGAAATTATATTACTATCAAGTAGAAACCGGATTGTCACCAAATCACCTCACGTCCAGAAGATTTTTCGCGGATATCTCCGAAAATTGCATCCACATCAATCTCTAATTCAGCAATCTTATGTTGGTGACGAAACGCCTCTAGAGTTTCACCAAACTGGCCTTGCTGTGGGTGAATGAAAACAGATGAATCTGAAGCACTTTTATTCGGCTCAAGTTCTGCTTTCAGGAAGTCCAAAAGACTCCGCTTCTCCCCTTCCGATAAACGTTGCAGTATTGGGATTAATTCAGTAGCATCCATGGTTATTCCCTCTCTGTAATGACTATTCTAGCTTAACCCATTCTTGCTAAGTAGGGTGTATTATGTGGGGGATAACCTTGAAGAAACACCGAGATGTAATTTCCACCTAACGCACCGTATCAACGTAGAAAACAAAGCTGTATAATATTTAAAACAACTGAGCAATTGTCCGATGAGACGTAATGATGTTCTCAAAATCATAGTTAGCCATCAAGAAGAACTCAAAACGCTTGGGGTTAAATCATTATATTTATTTGGCTCTGTCGCTCGTGATGAAGCTAAACCCGATAGTGATGTTGATGTATTGGTTGATTTAGAAAGACCTGCGGGTTTTTTTAAATTTTCCCAACTAGAACGTTATTTAGAACAATGTTTAGGCTGTTCAGTGGATTTAGGAACTCAAAACGCCTTACGAGAGCATTGTCGTGAAACTGTAACTCAGGATTTAATTCGTGTCTTCTAACCCGTCTCGCAACTGGCGACAACGTATTCAAGATATTCAGGGAACAATTATTAAAATTCAACAATATACAGAGGGATTAACCTTTGAAGAATTCCAAAGTCAACCCACTCTAGTTGAGGCGGTTCTTTATAATTTTACGATTATGGGGGAAGCAGCAAGAAGTATCCCGCAAGACATTCAAACTCGTTATCCCGAAATCCCTTGGCGAGATATGAGCGATCTTCGTAACCGGATGGTTCATGAGTATTTTTGAGTGAGTTATGAAATTGTTTGGGATACGATTCAGTCTGATCTTGCTCCTCTAGTACCGCAATTGCAGCAAATTTTAGAAGGTGACTCTAGTTAAGTAGGGTGTGTTGGGTGGGGATAACCTGAAAGAAACACCGAGAAGTAAATTCCACCCAACGCACCCTATCCCCATCGAAGATAAGAGGGTGCGGTGTGTTCAACGGAATGTTCAATTTAGGAGTAGAATCACAGTGACTGGCCGTTGAACACACCCTACGGTTTTCAAAAAAATAAAAAAATGTTTGAAATAACTTGGACTGATTATATGCTGTATCGCTCCAATTTAAGAGGATTTAACTTAGAGCAATTAGAAGATATAATAAGATATTCTAGTGAACGATATTATGATACAGCCACAGGTCGCCAAGTTGTAGTAGGGAAATATAATAATACTGTAGTCATTATTCCTTACGAAATGGAGAACGACTCAATCATTCCAATTACGGTTCATGCAACCAGTCGCCAACAAATTAAATTTCGGATTAATAATGGGAGATTTATTATCAATGAATAAAGCAAAAATGAATTATTTTGAAAAAGAAGATATTTTACATTTAGTATTATCCGATAATCCAGAATCACAAAGCATTGAAATTAGTCCCAATATTACAGCAGAAGTAGGCAATGATGGAGAATTGATTGGTTTAGAAATTTTAGAAGCAAGTACATTTATAAGAGATTCTATTTTAGAATCAGTGCAGGCTAAATTACTAAATTTATCGGCATAAAAATTTAAAAAACTAGAAAATAGAGTGCATTGGGTGAGAGATAACCTGAAAGAAACACCGAGATGTCCATTCCACCCAATGCACCCTATCCCCATCGAAGATAAGAGGGTGCGGTGCGTTCAACAGAAGTTAAGTTAAGATAAAGTATAAGCAAGATTTGCTGTTGGATAAAACCTACAGTCTAAAAATGACTAATTTACTAGAACTTAAAAACGAAATTCAACAACTTCCTCCTGATGAAATCCAACAACTCGCACAATGGATTCAAGAGTATTTAGGAGATGTATTAGATGACCCAATTGAAGCAAAACAGAAACAACAAGAAGACCAGAAATTAGCAGAAGCCTGTGCTTTAGTGGATGAATTAGAATTAGGATGGGAGAGTGAATGGCAACAAGTAGCAATTACCGACTCGGAAGCATCTGGATAGTTAGCTTTGATCCCTCCGTTGGGACAGAAATTCGTAAAACTCGTCCTGCTTTGGTGATCTCAGGGACTATTTTTAATGAAAACAGGAGTAAAATTACTGTTCTCCCCTTTACCTCCGCAAAATCTAAATCGTCAAAACTTGCACCTGCGATCGTAACTGTCTCACCATCTACTCAAAATGGCTTATCTGTGGAAAGTTGGTTAATTTGTGTCGATCCAATGACTTTTGATAAGGATAGATTAATTAAATTTATTGGTAATTTAGAAGAACCTCTTTTACAACAAGCTCAAAACACTTTGCGACAGTATTTAAGTTTGTAGAGTGCATTGGATGGGGGATAACCTGAAAGAAACACCGAGATGTAATTTCCACCTAACGCACCGTATCCCCATCGAAAATAAGGATTAATTCAGTAGCATCCATGGTTATTCCCTCTCTGTAATGACTATTCTAGCTTAACCCATTCTTGCTAAGTAGGGTGTGTTGGGTGGGGGATAACCTTGAAGAAACACTGAGATGTCAATTCCACCCAACGCACCATATCCCCATCAAAGATAAGAGGGTGCGGTGCGTTCAACGGAATTTTCAATTTAGGCATAGAATTACAGTGACTGGCCGTTGAACACACCCTACGGTTTTCAAGCACCATATCCCCATCAAAGATAAGAGGGTGCGGTGTGTTCAACGGAATTTTCAATTTAGGCATAAAATTACAGTGACTGGCCGTTGAACACACCCTACGGTTTTCAAGGGATACCTGGAAAGGCTTCTACAAACTGTACTCGTAAATCTGGAAAACTTTCGACGATTTGCACGGTTAAATCTGGAAAATGCTCGACTAATTGCCACTCTCCACAGTCTTCTGGAAAGGCCGTCACGGTTTTCACTTTTAAGTCTGGGAAGGTGTTCACAATTTTTACTTTTACATCGGGAAAGCTCTCTACTATTTTGATTTTCCCGTAAAGCGGTGTGCCTTGAAAGGTACAACTAGCCGCGTTTACAGTGCTATCTGTGGCCGTGGAGACGGTACAGAGTTGACTGAGCAAGGCCCCTAGTATGCTAATTCTCCATTGTTTCATCATTGCCGAACCTATACCTTTGCGTTATACTTTAGTTGATGTAAAAATCAATATAGAACAGGGACTATGATTAAACATTATATTCTCCACATTGAACCAAATGCTCAACATCCTTGGGATCGGTATGTGTTGCGCGACCCGATTACTGGAGAGCGTCCGGACTTGTCTCAACTGGTTTTACAAGGGGTGAACCACGAAGCGGGGGCTTATTTGCTGGCGGTGGATGTCAATGTGCAGGTTTTAGAACGAGCTAGTGAAGCTGATGCCGCACAGAGCAATCCTTTGGAGGTTTCTACGGTTAAGCGTGGATTCCCTCACGCCTCCTGATGGAGTTGAGCTTGGGAAGCACTGGACTGGGGGCAAAAATCTTGCCCTCTTTGTTGATGGGTTTAAGTTATTTTTTTGGCCTCTGGAGTATCAATTGCACAACGACCCCCATTTTTGACTAGACTAGAGGCATTACGCAAAGCCTAAAGCCAATTGTTGAACGATGACACAATCTCAACGTCCTCCTGCTCCCCCCCGTCGTCCTGCATCGAAACCCCCTGCGCGTCCTGGTGGGGCTGAACCGACTCAACAAATGTCGGCTCGCTCTCGACAATCTGCCCCTCCGCGTCCTGGTGCGGCGGCCCAATCTGCCCAACCGAAAAAGCCTCAACGGTCTCCTGGACATCCTTCCATGGAAGATATTATTAACCGTGCTAATGAGGATGGGTATTCTGATATTCATTTGGGGGTTGGGGAACATCCGCGAGTGCGCGATCGCGGCGAAATGATGAAACTCGAAGACTACCCCATCACCGATGAACCAACCTTTTGGGCCTGGTTAGACGAAATTGTCAGTCCCCAAGAAGTCCAACAATTCAAAGACACCAAAGAACTCGACACCGCGACACAATACGAATTTGCTCGCGTCCGCATTAATGTCTTCGACACCCTCACCGGGCCGTCCATTGTGATGCGTCTCATTCCCCTAAAAATCCTTACCCTCGAACAACTCCGGGCCCCCGCCGTCTTTCGAGATATTTCCGACGCACACAAAGGATTAATCCTCGTCACCGGACCTACGGGATCAGGGAAATCCACCACCATGGCGGCGATGATTGATTATATCAACAAAGAACACGCCAAACATATCATCACCATTGAAGACCCCATTGAGTTCATCCACAAAAGCCGGAAATCCCTAGTTAAACACCGGGAAGTCGGGACTCATACCCTCTTGTTTGATAATGCCCTGAAAGCCGCCTTGCGGGAAGACCCCGATTTGATTCTAGTGGGGGAAATGCGGGACCGAGGCACGGTAAACACGGCCTTAAAAGCGGCACAAACAGGTCACTTGGTCATGGGAACATTACACACCAACAGTGCGGTAAAAACCATTGAACGGATTCTCAACCTGTATAGTGCAGAAGAACAGCATTCTATGCGGGTTGCCCTCGCAGAATCCGTGGTGGCCATTGTTGCCCAAGGGTTATGTCGCACCACCGACGGCAAACGGGCAGCATTCCACGATATTCTCATCAATACGGAAACCATGAAAGAATATATTTCTAAAGGGCAGTATGAAGAAATGCAGGAGTTAATGGCCACCAGTGAATATGATGGCATGACGACCATGAATCTTGCCCTGTATAACCTCTACGAAGAAGGCCGCATTACCGAAGAAACCGCCCTCGAAAAATCCCCCACTCCCAACGAAATGGCGCAAATGTTACGGGGACGTTTATAGTTGTTCGTTCTCTACGGGGATCACGGGTGAGGTGGTGACTCACCTCCCCTTGATTCGGGAATCAGGCAACGTTCAGTTAAAGATTTGTGTGCTTTTCTAGCCAGACGCGACTCTCACTCTGCACAATTAAAATAGGCTATTCTTCTAGAGCAATTTCAAGGCTCTAGGGAGATAACAACTGTTTTTTATTCCTGAGCCTATCGTGAGTTCTCAATCACCTACTTTACCATCTCTCTTTAAAGGGATTGCACTGTTTACTCCCGCAGGGGACGTAATCTATGGCATTGATCCCAGTAAACAGGGACGATGGCACACCCATTTATGTGTCGGTTTACAAGAATTATTAGGACTAGCTGAACCGCCTCATTTTTTAATTCCGGGTTATACTGCAACCATCGATCGCTGGCTTGATCCCAAAACTCAAGAGGTTCGCACGTTGACGGAAGTGTATCCTGCCGTGAGACGGTATCAACCCCTCTTAAATACGATTTTTGGGACTCCTGATCTCGATTGGCGATTGGCCACTTGGCAAGAACAATCTTGTGATCCCTTAGTGATTGAAAGCTACCGATCGCAATTTCCCCAACTCTGGCAAGAACACGATTTCGTGGTCTCTTACGACCAGTTACAAGCACACAATCAGAGTCTGACAGAAGATCAACCCCTCTCTCACCCTTTAACCGTCACGGAGCATCCCCCCAATTATGTGTTACGTCTCTTTGTGTCAGGAGATAATGCTACTACTGAGAAAACGTTAAAAAGTATCCATCAGTTGTTAGAAACGGGTCTTAATTTTCCTTATACGTTAAAGGTTATTGATATTTTCAAACATCCGGATCAAGCTGAAGCCAATCACGTTTCTGCAACTCCTACCCTAGTGCGAGCTTATCCTCAGCCTGTTCGTCGGATTATCGGTGAGTTAAACGATACTCAGCGCGTTTTAAAAATTATTACAACTGGGTAATGGGTAATTGGTGAACCTCAAACTATCCACTATCAACTCTCAGCTAATAAGCTCCTTTTTTTGTAAACAAAACACCAACCGTGCGGAGAATTAACTGTAAATCATAGGCGATAGACCATTTTTTCTGATAGGCCAAATCTAATTGAACAATATCATTAAAATTAGTCACACAAGAGCGACCATTCACTTGCCATTCCCCAGTGATTCCCGGTTTGACTTGTAACCGTTGCCAGTGATAGGGATTATAATATTTTACCTCATCTGGAGTTGGGGGACGAGTCCCGACTAAACTCATATCACCCTTGAGAACATTCCAAAACTGGGGAAATTCATCCAAACTGGTTTTGCGTAAAAAACGACCTAACTTCGTAATCCGAGGATCGTTTTTATTTTTAAAAATATGACCAGTTGCTTTATTTTTTACTAAATGTTTCTTTTGATCGGCATCGACAATCATAGACCGAAATTTCCAGATGCGAAACGGTCGGCCATTTAAACCGCAACGGATTTGGTTGTAGAATAAGGGGCCTGGATCAGTTAGGTGCATTGCGATCGCAATAACCGGAAGCAACAAGGCCGTAACACTTAAACCAACCAATGCACCAAGAATATCAATACTGCGCTTTAAACAATTATGTGCTGAGGGGTGAATGCTGCGACAGGCTAAAAAGGGGGTAGAACAGGGTAAAACTGGGAATTCTCCAGCGTGAGGTAAGCTAGATTGGAGCTTTACAGTAGAAATCACAAGAAGTCCTCCTCGACAGCATTAATGGGGCTTTACCTCAATCTTAGAAAGCCAACTCAGTAATGACTACTCAAAAACCCCCAACTTCACTAAATCTTTACAGAAGAAAACGGCAATTGTAAAGTTAATGTATTGTTAACAGTTAACAGTTAACTGTTAACTGACCAAGGTAGCGTTAACGGTTCATCCCAATTCTGTTGGGTCTGGCGAGTGGCTAGAGTCAGAAACTGCCGTAAACGCTTGCCCTGTTTGGGATTGGGGCGATAGGATTGTTTCGAGTCTTGGGCAAATAACGGAGCGGCCCGCAAGGCTTGATATTCTAAATTTTGCAGTGACTCCGCAGTAAACCAAGGTTCAGCGGCCTCATCGGGAAGTAACCCAGGGGGTAAATACCCCTCTAAAATAGCAAAAATGCGCCACATACAAGCACGGGGGTTAATCCCACGCAATTCTAAAATTTTCAACATCTGTTCCAACGTCACCATCCGTTCGGGGAAACTCTGCACCAACTCCCAGAGCAGGAAATAATCACTATATTGGTGTTTTAAACGGTGAATTAATTGGGGATATTGGGGTAACGTCGCTAAACCGCGAGCCACTAAACTGGTTTGTGGATCACGATCAAGGGTGACAATTTTGGCTTGGGGGAATTTCTCCGATAACCAAGTGGTAAAAAAAGGTTGTAACTGGGGTAATGTTCCCCCACTCCAACAAATTTTAGCGATCGCACCCTGATCTACCCCCCGTTCACTCAACAACTCATTCACCCGTTGATTAAATTGAGCTTGTAACGGATTTAACACCGCATTGACCAAATCTTGACGCTGAACCCCCCAATTTTGCGCCCCCAGCGTCACCGTAAACGACTCTCGCTTCTGTAAAATCAACCAAACCCGCTTGGCCATCTCCAACAGAGAGGGGCCCCATTCAAACTGTTGTAGCATTACCGTTGCGCGATCGCGCCTAGGCCGATCCCCCTCCCCCGGCCTGGGAATCTCCAACCGCAACTGCCGTAAAAACTCCTGCTCCGGTTGCCATTGGGGATAAATCAACTGATAAAAAATATCCTCATACACCCCCTGCATCCCATAATCCAAACTCCGCAACGCAAAATCCTGATACTTCAACCCCGTAAACCGCTTCGGCACCGTCACCAACGCCAACTCCGTCGTCATCAGTCCCCCATGAAACAACAACGTCGTCTCCCCCTCCGGGGCCCTCACCGCCAACTCCCCCAACTCCTCCGCCGACGAACGGCCCCAAGTCGCCGCCATCACCGCCACACTCTCCTCCACAAAGCCAATCCGAGCCGCCGACTGCACCAACTTCGCCCCTAAAATCGCCTCTCGCACATTAAACCGATAAGTATCACTCCACCCCGCCGGACAACTCACCATCACCCCTTCTAGGTTCATCAGAGCCCCACTGAGCATCCGTTTCGATAACCCCACCGCCTCCACCCGACATAAATGTTTTGAACCCGCCGGAGTCAAGGTCGTCAACAGAGCTTGTAACGTCCGCCGAAACCAAGTCAAAGGATACCCCTCCACCATCTTAGGTTCCCAACCCCGTAACCGCCGACTGTAATAAGGCAACGCCGCCCGCAAATACCCCTTCAACCGTTCCAACACCACCCCCTCAACCTGTTCCTGGGCCTGCTCCACCGCCTTCCCCACCACCAAATGGGGCACAGTTTTCCCCTGAGCTTTCCGCCAACTGAGAAACGCCCGCATCGGCAGCCAAAACTGTCGTTCCTCCCCCTCCGCAGGACGCAAAGACGACCAATACAACGGATACTGTTTCCCCTGAACACAATCACAGAGAACCGCCGCCATCTGGGTTGATCCCAGATCAATCCCTAAATACCAAGACCCTTCCCTCGGTTCAGTGGATAGCGAAGATGGTTCAGAAGATAAAGTCACGATCTAATTCTAATCAGGCTTTTGCGGTTTCTTGGGACTACGATAGACTTTGGACCGTTGAGTTTTTTTAGCCGACGAGGATTGTTTCGATGGAGGAGTATCACTCCAAGGATCAGTCGTAATTTCAGTTACAGACTCCATCCCGTTTCCAGGAGAAGAACCACGTTGCACCCTCGGTTTCGGACGGGGAGGGGGAGAAGTAGGAGTCGAACTCAACCAAAAATCCTCTAAGTCCTCATTAAATTGCTCATAAAATTGCTCATACTCAACAGTCGTCTCAGTAGATGCAGAGGGCGTTTCCTCAGTAGTCCCCTGGAAGTCCTCCTCATCAGGAGAATCGGTCAATGCAGGGGAACTTTCCTCAGCCGTCACAGGAAACTCCTCTAACTCCGTTGTTTCCCATTCCTCCTCCAGTCCCGTGGGGGAACTCTCCTCAGAAGTCACAGGAAACTCCTCCAACTCCGTCGTTTCCCATTCCTGATCTTGGCCGATATCCTCTTGATTCGCAAAGGATTCCACCTCACTGGCTAAATCTTGCGGTAAATAGTCCTTATCTGAGTCTAGGGGAAAATCTGCCCAATTGATCGTCTCATCTTGGTCTTGAGCCGTTTCCGTTGTCGAGGAGTCGGCCTCCTCTTGGGGAGAAGGGGATGTTCCTTGAACAAACTGTTGTTGAGTTTCCACCGTCGAGAAAAACGGCCCATCTTCGTCTTCCTCATCCTCAGACCAAATTAAATCCGTCAGTGAGGCAATAATATCCTCTGAGGGTAAATCACTGGTATCAACCGGGTCTAAGGTGGGAACTAAGGGGACAATTTCCTCAACTTCTTCCTCATCAGCAATAATTTTAGTGGGAACTGGCACAGGATCAGGTTTCAGCGCGGGGGGAGTGGTGGCACTATCCTCTTGTCCTTCTGCTTCTTCTGCTGCTGTCTCCGTTGTCTCCGTTGTCTCCGTTGTCTCCGTTGTCTCCGTTGTCTCCGTTGTCTCCGTTGTCTCCGTTGTCTCCGTGGCCGCAGAGGGGTTACTCTCCCCTTCAAACTTGGCTAAATCTTCCGTCAGTTGTTGTAATTTTTGTTCATCTAAAACCGTCTCTAGGTCTTGTTTTTGGTTGGGATTTTTTAATTCATCCGTCGCTAACAGGGTTTCTCCTGGGGTAATGGGGTGGAATTCTTCACTAGGCTGAAAAATGTCGAGATCATCGGTTTCACTCGCTTGTTCGAGAAGTTCCGTGAGTGAGGAAATAGTTTCTGCTAAACTCGGTTGGTCTGAGGCCGAGGGGTCAATGTCGGGAGACTCGCTTTCTGGGGGTTCGGGGGTGGGTTCGGGAGTCGGTTCAGCAAATAACGCGGTTTCTACGGGTTGAGGACTGTTAAATTCAGCCTCGCTTTCCTCCTCCACTGTCTCCTCTGGAGTCTGGGAAGGATCAGCCATTCCCTCGAATAGTTGTTCGTCTAGGGTTGCTTCCGACGGGGGAGGGGTTTCTTCTGTAAGCGGTTCGTTGGTTAATTCGGGTTCAGCCGCAATAGATTCGGCCAAGGGGAGAGACTCTGCTTCTGGGGAGTCTTCTAATGGTTCAGATGGAGTTAAGGGGGGTTGTTCGGCCACCGACTCTGCTGGAGGTGGAGTCTGGATAAATTTGGACGCTTGGGGAGGGGTTTCGGAGTCTTCGGCCTCGGTGGGGTCTTCCGTAGGGGTTAATTCCCTTGCTGGGGTTTCTCCCTCCTCTCCATCGTCTGGAGTTTCCTCATCGGGAATCGGTTCATGTTCGCCAAACTCCTCCTCATCCACCGTCAACACCATAGGTTGCTGTTCTTCCGTCTCCCAACTTTGTCGGAGATGTTCTGGGTTGAGACGGGTTTCTTCCCAGTCTTCCCACACTTCTCCCTGTTGTTTGAACTCTCGTTGTGCTTGGGTGGCCGGGTGTTCGTTGAGGTCAATTTGAAAAAGAACATCAACAGGTTCATCAAGAGATTGTTGCTGGGGAGAGGGATCAGACACTTCTAACCCTGCAAAGGGGAAATAAGACACATCTCCTTGAGAGGGAGAGTCTGAGGACTCATCAAAGGCAGGAATTGGCTCTTTTTCTGGTTCTTGAGGAAGGGCCAGAGGAATGGGGGCCTGTTGGAATTGTTGAACATAGTTAGAGAGTAAGGTTTCTCCCTGTTGTCCTAACTCTTGGATGCGTTCTAACCCTTGACTGAGGGAAGATTGATGACTTTGTAAGTCTCGTTCTACACTGTTAACCACCGTGCGGAGAGTACGGTCTAAATTTCGTAGTAGATGATCGGTTTGTTCTTGCAGCGATCGCAATTGTTCCAGTCTATCTAACTCCCGCAGAGGACTCCCCGTTGGTTGGCCCGTCGGCGGATTCGCATTTTGCGCCAATAACTGTTCTTCAAACTGCTCTAAAATTTCCGCCAACTGGTGTCTGAGGTCATCACTACAGCGACCCAACAACACCTGTAAAAAATCTGAGGTTAACTGCGATCGAGTCCCCTCTAACTGCCGAATTTCCCGCAACAACGCCTCTCGTTGCTGACGCAGGTGTTCTAATTCCATCTGGAAGGGGTGTAACCAGTTCCCTCGCTCCAAATTTAACTGAGCCATCACCCCTTGAGCAATATCCTGGGCGGTTGCTTGCTCTAACGCGGATAACTCTTTACTCACCAAGGGCGTAGTCTCACGCTGATTTTGCAACGACTGCAAATACCAGCGCACCTTCTCCAGCATCCGACGCTCCGCCGTTGCTGACTCTGCTTCTGTGTTTTGCTCTAACGTCTGATCGATTTCAGTAATCAGCGTTTGAATCTCTTGATAGGAAATCACCGCAACATCCTAAAAATAGAACACCCAAGAAGCCAAGCCCGATCCGCAAATCTAGCCCGCTTCCTTTTTTATGCTACCCTCTCTGTTAATACTATGTGATTTTTTAGCCTGGTCTGGCAAGGAGTCTAACTCAATCATCTCTCCTAAGCCATGACCTAACCGCCTCCTTCCTCTGTCTCAAGGAGAAATTTTCCCAAAAATCTACCATGCGTCCCCCCTGTAGCGCATAATAAACTGTGAGTCTTCCCTTTATTGGTGGTCTAATTTAAGATTTAGTCAACCCTTTGCTGTCTGCATTCACCCTTTGCCCTTGTCTCATGGATGACCGATTCAACAGCCGCGACCAACAAGACGATATTCAGCAACTGATCAGCGTTGCTCCCTTTTTCGCTGGTTTACCCGAAGAAATTAGGAGTAAGGCCACCTGTCACCTTGTCACTCGTACTCATCCCTCAAACCAAGTTATTCTCCTTGAAAATGACTGGGGCGGCTCAGTTTATTTTATCGTCGATGGTTGGGTGAAAATCCGTACCTACAACCTAGACGGCAAAGAAGTCACCCTCAACATTATTGGCAAAGGAGAAGTCTTTGGGGAAATGGCCGCTTTAGATGAAGTGCCTCGCTCCACCGACGTAATCACCCTCACTCCGACTAAAATTAGTAGTGTCCCCGCCCAAGATTTTGTAGAGTTAATTAATACTGAACCATTAGCCGGGGTAAGATTAGCACAATTAATGGCCACTCGCTTACGCCAAGTAAACCGTCGTCTCCGCTTACGGGAAGCGGATAGTATGTCTAGAGTTGCCGATACCCTCCTCTTTTTAGCCGAAGGCCAAGGAAAAGAGGGCAATATGGGGTTAGAAATTCCTAACCTCCCCCACCGGGAGTTAAGCAGTTTAAGTGGGTTAGCACGAGAAACCGTAACCCGTGTTTTAACGAAATTAGAGAAAAAGGGTTTAATCAAACGAGAACAAGACGTTTTGCGTATTCCTGACTTAGAAGCGTTAGAGCGAACGATTACTTAATTTTGTTATTGGTTGTTTGTTGTTAGTTATTGGTTGTTGGTTTGTTGTTTGTTGTTTGTTTCCTATCTACTTTTTTTTCTTCTGCCTCCTGCCCTCTGCCTCCTGCCCTCTGCCTCCCTGACAAAATTCAATGCAAACCCTTACCTGAAATTGTTAATTGCTAATTGCTAATTGTTAATTGCTAATTGCTAATTGTTAATTGCTACTTGTTAATTGCTAATTGTTAATTGCTAATTGTTACTTGTTACTTGTTTAAACATGACCGATAACCGCGAGGTAAACTGGGTTGATGCGGATAGCGACACACCAGAAACCCCCCCCATCCCCCAGAATGGACAAACTCCGACTGCTCCCCCCCAGTATCGGAGTCCTTTAATTATGGTCGAAACTGCGTTTTTAGCCAGTGCGGCCAGCTTAATTTGGTTAATTAACTATTACTTCCCCCTAGGCCCCGTTTTACAAGTCTTTTTTCCCATTCCCATTGCCCTCATTTACCTCCGACGGGGCAACCGGGCTTCCTGGATGGCCGCCTTAACCGCCGGACTGTTACTCTCGGTATTAATGGGGCCCATTCGCAGTATTCTCTATCTGATCCCCTACGGACTCATGGGGGTACAATTGGGGGCGATTTGGTATCGGGGAGGGAATTGGTATTTTTCTATGGTGACAGGGACGATTATTGGGACATTAGGGTTCTTTTTTCGCTTTTGGTTACTCTCGCTGTTATTGGGGGAAAATCTCTGGTTATACGTGATTAATCAAATTACCGGATGGTTAGATTGGTTATTCCTCAAACTGGGGTTATTGGCCCAACCCGATGCGTTATTGGTGGAACTGTTGGCAACGGGGTTAATTATCCTCAATAGTGCGATTTATCTCTTTGCAGTGCATTTAATCGCCCTGTTAATGTTCGATCGCCTCAAAAATCCCATCCCTCGCCCCCCTTACTGGGTACAAGTCTTGTTTGAGTACGATTATGATGATTGAAAGGTTGAGTCAGCTAAACCCCGTCTTAACGGGATGTTCCCCAGTTAGACTCAATTGTCCCAATCTCCTTTCTGTTCCTTTTCAAGAAACACCGCTTCATGATTGAACTATATACCCATTCTCAGCAGGGGCAAGCCTGGTTAGCGCGATATCGGGGGCAAGTTCCCCATTTAGCTTGTGTGTTGGGGTTTACAGAAACCGGGTTATTAGAGGGTATTTCCGCAGCCGGGGCTACGCCGGAGGATCGGAAATATACGGCCATTGCGGATGCGGAGTTTCTGGTGAATGGGGTTCAACCTAACCCCCGTTATCCCCTCCCTCCCTTAACGGTGGGGGCTTCTCCTACCTACATTTCCCGGACGGTGGTGGAGGCGTTGTCGATGCCTGTTCAAATTTTTAATGGGGGTTTACCTCAACCACCTGCTGTTCCTGCCATTACCTTGCCCGGACAACCGGCCCGTTGTCTCACCACAGGCCAGGCCCTTCCCCTAGACACGGTGAAAGAATTATTTTGGCAGGGGGTTCACTGGGGGGAAAAATTAGCGGCTACGTCTCCCTATTTAGTCATTGCTGAATGTGTGGTGGGGGGAACAACGACGGCGTTAAGTGTGCTGACGGGGTTAGGAATGGCGGTTCAAGGTAAGGTGAATAGTTCCCACCCCCATTGTAATCACCGTCAGAAATGGCAGGTGGTGCAACAGGGGTTAAGGGCGGCTCAGTTAGGGGAAAATGCGGATCCTTGGGCGGTGGTAGCGGCGGTGGGTGATCCTATGCAGCCTGTGGTGGCGGGGATGGCGTTGGCGGCCAGTCGCCAGGGGGGGGTGTTGTTGGCTGGGGGAACACAGATGTTGGCGGTTTACGCGCTGATGGCGGGTTTGGCGCGACAGGAGGGGATGGTGTGGCAACCGGAGGAGGTGGTTGTGGGGACGACGGGTTGGGTGGCGGCTGATCCGACGGGGGATACGGTGGGGTTGGCGAAGTTGATCGGGACTGTGCCGTTATTGGCGGCCAAGCTGGATTTTTCGACGGCACGGTGGGAGAGTTTACGGGCTTATGAGGCGGGTTATGTGAAGGAAGGGGTGGGGGCTGGGGGGTGCGCGATCGCAGCCCATTTAGCCCAAAACTGGACGGCTGAGGAATTATTAAGCGCGATCGAGCAACTTTTATCCTTTCGTTGTTAAAAATTGTTGTTTGTGAAAAAGGGAACAGGGAACTCCGGAACAGGGAACAGTAAACAGTAAACAGTAAACAGTAACCAGTTGTTACTCCCCATCTCCCCTATCTCCCCTATCTTCCCCATCTCCCCCATCTCCCCTATTTTCCCTATCTCCCCTATCTTCCCCATCTCCCCCATC
>NZ_JAQMSD010000222.1 GCF_028330525.1 Spirulina sp. CS-785/01
AGATGGGGGAGATGGGGGAGAACAAAGAACCCAGAACAAACAACTTTACTGTTTACTGTTTACTGTTTACTGTTCCCAGTTCCGGAGTTCACAAATAACAAATAACAAATAACAAAATAAAAAAAATGCTTTTAAGTCGGTTTCAGGGTGGACTACTGGGGGGGCAAATTGGACAGGCGTTGTGGTCTCAGACAACGGCTGAGGGGTTGCCTTGGGTGGTTTTGCAAGATTGTGTCTTGGCTAGTTTAATCCAAACTGGACAATTTTCGCTTCAAGATTGGTTAGATCGGATTAAACAACGGGATGCGTCTCTCTTACAACAGCAACATCAGGGGAATAGTGCTGAGGTGGCTTTGGCGTTGTTTCCGGTGTGTCTCTTTTATCACGAAAACTTACCTAGACTGCGAGAAATGTTAGTCCAAGGGGCGACTTTTTGGTTAGGGCCTCAAGACTCTCTCGATTTTCTCTTGGGGTGGGGGGAAGGAATTGCGCGATCGCTAGAAATGCCAAACCATCCTTCTGCATTGGGGGAAAGTTTCTCTCCTCAGAGGGATTTCTTGAGAAACTATAAAGGGAAGGGGTTCGACTTACAACAGATTCAGAAACCAGGAAAAGGTTTAGTGCAGGTCATACGGGAGGTTTCCCCCCATTTAAATTCTGGAGATGCAGCGATCGCACTCGCACTATACTGTTTTAGCAGCACACCGGATCATTTTTCCCTTTGTCTCCAGCGTGCCGCGAATACCGACGCTTACGCCCCTCTGACCACCCCACTCACCGGAACAATAGCTGGAACTTATAATGGGGTTCACTCTCTCTCTTTAGTAAGGAGGCATTCTCTTGAAAGTTCTGTTACGCTGCAAGCAGCACGGCAACTCTTTCAAGTCTGGTCTGGTGTTTATACTCCCACAGAGGATTTATCGCTACATCCAGCGATCGCAGGGTCCGGACAACTCCAACCCCGTCCTTCCCTATCCCTCATCTCCCATCCCTCCTAGCTATTCCCGTGTCACCTTCTGCTCACCATTCCCAAAAATCTAGAATGCTCACTCACAGTTGCCTGTAAAATAGCTTACATTGGGACTCAAGGGGTGAAACCTCCACTCACGATTTCTCCTGTTGCTGTCTGCTCACTCACACAATATGAACACTTTTCATTTCCTCACTCAATATCTCAATCCTTGGCAGTCCAAACCGGAATCAACTCGTCAGGGGAACTCGAAATCGCCTAAACCGCCTCACAAAGAGCATAAACAGACCATTCCCCAACCCGTCATGTTAATCATGGTGGTGGTTTCCCTCACCAGTGTCTTTGGTTATCGCTTCTATAACCAACCGCAACTCAAAGAAGGTACAACTGCCCCCAAAACCATCTGGGCCGAGAAAGATGCCACGGTTGTGGACGAAGAATCAACAGAAGAAAAACGCAAGGCCGCCCAAACTGGCTCAGTGCGAGTCCTGAAAATCTCCCCAGATACCACCCAACAGATTACCCAAGAAATTAACACCTTTCTGGAACAGGTGGAACAAATGCGGAATATGGCCGGGCGGTTGCCCTTTATCGCCGATGAACAGATTTCCTTGCCCAGTCAACGCTATCTCCGCAGTAGCAGTCCAGAGGAATGGCAAGGCATCATCCAGCGTTTAGAAAAGATTTATGACACCTCCTTTTCCCAACAACCGTTAGATAACAACAGCCAATCCCTCCAAGAAAAAGCGGCGAATATTATTGGCGGAGCATCTGAAGCGGAGAAGTCCTCCGGTATTACCAACTTGAGTAATTTACCCTCCGTGCTAGAAACAGACCAGGTGGAGACAGACAACACCCCGTCCACAGAACAAAACAATACCACCGCCCTCCCGGAGGAGATCAGCCTCGAAGGGATGAGTTTGGCCGGGCAAGAAGCCTTACGAGAATTAAAAGCCTACGGGGATAGTCAAGGGGAAGCCCAACTGCAAGACTTGCTCTCGCAAATTGAACTCTTGCGCCAAGGGTTTCAAGAAGCCTTACAAGAGTTTGAAAATCCCGAAGGGGCGAAAGCTGAAGAAAATTATAAGCGGACGCTCTTGGATTTGCGCGATCGCACCTGGGAAAAAACCCGGGATGGCATTCGGACTGCGCTAGACCGCATTTTAACCCAGGGTATCCCCCAAGGAATGCCCGACTCCTTGAAACGAGAAGCCATTGCAACCCAGTTAAAATCGCAAATTCCGGCGTTAACCACCCCCTTGGCCACGGATTTACTCTCGGAAAAAATTCAACCGAATTTAGTTGAAGATCAAGAGGCCACTAAGCAATTGGCCGAACAAGCGGCGGAAAAAGTTGAACCTGTCCAATATCAAGTAGAAGCCGGAGACCTGATTGTTCGGGCTGGAGAGACCATTGATCGCCAGGCATTTGTCCTCTTAGACGAATTTGATGAAAGTCGTCGAGGGATTGACTGGAAGGGCATTGGGTTAACAGCCATTGTGGTGACGGGAGGGGTTGGTGTGTTTATGCTGGTGAAACGGCGCACTAATACCCGTTTGCGTTGCCGCGATCGCATTTTACTCTGTCTCCTGAGTGTGACTACCCCCCTCTTGATGAATATTTTTAAGCAGAATAATCTCCCGGCGGTGGGGTTACTGGTGAGTAGTTTCTATAATCCCAGCTTGGCGGTGACTCAGGTGAGTTTACTCACTGGGTTATCGGTGTATAGTAATACCGCCACCACCAACGGTGATGCCATTCCTTGGGAGTCTTTACTGGCCGGGACCACCGGGGGACTCTTGGCAGCGTTTGTGGCGGGAAGATTGCGATCGCGGGAAGAACTAGCCCTCCTAGGAGGCGGTATTGGCCTCGCTCAAGGCACGGTGTACCTTACCATTACCCTCGTGGGCAGTGCCACCGCCGGAACTATTTGGTCGGTCTTATTACCTGGTGCGGCTTTCTTTGGCGTATCTGGTTTAGCTTGGTGTATCGTGGCCTTGGGACTCTCCCCCTATTTAGAAAAAGTCTTTGACTTGATCACCCCCATTCGTCTGGCCGAACTCTCCAACCCCAACCGCCCCCTCCTGAAACGCTTGGCCACCGAAGCCCCTGGCACATTCCAACATACCTTATTTGTCGCTTCCCTCGCCGAAGCCGCCGCACGAGAATTACACGCCAACGTCGAATTAGTCCGGGCAGGGACGTTGTACCATGATATTGGCAAAATGCACGACCCCCAAGGCTTTATCGAAAACCAGATGGGTGGCCCCAATAAACATGATGAAATCAATGATCCTTGGGAAAGTGCCGATATTATTAAAAAGCACGTCAGTCAGGGATTAGTCATGGCCCGTAAATATAACTTGCCGAAAGCCCTACGAGACTTTATTCCCGAACACCAAGGCACGATTTTAATTTCCTATTTCTATTTCCAAGCCAAACAGAAAGCCCAAGCGGAGGGGTTGGATATTCAAGAGTCAGATTTCCGTTATGATGGGCCGATTCCTCAGTCACGGGAAACAGGAATTGTCATGCTAGCGGATGCTTGTGAAGCGGCCTTGCGTTCCCTCAAAGATGCCACTCCAGAAACCGCCTTAAATATGGTCAATAAAATCTTTAAGGCCCGTTGGCAAGACGGCCAGTTAGTGGATGCCGGGTTAAAACGCGAGGAATTATCCACCATTGCTGAAGTCTTTGTGCGCGTGTGGCAGCAGTACAACCACCAACGCATTGCCTATCCGAAAGGGGCTTTAGATAGCAGTAAAACCGCCCCCTCTCGCGCTTAATGTTTTCTCCGGTAAGCGAGGATATTCCCACCCCCACGAATGACTCCAGCCCGTCTCTAGACTCTCCCGCCAACCCACCTGTTCCCCCGCTATTCCTTCTTGCCTTATTATTGCTGTACAATCCTTTGACTTCTACCTTTTCACCTTAACTTGTCACCAATGCCCATTACCCATTACCGATTACCCATAAAAGTATGTCCCTTGGGGTTGTACAATAGAAAGGCTGTAAGTCAATGGGAATAGGCTGTGATCGAGCGTTATACTCTGCCTGAAATGGGCGAATTGTGGACAGACGAATATAAGTTTAAAACTTGGTTACAAGTGGAAATTGCAGTCTGTGAAGCACAGGCGGAGTTGGGATATATTCCGGCTGAAGCGGTAACAGAAATTCAGCAGAAGGCGAAATTTGACCCCAAACGGGTTTTAGAAATTGAGGCAGAGGTACGTCATGATGTGATTGCGTTTCTCACCAATGTGAATGAGTATGTGGGAGAAGCAGGCCGCTACATTCATTTAGGGTTGACGAGTTCCGATGTTTTGGATACGGGGTTGGCGTTGCAAATGTTGGCCAGCCTGAATTTGATTTTAGAGAAGGTGGAACAGGCGATTCAGGCGATTCGCTATCAGGCGCAACAACACCGTTATACAGTGATGGTAGGCCGCTCCCATGGCATTCATGCTGAACCAATTACTTTTGGGTTTAAGTTGGCGGGGTGGTTAGCGGAGATGATGCGAAACCGCGATCGCTTGGTAACATTACGCCAGGATATTGCTGTGGGTAAAATATCCGGTGCGGTGGGGACTTATGCTAATGTTGATCCCCGGATTGAGGCGATTGCTTGTCGGAAGTTAAACCTCGAACCAGATACGGCTTCAACTCAAGTCATTTCCCGCGATCGCCATGCAGAATTTGTTCAAACTCTCGCGCTGATCGCCTCTAGTTTAGAACGGTTTGCGGTGGAAATTCGCAATTTGCAACGCACAGATGTCTTAGAAGTTGAAGAATATTTCGCTAAGGGCCAAAAAGGGTCCTCTGCTATGCCACACAAGCGCAACCCCATCCGCTCTGAACGTCTCACAGGGATGGCCCGCATTATCCGAGGGAATGCGATGGCGGCCCTAGAAAATGTCGCCTTATGGCATGAACGGGATATTTCTCACAGTTCCGTTGAACGGGTGATTCTGCCGGATAGCTGCATCTTAGTTCACTTTATGCTCAATGAAACGATCAATCTGGTGAAACACCTGTTAGTCTATCCCGATAATATGCGGCGGAATATGAATGTCTATGGCGGGGTGATTTTCAGCCAGCGTGTTTTGCTGAAATTGGTAGAGAAGGGAATGACACGGGAAGCGGCCTACAAGGTGGTGCAGTCTTGCGCACATGAGGCTTGGAATGCCCCAGAAGGCAATTTCCGAGAGTTAATCCGCCAAGATACTACGGTGAAAAAACATCTCTCCTCTGAAGAAATCCTAGACTGTTTTAGTCCCCAACATCATCTCGAACATTTGGATAATATTTACCAACGTTTGGGAATCTAGTCCGCGAAATACTCCACTGTCTCGCGCCATTCTGGTCTTTTGGCGTGAGCGAAATTACTTTATTCTGTGATTATGCCAGCCTATCTGAGGATTGATTTAATTTTAGGGGTTTGTTTTGCGATCGCGGCAAGTAAAATGATGGCCTGGATCAGTCGCGTCACAGATTTGAGTCTCCAAGATGAAACCATATATTTACAAAAGGGAGTGCAACTCTTACAAACGGGAATCCCTGATCCTCAATGGGCCCCACTCTATTCTCTCTGGTATTTCGCTCTGTCTGGGCTAACAGCAAATAATATTGATTTATTTTATTTAAACTTCCAATTCTTAGTCATTATTAACTCTGTCCTGTTCTATATTTTTTTGAGAACATTACAGATTAAACTTGTCATTAGTATCGGGAGCAGTTTTTTATTCTTAATCGCCACTTTACATCATATTCAACCCCGTCCCACACATTTTGCCTTATTGTGTTTTTTAGGGGTTTTAATTTTGGCTAATTTGAGGCGTAACAATACACAATATTATCTCTTTTTAACCACTGGATTTGCTTGGATTACATTTATCCGTCCTGAATATATCTTCTCCCTCCTCTTTATGTTCATTATTGTAGCACAAAATGGACTAAATCATTGGAGAAATCAGCAATTATCATGGAAAAAAATTGGCTTATGGATCGGGGTCATTATTCTCCCTTTTATCCTCTTTGGAAACCCGTTATCAGGAGGCCGAAGTTGGTTAGCATTTAGCCAACATTTTTCCTTAAATTGGGTCAATTGGACGGATAGCTCCCTCAATCCGTGGATAAATCATGCTCAAATCATGCAGCAAGTTTTTGGAACAGCCAATAGTATTCCAGAAGCCTTACAAAATAATCCTACTTTATTTATTAAGCATATTTTATCCAATAGCACAGTTTATTTTCGCAATTCTTTAAATTTATTCTTACCTGTTTTAGGCCAATATGCGCTCAGATTTTTCTTTTTAAAAAGGATTTATATTGTGGTTCTATTTGCTGGAATTATAATTTACTTATTCTTCAAAAAAGCTCAAGTCATTAACTGCCTGAAAACTTCACAATTTCAGCGTCTTTTAGTAACATTTATCGCAGTATTTGTGGCAGTCTTACCCAGTATTTTACTCATCTTTCCCAGAGAACATTATTTAGTCTTACAAAATACATTAATTTTAGCCATCTTCGCATATCTAATGAGCTTCGTAACCCCTCCCCTAAAGCTCAATTGGCCAAACGCATTAAGTCTAGGACTGGTTATTATTTTAATCACTCCCAACTTAGCTTTTGGGTGGTGTCTTACCCCTCAATTTTGCCTAGGAAAAACCGAAACTGTCACCCTAGAAAGACCCAACATCAACACGGTTCAGTTTATTAAAACTTTACCTCTAAAAACCAAAACTCCGATTAACTTCTTAGAAGCAGAGGGAGGATATTCAATTTATATTAGCGATAATGTCCAGCGAGTTTACGAATGGCAAAAGTACGAAACGCCTTTTAAGCAGTATCAAGCGGAGAAAAATATTAATATGATTCTCCTCAGTGAGGATTTAATAAATCATCCATTTTATCGAAATGATCAGCAATTTAAAGCAGTCATAAACTCCCCCCAACAGTATAATTATCAATCTTTTCAAATTCCCAAAACCCCTTTTACACTATTAGTAAAACAAGACATTTTAGTTGATAGTTGATATAAAACGGAGAGGGAGGGATTCGAACCCTCGAAGGCTGTTACACCTTAGCGGTTTTCGAGACCGCCGCATTCAACCACTCTGCCACCTCTCCATGAGGATTCAGCTTTTCCATTGTACAAGATGATGGGCCGAGTCTCCAACCCCCGTGACCGAATCGGCTCACTGAAGTTTCATTCGTTAACCTCTCCCCTATGCTACATATGCTACAAAAATAATACAAACCCGTCAAGGATCACTTTAAGCAAAAACGCTCTCCCCTGTTTTTGAAATTTTTGTCAAGATCGATCATGGATCGAAAATAAGTTTTATATGATGGAGGGAAGGGGAGGTATTCGATCTTGTCGTCCTCCAGCAGACGGCAGCATTCTAGAGATAGAAGGGAAGCCGTAACTCATCCCTTGTCTATTAATCGCATCTACAAGCGGAGAAAAATCAATGATGAAGCAATCTTTTATTGTAGCTTTTGCCACTGTTTTACTCTTGACAGGGGCAAGCGGGGCAACCTATGCTTCACCGCAGCCTCCCTCGTCGATGAAAGAGTCGGATGAACAACTTGAGACGGCGTTCGATCGCCATTATCGTAGTGGTTATGAGTTAGGTTTTGAGCAGGGATGGCGCGATCGCAATTCTAACCAAAAATACGCCCCCCAACAACTCACCAACAGTTTAAACCTCGAAAGTTTCCCCGATCAACGTGCCAAAGCCGGCTATTTAGCCGGAGTATTAGCTGGATTCCACGATGGTTACTACAACCACAGCGAGGAAAATCAAGCGGAAATCCAACGCTTTTACGAAGGCTATAATCAAGGGTATCAATCCGGAGAAGAAGACGCGCAAACCGTCCGCCAAACCGCCAAAACCTACACCCCCCAACCCGACTCCAGCAACCCCAGTGATCCCCAATTCACCAACGGCTATAATATTGGCTACTGGCAGGGCTTTGAAGCAGGTTGGAGCAGTAATCAGTAAACAGCAGACAGACTGATTTTATAGGAATCAAGCGGATTCCGGATTACAACTCCAATAAAGCCCCTATATATTAACTTGATAGTAATGGGAACAGCAAAATGCCTCCAACTTGACACAGGTGGAGGCGTTGCGTTTAAAGGCTTTTCAGCCCCCAAATTCCTTGGAGGCATCAGGAGGGGGATTAGCCCATGATAGCTTTTGCTTTCGCTACCACATTATCAACAGTGAAGCCAAATTTTTCTAACGCCACACCACCGGGGGCAGATGCACCGAAGGTATTAACCGCAATGGTATTATCTTCGCTGATGGTGTACCGGGCCCAGCCTAAACTGCTTCCTGCTTCAACCGCTAACCGAGAAGTGACAGAGGAGGGGAAAACAGACTCTTTGTAAGCGTCATCTTGTTCTTCAAACAATTCCCAAGAGGGGAGAGAGACAACGCGGACTTTCTTCCCTTCACCCCGGAGACGCTCTGCGGCTTCTACGCACAGTTGCAGTTCGCCCCCTGTTCCAATGAGGATGATATCCGGTGTACCACCGTCATCAGAGAGGATATAACCGCCTTTCTCGGTGTTTTCAATGGAAGTCCCGGCTAAGTTGGGTAAACCTTGACGAGAGAAAGCTAAGAGGGTGGGAGCAGTGGGCTTACCGCCAACACCTTTGGCACGCTCAACGGCGACTTTATAGGCCCCAGAGGTTTCATTTCCATCCGCCGGACGCAGGACCACTAAATCGGGAATAGCGCGGAGAGAGGCAATTTGTTCAACGGGTTGGTGAGTGGGGCCATCTTCCCCAAGGGCAATGGAGTCGTGAGTCATCACCCAGATTACACCCGCTTCAGAAAGGGCAGATAAGCGGATGGCGTTCCGCATATAGTCGGTGAAGATCAAGAAGGTTGCCCCGTAGGGGAGTAAGCCAGATTTGTGTAGGGCAATGCCGTTACAAATCGCGCCCATTCCGTGTTCCCGAACCCCGAAACGAACGTTTTTGTTCTCATACTGGCCTTTTTGGAAGTCGCCAGAGGATTTGAGGAGGGTTTTGTTGGAGGGGGCTAAGTCAGCCGAGCCGCCAAAGAGTTCGGGTAAGGTTTCCACAATGGCGTTTAAGGTAGCCCCAGACTGATTCCGAGTTGCGTCTTTTTTGCTTTCGGGGGTATAGGTAGGGAGGCATTTGTGCCAGTCTGCCGGAAGTTCATAGTTGATCATGCGCTCGAACAGGGCAGCTTCTTGGGGATATTTGGTTTTGTAGGTGGCAAAGGCTTGATTCCATTCGGCCTCATAGCTGGCCCCCCGTTCTACGGCTTTCCGGAAGTGGTTGAGGGCATCGTCGGGGATGACAAAGGGATCGTAATCCCAGCCTAAATGTTCACGGGTGGCGGCTACTTCGTCATCACCCAGGGCGGCCCCGTGGACTCCGTGGGTGTTGGCTTTGTTGGGTGAACCGAAACCGATGGTGGTGGTAACTTTGATGAAGGAGGGTTTATCGGTGACGGATTTGGCGTTTTCGAGGGCTTTGTGAATTGCATCTAAGTCGGTGTTGCCCTCGGGGACTTCTTGAACGTGCCATCCGTAGGCTTCAAACCGCTTCATTACGTCTTCGGTGAAGGCCAGTTCGGTGTGGCCGTCGATGGAGATGTTATTGTCATCGTAGATGGCGATGAGTTTGCCTAAGCCTAAGTGGCCGGCGAGGGAACAGGCTTCTCCGGAGATGCCTTCCATGTTGCAACCATCCCCTAAGATGACGTAGGTATGATGGTCAACAATTTTAGCATCGGGTTTGTTGAACATCGCGCCGAGGTGCGCTTCGGCCATGGCTAATCCTACGCCGTTGGCAATGCCTTGTCCGAGAGGCCCGGTGGTGACTTCCACCCCTTCGGTGAGAAAGTTTTCGGGGTGTCCTGGGGTTTTTGATCCCCACTGACGGAATTGTTTTAAGTCGTCGAGGGTGACGTTATCATAGCCCGTTAAGTGGAGTAGGCTGTATTGGAGCATACAACCGTGTCCTGCGGAGAGGACAAAGCGATCGCGGTTAATCCAGTTGGGATTTTTGGGATTGTAGCGCATAAAGCGATCCCACAGCACAAAGGCCATCGGTGCTGCTCCCATGGGGAGTCCGGGGTGTCCGGAATTCGCTTTTTGTACAGCGTCAATGGCTAAAAAACGAATGGAATTGATACAAAGGTCTTCGAGTGATTGGCTAGCAACGACCATATTTTTCTTACGCTATTATGAGAACTACACTTAATTTAAGTACAATTTGCAACAAAATTTATTGCAAACTTATTAACTTGAAGGCTGACACGGTTGGGATCGCCACCAATGCCAGTCTCTATCTTCCCATTGTCGGGGGGGATAAACAAGGGGTCAGATTCAAGCAATTCTGGGTTTAAGTTTTGCGATCGCACCCTCTCCCCCCATTTCCCCCCCCATTTCCCCGTTTTTCACCCCGAACGGTTCTAGGCTTTGACTTGACAAATTTTTAGTTTTGTTGTTGGGGAATAGGGAACAGGGAATAGTTGGTTCTCCCCTATCTCCTCCATCTCCCCCATCTCCCCTATCTCCCCCATCCCCTCCATTTATATCTTTGTGGTTCAACCGTCAACTCTCAACTATCCACTATCAACTATCACCTCCCCTTCATCCTAGACTCAGGCCACTCTCATAGACCTAAGAGAAATTAGAACCATTAGGGTTTTGCAGGTGAGATCATGAAACCATTAAATCGGATGAATCGGCTTATATTGGGGACAGGAGGTGCAGTGGCACTGCTGTTGGGGACATTCGTTTTACAGGCCGACGGTTGGGAAAACTTTAAACTCCAATATTTTCACCTAACCAGTTTCCTCAATGACCAAACTCAAGAACTTGATGATGTACGCAAACAAAATATTAACCCCCAAACCAATACTCGCATTAATCTCGAACAACTCTTAAACGGTGGCCCTCCCAAAGACGGTATCCCTAGTATAGATAACCCTCAATTTGATACTCCATCAACTACCCCCTTTCATGAAAACGACATTGCGATCGGAGTAGTCATTAACGGAGAAGCCAAAGCCTATCCCTTTGGTATCATGAACTGGCACGAAATCGTTAATGATACTGTTGGGGGAAAGAATGTTACCATCTCCTATTGTCCCCTCTGTGATACTATCGTGGCTTTTGAACGAGGAAACACCACCTTTGGAGTCTCTGGGAAATTGTACCAAAGTTGTCTGGTTATGTACGATCGCGCCGATGACTCCCTCTACTCCCAACCCTGGGCCCTCGGTGTGGTGGGGAAACAAGTCAACGACACCTTAAACCGTATCCCCGCAGTGAAAACCACCTTGGGAGAATGGTTAGACAAACACCCCGATAGTCAAATTCTCTCGACAGATACCGGACATCAACGGGACTATTTTAATTATCCCTACGGTGATTATTACACCAATGACCAGATTATTTTTCCCGTCCGCAACCAAGACCAACGGAACTTACACCCCAAAGCCATTGTGAGTTATATTTGGGAGCATAATGGGGAAACGCCCTTTAATGAGTTTTCTGGGTCTCATCATGCGTTCTCTCACCAGAAACTGCAACAAACTGGGGAACAAGTTGTCGAGTTTAATGGACGCAAAGTAAAAGCTATCTGGGATGACTCCCTCGACACGGTGAGAGTTGAAGAAATGGACGGGACAGTAATTCCGAGTAGTACCGCTTTTGCTTTTGTGTATCCTGCATTTTTTCGGGATTAATTAAAAGGTATGGCCCTCATCCCTAACCCCCTCTCCCCAATGGGGAGAGGGGGAATAATTGTTAAATGCCTGTTCCGTCTAAAAACTCACGAATTTCGCGATCGCGCAATTGACAACTTTCCCCAGTCTGAACCAACTCCTTACAGTCTTCAACCGCAGGTAACGCTGCTTTAACCATCGTCACCGTTCCATGATGTTGATCTTGTAACTCCTGAAGTTGTTGTTCTAAGGACTCAATGCGGTCCACCAAGGTGCGAATGACTTGCGCTTCGGAGTCAGGCAGTTTACCGTGTTCGAGAGGGTCAACCCGTACCCCAGACCGATAAACCACTCGTCCCGGTATGCCCACCACCGTACAATCCGACGGCACATCCCGCAAAACCACAGACCCCGCACCGATGCGGACTTGGTTGCCGATCTGAATATTCCCCAAAACCTTCGCCCCTGCACCCACAACGACATTTTCCCCTAGGGTGGGGTGACGTTTGCCACTTTCTTTCCCCGTCCCCCCTAGGGTCACGCCTTGGTAGATGAGGCAATAGTCGCCTATAATGGCTGTCTCACCAATCACCACTCCCATTCCGTGGTCAATAAAAACGCCGTGGCCAATTTGCGCCCCTGGGTGAATTTCAATCCCGGTTATGAAGCGAGAGAAATGGGACAGGAAGCGAGGGATAAAGGGTAAACCAACATTGTAGAGCCAATGGGCTACACGGTGGAATAATAGTGCTTGTAAACCCGGATAACAAAACAGGACTTCCAACCCATTTCTTGCTGCGGGGTCGCGGTCGAAAATAATTTGGAAGTCCGCCTTTAAAGTAGAGAGCATCGGGAATTGTAATCTCTGTCAACTCGATCTTTCATTATCTTAGCGTTCCTTGGTTAAGGAATACTGAGAATTTCTTGGGAGATGGGTGATTGGGGATAGGGAAGATGGGGAAGGTGGGGAAGGTGGGGGAGATAGGGGAGTAACAACTGTTCCGGAGTTCCCTATTCCCTGTTCCGGAGTTCCTTTGTTCACAAAACCACAACCTAAAACTGAAACCGAGTGCGAATTGTACCCACCACGATATCGGGGTTGCGTTGGTTGTGGTTGGGGTTGGTTAACCAAATGACACCGGGGGTGATCTCCACATTGTCTGTGACTTGGATTTTATAAAATCCTTCGATATGAAAGCCGACATCATGATCGCTAGTTAAACCCACTTGTAACCCCTCAAAGCCCAAATTGCCTAAACTTTCTGTCCCATCCGTTAAACGGGGTTCTTGTCCGAAAATTAAGCCCAGTTGACTGCCTTCGGTCCCTAGGTCATTAATCCCTAGGGTGATGGCATAATTCCAAATATCGGCTTCTCCGGTGTTGATCACTTGGGCGGCAGTATAACCTACCCAACCGCCGACAAAAAATTGGGAACTGGGACTAAATAAGGCTTCTACTCCATAGGCATTACTCACGACGGGAAAATCAAACCCCCGTAAGTCAGAGGCTAAACTGCCTACTCCAGGCCGTACTCCCCCACTCCGGTATCCGTGGACGTAGGTGGCTGCTAGGTTAATGGAGTCACTGGGGGTAAAGGTGGCTTGTCCGATCATGGCATAGTCGCCGTTAAAGACTCCACTACTGGGGCCGGCGGTTCCGGGTTCTCCGGCGGTGTAGCCGAGTTCTAGGGCAATACTATCATTGGGGGCGAGGCGGAGGCCGATTCCGGCTTCTTGCCCTCCGTGGCGATAAATGGGGTTGTATCGCCCAAAGCGGGAAATTGACCCGCCGCCGGAGGATTCAAAGGGGTTAAGGGGACTGGCTAAGTCATCTAACCCTATTCCTGTTGCACCGACGGTGATTTCTGCGCGACTTCCAAAGGGAAAGCGATATTCTAATTTACTGAGGGTGATGGTGTTATCGTTGTCTCCTGCAAAGCCAAATTGCCCTTCTCGTGTCACTGTGCCATCTAAGGCGGTGAAGGTTTCGATATTCCGGGCTTGTAGGCGAGTTCGCAAGCGATCGCGCCCTGTAAAACTGGTGTCAAAGTTTAATCGGACTCGGTTTTGAAAGGCGATTTTTCCCCCTTCAACTAAATTATCACCGAGGTCAAATTCACCACTCCCATTTAAGTCATAGGGTTGTGTCCCATTAAAAAATTCGCTGAGAATGAATAGCACTTCCCCATTTAATTTGGTGGTGGTGGAAAACTGATTCATTTCTAGGTCTGAGACACGGGCTTCTAAATTATCCACACGAGTCTCTAGGGTGGCGATTTCGGCTTCAAAGTCTTGGACGAGACGTTGTAGGGTTTCTAGGTCACTCTGGGTGACAAATTCGGTGGTTGTGGCGGCGATTAATCGCTCGATTTGCTGGACACAGGCATTCACTCCGGCGGCGAATTCATAACGACTGAGGGGACGGTTGCCCCGAAAGGTGCTGTCGGGATACCCTTGCAAGCAGTCATAACGACGGTTGAGGTCATTTAAAGCGGCAAATGCCCAATCAGTGGGGGAAACGTCTTGAAATTGGGTGGCCCCTAACCCCTGTTGACCCATGGCTTCGTTACTATAGTGTCGCAGGTCTTCAAGTAATTGTTGGGTTGAATGGTTGACCTCCTCTTGGTTGGGGAGGTCCAAGGAAGTGAGGGGAATGGGGGGGGCTAACTCAAGGTGACTGTTTCTGGGGGGGGGATTGTCGAGTTTAGCGGGTTTGTATAGGGAGAAGGGAGGAGGAGAGGGAGCGTTTTGCGCGATCGCTATCTCTGGTACAACAAAAATAGAGGCTAGTAGGGTAGGCAACAGATATCCCGTGAATTTGGCCATAAATCAGCATAAATCGTCACTCGCAACCCTCTTATCATACTCTTGTGCCTCCTCAAATCAATATTTTTCTGGGGTCTTTGTGTTCTTTGTGTCTTTGTGGTTCACTCACGCAACGCTCAACTATAATGAAGGTATTGCCTTGAACTAAGGCTCACAAGGCGTGTCACAATGAATCACTGGACAGTTTAGGGCGTTATGGGACGTAAAGCAAAACTGAGAAAAGCGAAGAAGCAACTCAAGACTAATTCCCCTCAAGATCAGAATCCTGCACAATCGGGGAATCCGAGTCAATTTCAACGGGATATGGAACGACAGGGATATTCTCTCAAACAAGGTCTGTATAAATTACAGTCTGCTGCTCCCGATGTTCCTGATCATAAACCTCGTCCCCAACTTTAACCTGTTCTGTATAAATTAATGATGCAAGTTAATGATGCAAGATTGGTGGCAAGCAACTTTTCCCCAAGGCCGACAAACTTTAACCATTGAAGATGCTAACGGGATTCCCATTCGATTGGCCTACGGTGAAAAAGGGAATGGACAACCTCTGATTTTAGTGCATGGGATTGCCAGTTGGAGTTATGGGTGGCGAGGGTGTATTGATGAGTTAGCCCAACGGTTTCGGGTGATCTGTTTGGATGCGAAAGGCCACGGGTTTTCTGATAAACCTCTGTATCCCGATAGGGTGGGCCACCAAATTATTGAGTTACAGCGCAGTATTGAGCAGTTGTGCGATGAACCTGCGATTATTGTAGCGCAGTCTCTGGGGGCGTTGGTGACGTTGGGGTTAGCGCAAGAGTTTCCTCAATTGTGCGATCGCCTGGTTTTAATCAATGTTCCCATTTTTGCAGACCGTTTACCCAGTTGGTGGATGCACGGTTTGGCCATTCTACCTTTAACTTGGGTCAAAGTGGTCGATCGCAGTCGCATTATTAAACCGCTCTCTCCCATTGTACGCGCCTTAACTGGGTTTTTCCGTCGGGAGGTGGTGACTGATCCTAATACCATTACCCCAGAGGAGGTGTATTGGATTACCTATCCTTATATTGAAATGCCCAATGCGATTGTAAAATATGCCGAAGACTTACAAATTTCTCTGCGAGAAATTCAAGCGATCGCGCAACCCCAACCCAACCTCATTCGACAAATTCGAGACAACCTCCCCACCCTCACCCATCCTACCCTTATCCTCTGGGGAGAACAAGATAACTGGTTTCCCCCCCAACACGGGGAAAAACTCCACCACCACCTCCCCAACGCACAATTCAAAACCCTCCCCAACTGCGGCCACGACGCTTCCGGAAGTTGTCCACAACCCGTCACCCAAGCCATTCTCCACTTTTTGCACCCCCCTATCCCAGAGTGAATCACCAAGCGTTCCTAACTTTGATAGGATCATGACAATAAGCCAATCAAGGAAAGATTAACCATGAATATCTTAATGGAAGCCGCAACAGGAGGATTACCCCTCTCTTTTACCGCAGTGTACATCGTTGGTTTTATTGCTGCTGTAACGATTGGTTCTATTGCGTGGTACAACTCCAAACGGCCTGCAGGTTGGGAAGATAAAGAACGTCCTGATTTTGTGCCGAAAGTTGATGATAAAAAAGACTCAGAATAATTGAGAATGAGGGAATAGGCAACAAGACAAGGTACGGTCTTTTCCCTATTCCCAATTTTCTTGAACAGGATACAATAGAATTAGGGTAAGCCCAGAGAACTAAAATTCCCAACTCAACCAGCAACTATAAACCACTAACTACTAACAACCAACAACCCAAAACCCACAACTAACAACCAACAACACCCCCAATGTTTAACGATCCGGCGATTCAGGAACTTTTACAAGATTTACATAGTTCGGATGCAAGAAAACGCCAAAACGCAACAGCAAGACTTTGGCAAATTTGGTTTTCTCAAAAAGGCGATACGGGGTTAGAAACCCTCCGTCGTACTCAATTTTTAATTGAAATTGGAGAAACGGAACAAGCGGAAATGATTTTAAACCAGTTAATTGAAACTTATCCAGATTTTGTAGAGGCGCGGAATCAAAGAGCCATTTATTATTACAGTCAAAACCAAATTTATAAGTCTTTGCAGGATTGTCAAAAAGTTGTTAAACTCAACCCCAATCATTTTGGGGCTTGGCATGGGCTAGGTTTATGTTATGCGGCTTTAGAGGAGTATCATAAAGCTATTGAAGCCTTTAATAAGGCTCTAGAAATTCAGCCCTATGCCACCATTAATCAAAAATTAATTTTAGAATGTACGGTTCGTTTAAATTAAATTATTAAATCATTAAACATGGTCAAAAATATTACTGATATTGAATTAGCAGATTATATCGATCGCGCCGTTTTACATCCGACTTCTACTCTAGAACAAGTGAAAGAAGCGTGTAATGAGGCCATTCGTTATAATTTCCCGGCAGTGTGTGTGTATCCCACTGCCGTGCGCGAGGCCGCGGAAATTCTCCACAACCAACAAACGCAAGTCTGTGCAGTGATCGGCTTTCCTAGTGGGGCTTCTACGGGGGCTGTGAAGCTCTATGAGGCACAGGAAGCGGTCGAGAAGGGGGCCACCGAGTTAGATGTAGTGATCAATCTAGGATGGCTGAAAGAGGGGAAAACCGAGGCGATTTATAAAGAGATCGCGCAAATTTGCGAAGAAACGGGGCAAACGGTGAAAGCCATTTTAGAAACCAATGTTTTAACCAATACTGAGAAGCGACTGGCCGCGGAAATTTGTATGGATGCAGGGGTGAGTTTTTTAAAAACCAGTACAGGTTGGTTTGGGGGTGCAACAGTGGAGGATGTGCGCTTGTTACAGGAGGTAAGTCAAGGCAGAGTAGGGATTAAAGCTTCTGGGGGCATTCGGACTCCTCAACAAGCGATCGCACTTATTCAAGCCGGGGCCACCCGTCTCGGCACATCCCGAGGCGCGGCCTTAATCCAACTCAGAGGCCAAGAAAGTGAAATAGTTGAGAGTTGATAGAATCTGCCTTGGGTTGAAACCCAAAGCTAATAGCTGAAACCCGTTCAAACGGGTTAATAGACCAATCGAAAAATTAAAAATTTAGGTGTAGGGTGGGCAATGCCACCCTACAATGATTAAAACTTCACAAGGATAGTGAACATTTGGGGTGCGAATTCCCTCTAATTCTTATTCCCCTTGTTGCCAACGCCCGATCGCGCCTTGAGCTTCTTCATAACTCGGTGTCCCTTCAGGGACTAACTTCGCCGTTTGGACCGCCAGATCAAACTCCCCACGGGACGCACGGGAATTGGCAATTAAATAAATTTGCCGACTCCAACGGCCAATTAAATCCTGGGCCTCCGCATACCCCGGTTGGCCCTCCGGAATCTGTTGTAATTGCTTAATCGCCTGATTATAACTCGACGCTTGCGTATAACGAATCGTCCGCCGGGCCTCTTGAATAATCTCAATATTCGCCTGTTGTTGTTGCGCTTGCTCTTGCCACTGTTGAATACTCTGTTGAGCTTGAGCATACAAGGTTTCCTGCTCCGAGGGAACTAAACGGGCCGCCGCAATGGCATTAGGAAAATTCCCCTGGTTCGCCCTGCCTTTGGCAATATCCAAAATCACCGCACTCCAACGGGCAATATCCGCCTGGGCCTCCTGATATAACGGTGCATTGGGTTGAATGCGTTGTGCCTCTCGAATCGCTTGACTAAACCCAGAAGCCTGATTACTTTGAATATAGGTTCTCGCCCTCGCTAAAACCCTCTCACTCGCCTCCATGGTTGCAGGAGCCGGCTCTAAGGCTTCAGGAGAAGGGGTAGGACTCGGACTCGCCTCCGGAGAGGGAGAAGGACTGGGACTGGCTTCAGGAGAGGGTGGGGGGACATTCGCATTGCCCTGCTCTACAGGTTGTTCCCCCCCAGGAGACGCGGTATCAGTAGGGGAAGTGGCCGCAGTGGGGGTGTCTGAATTAGAAGCCACCGGAGTATTAGAAGGACGGGTAACAAACCAGAATATACCCACAAGAGCCGCAATTAATGCCACACCCGCCCCAATTAACATTCCCACAGGTTGCTTCTTACGTGGAGTCGGAGGAGGTGGAGGAGAAGCAGTTTCGGGAGGTAAATCTAAATCAATATTCTCGTCTTCATTGGTAGGGATATTGGCTTCAGGAGACTCCGGTTCAACATTGCCATCCGGTGACTCCTGCTCCCCATTGGAGGTGGGAAAGTTGGGTAATTCGGGCATTTTTAACCCTCCCGCAGCCCCATTATTCTCGGCAGTCTCGGCAGTTTCTAGGGTGTCTTCTTCTTGTAATGTGGTGGTTTTCCCCATTTCGGACATACTCTCTTGGGGATAGGTTGCCCCGCCTTCTTGGGGGAGGAGGGGTTTTTGGGCAAATTCCATGGACGGAATGACAATGAGGGGATGTTGAACAGGCCGCCAGTGATGTTCGCTTAATTCGGGTAAATGTTCGTAGAGATAGCCGCTTAAATTATGTAGCGTGAGATTAGGCCCATAATAGCGTAAGGCTTCTAAGAGCGTCGCAGTGAATATCCCATGGCCTAACGAGACTTCTTCATGGGAGGCTTCTTCAATTTGGCTGGATAAAATCAGCGAGATGCCCATTTCCGGAGCAATTTCGGCGATTTGTGCGCCGACGGACTCTCCGGCAATAACTCCAGGAGAACGGTTAATATCGAGTAAGACGAGGACATTGTGAAAGCCTTTTTCTCGAATTAGTCCAAAAATTTCTTTGGCAGGGATTCCTGTATTGGGGATATCACCGGGATTCCCGTCAATGGGCATCAAATAATCATCCCCTTCCCAACTGACCCCATACCCACTGAAGAAAAACCAGAGCAGTGAGCTAGATTCCCCATTCAGCCAGTTTTCTAACCAGTGGAGAATGTTGGCTTTGGTGGGTTCGGTGGACTGTTCTCCTACCCAAGGGGAGGTGTCGGTGAGGAGGAGGGAGTCTTGGGGGGGGAGTCCTGTTTCTTCCCGGAGTCGTTGATGCACGGCCTGAGCATCCTGTTGAGCATAACTCAACGGTTGGATGTATTGATAACGATTGATGCCGATTGAGAGAGAGGTATAGTCTGCCATTTCACCCGGTTTTATGTGCTGTTTTTCTTTAATCTTCTGAATATTTCAGGTCTTGTCAAGTTACGGTGAGAGGGAACAGCATGGGACAGTCACCAGTCACCAGTCACCAGTCACCAGTTACCAGTCACCAGTGACTTTCGGATAATTGTGTCTTTAAAGGGCTTTTGGGTTTAATCTTACCCTTGACTTGACTCATTTTACGCTTAATTTCACAAGGTTTGGGGGAGATGGGGGAGATGGAGGAGATG
>NZ_JAQMSD010000223.1 GCF_028330525.1 Spirulina sp. CS-785/01
CACTTGTTCCGAGGTGGGGGAGGAAAGCGGCTCTTTTGTTGAAGGGTATTCTCCCCACCGTCCCCCCTCCCAGAATGAATATCAACGGTATCAAGTCCTGGTGTATGACTTACAAGGGAATGCTTTGGGAGAAGCGTGGGCTTATTTTATGACCTTTGACCGCATTCAAAAATACCAAGGAAAATTAATCGCTTCCGGATGGTGGGGCCGGAAGCGTGAAGAGTATTCTAGTTTGTGAGTTACACCGAATTTGGATGAACTGTGTCTTCAATGGTGAAGTTCCTGATGACTTTCAAGAAACTCCCGTCCCTCGACACCGACTTAAACTTTTACACTTGCCCTAGTTTCTTGGTGGCTGGTAAGGCTAACGCCTTCTGCCTTCTGCCTTTGAAACACTGTTCCCGTTTTTTGGGGGGTTATGTCCTGTTTAGAGGTCTTCCGAGGTTGCGTCTTTGGGAATGGCTAAAATTGGACGATCTAGGGAAATATTCAGTTCATCCTCAACCGGAGGAATTTCCACTACAGGTTGATTCACGGCTAACATGAGGTCGTCTGAGGAGGTTGCGATCGCAGGTTCATTCTCCGGTGTTTCCGCCATTCTGGGGAACAGAGAAGCGTTATTGGGGGCAAACAGCGCGACTACTCCCACCACCGCCGCAGCAATGGCCGTTCCGCCCCAAGCCGCAACCCGGCGACTTTGGCGACGTTTCACTGTAGCGTACACTTGCTCGGCCATTTCCTCTGCCGAGGTTTGGGGGTCGGGAATGGGTAAGGTGTGTAAGCCCCGGCGAAGTTGTAACAAACGACGATACATTTGCTGCATATTGGGGTCTTCTGAAAGCCAAGTTTCCACTTGTCGCCGTTCCTGTGGACTGGTTTCCCCATCTAAATAGGCACTGAGTAATTCAAAGCGATCGCGTTTTATGCCGTTCATGAGCCAACTTTCATTAAATTCTGTCTTATCCTCCAGATGATATTGATCGGAATATACTGAGTTTTGTTCCCGTTTGTGCGAAAATTTTTGAAATTTCATCGTGTCGTCACCCCCGTCATTAAGTAATTCCCCTAGTGAGACTATTTTGCTTTAGACTCATCCGACCCAGACTCCAGCGACCAGATTTTACACTAGGTTGTGTTTATGTGTCCTTTATGTGTCCTTATTGTCTAAATAAGGCTGTAACTCCGATTGCAATTTAGCTCTTGCTCTAGCGATGCGAGATTTGACTGTGCCTAGAGAAACCCCGGTAATTTCGGCAATTTCTTCATAGGCTAACCCTTGAATTTCCCGTAAGACAATGGTGGTGCGGAAGGTTTCGGGTAAATCCGCGATCGCAATTTGTAACTGTTCATAAAACTCCCGCGTCGCCAAATTATCATCGGGACTGGGATCATCGGTGGCCACCTCCCAATTCATCTCCCCGTCGTCCATCTTGCGCGGAGCATCGAGGGATAAAGGAGGCGCATTCCGTTTTTTCTTCCGAAGTTCATCATAAAACAAGTTGGTCGTAATGCGACTGAGCCACCCTTTAAATTTCACAGGTTCTTTCAGTCGATGAATATTACGATAAACCCGAATCCAAACTTCTTGGGCCAAATCTGAGCGATCTTGCCAGTCGGGAGCAAGATGGTAAAGTACCTTCTCAACGTGCGGTTGATAGCGACGTAGGAGTTCTGAGAAGGCTGCGCGATCGGGTTTTAGCCCATTTTGACAGCGCAGAATCAAATCATAGTTGGGAAGTTTATTGAGAGACACCGAGGATTCACTCTGAGGTGGATTTACCTCTATAGAAGACCAACTGGTAGAAAGAGATTGACTCATGGGTACTTTTAACAGAATGCGGTTCATCCTCCTTATTACCCTCTGACTCGTTCATTTCCGGAATGTTCCCAGGCTTTTCATGGGGGGTGGGGGGAGTTGATAGTTGGGGAATTGAACCACAAAGACACAAAGGGGAGATGGGAGTCGGGAGTCGGGAGTCGGGAGATGGGGGAGATGGGGGAGAACAAAGAACCAAGAACAAACAACATTACTGTTTACTGTTTACTGTTCCCAGTTCCGGAGTTCCCTGTTCCCTTGTTCACAAACAACCCATTCCCCATTCCCCATTACCCATTCCCCGACTCATGAGGATCAAAATTCGTCGCGTGAGACTTGAGTAAACTGCTTACTTGTTCCACCACATCTCGACTCGGTTTCTTGAGTAAGGGAGAGATATTAGGACTTTCTCGATCAATACTCAAGGAGATGGCCTCCTCAATTTGTTGGTTGATTAACTCTTGCAACTCCTGTTTCGCCTTTTGACGTTGATAACTCGCCCCTTCTTCCGTAGTGGCATAGAGGGGAGGTAAACGGTTTAAGGCATAGGCCGCAATATCCCCCACATCTAACACCTTATCCGTAGTTGCCTCAATCTCAGCAATACGGGTAATGGCTTCACTCAAGACCAATTCCTCCATCACATTAATAAATTGCTTACGAGGAACAGCAACCACCTCTCCGGTGAGTAATGACCCCATGAGGCGGTCTAAGGCCATATATTCTTCAATGGATAACTCGGAGGCCGTGTCGCAAATGCGACCCACTTCCGCTTCCATGGTGGGGGTTAAATACCCGTCTTTTAAGGCTTGTTCGACGATTTTTTCAATGCTCATTTCTTCCGAGCGATTTCTCTCTAAATTTTGACCTTCTGACTGCCGATCTTGAGCATCCATATTCAATTAATTTAATTCTACAGATAACGGGAAATGATGCCCCATTTTTATTAATTTTGGCGGTCTCCCTAGTTACCCCGGAATCCCGATGGTTGGGGAGACAGGGGCTAGACTCGCAAAATTTTGCCGATTTTGAGAATCTGGAAAGGGGAAAACTAGGGGCAACAGCATGATACTGTGTTTTTGCCCCGATGTATTCCTTATTCATTCTAGACCTTCATATCGCCAGGGAACGGGGTCAATGGCAATTCCGTGAACATAAAGCCCCCAATGGAGATGAGGCCCAGTGGATGCCCCGGTTGAGCCGACTGTGCCAATGCGTTGGCCCGCTTCTACGAAGTCTCCTTCTTGTACGTCAATACGATTCAGGTGCAGCATAATACTGAGAACCCCTTGGCCGTGGTCAATGCCTACGGTGTTGCCGTGGACTCGAAAGCCTTGGGATTCTCGACCGATGAGGGAAATGCGTCCGGCGGCAGGGGCAACGACGGGAGTTCCGCGGCCAGCCGCATAGTCCACGCCTCGATGGTAGTAGTCGTGGGCAAATTCCCCGTTATAGTAGCGACGCACCCCAAAGATGGTGGAAACGGGGCCGGAGGTGGGACGGACTAGGGCCCCATTCCAGTATTTTTCGGGGGTGACGAGGGTTTTAAATTGGGCTACACGGTCTAATTCGAGTTGGGTGGCGTTACTGCCGCCCCCGCGTAGCCAGATGCGTTGGGTGGGAAAGGAGCGATCGCGCAATCCCACAGCCAAATTCCGGGTTTCCCCTTCTCCACTCACCCGAATCACCACTCGGCCCGGATCATCTAGGGGAGAGGTGGGGAGGAGGGCCCGATAATAATTGGGGGCGAGGGGATAGGCGGGGAAGGTGTCCCCGTCCATGGTAACAGTCGGTTCAGTGTTGGGGTCTTCGGTGGTGATGAAGACCGAGATCGTGTCCCCTAGTTCGGGACTGGTGGGGTTGAGTTTGACTTCTAAAGCGTGGAGGGGGGCTGCGATCGCTAGAATAGCAGTCACCCATCCGAGAGTGAGGCTTTGCTTGAACATAAATTTTGCTGAGAGAAGAAATCTAAAATAGCGCGGGCTTCATCCAACACCGGATTATCGGCCCTAGGCTTGATGGTTCAGAGAAGAAGCACCCCGATCAGGATACCGTTTTGTGATAGGCAATAGCTTGTCGCCAGACTGTCACCATTTGCTCCGAGGCATCTTGAAGACAAAGACAATGGGTATCTTGCCACACCACTTTTCCCGTTAGGGTGTCCCCCGTCATCAGTTTGACTTCTACATCCAGTTGATCTCGAATGAACGTTTGAATTTGACGAACACTCGGATATCCGGTTTCAAATTCCGTCATAATAATAAGTTGAAAATTGGGACAATTGATTGGGTCTCGATCCGTTGGTTGAATCCCAGTCAGCAATTTTAGGATAGACAGTTGATGACAGTCGAGTTTACCAAGTATCACGGTTTAGGCAACGATTTTATCTTAATCGATAACCGTCACCAAGCAGAGCCGATTCTCTCCCCTGATGAAGCCATGGAGCTTTGCGATCGCAATTTTGGCATTGGGGCCGATGGGGTCATTTTTGCCCTGCCCCCCCAAGGAGAAACCGATTACACCATGCGCATTTACAATTCTGATGGCTCAGAACCAGAAATGTGTGGCAATGGCATTCGCTGTTTAGCCCGCTTTATTGCCGATTTAGAAGGGGAAAGCCAATCCGAGAAAACCTATCGCATTCACACCCTCGCGGGAGTCATTCGCCCCAAACTCGAACCCCAAGGCCAAGTGCGGGTGGACATGGGGCCCCCCTATCTCCTCGCCACCGAAATCCCCACCACCCTAGCCCAACCAGACCAAAAAGTGATCAATCAACCCCTCACCATCGGCGACCAAACCTGGAACGTCACCTGCGTGAGTATGGGCAATCCTCACTGTATCACCTTTGTGGACTCCGCCGACTCCATCCCCCTCGCCACCGTGGGGCCTCAGTTTGAACACCATCCCATCTTCCCCCAACGGACAAATACAGAATTTATCGAAATTGTCAAGCCCAATTATATTAAAATGCGGGTTTGGGAACGGGGGGCTGGGGCTACCCTCGCCTGTGGGACCGGGGCCTGTGCCTCAGTCGTGGCAGGCGTGTTAACCGGGAACTGCGATCGCGCAACCACCGTAGAACTCCCCGGCGGCAACCTCCTCATCGAATGGGACGAAAGCCAACAGCGCGTTTACATGACCGGCCCCGCCGAAAAAGTCTTTCAAGGCCAGTTCTTCCCATCCACAACAAATTAACCTTAAATTAGAGAAAGAATAACCGCCCAATCTAGCATTACAGAGAAACGAAGTTGAAAGCCCACCACTTTTAAGGGTGGGATCAAAACAGGAATAAATTTGAGCAGAGCAAATAGTGAAACAGAATTAGAGCCTTATCACTGATTACTGATTACTGATTACTGTTAACTGCTCTATCACCCAAGCAAACCGCACACAAAAAGGGAGTAATACCAGTGAGTGGAGGGATTTATCTCATCCAAGGTGAAGACCAACTAACCGAGATGCAGGAACGGCCCTATGATTCCGAAGCCCTGCTTCAAGAATTATTAGAACGCTATCCTAACTTGATCGGAGTCGAACAACCCGACAGTCCCACCGCCAGAGAATGGTTGATTGTCAAACGAACCGGAGGAGTCCCCACCGATGACCTCGGAGTAGAACGGTGGTCCCTCAATCACCTGTTCCTCGACCAACAGGCCATCCCCACCCTCGTGGAAGTCCAAAACGAAAGTGACCCCCGTCTCCGTCGAGAAATTATCGGTCATATGCTCGATTATGCCGCCAATGCCGTCGTCTATTGGCCCGTCGAGTCCATCTTGGATCAATTTGAAATCAACTGTCGTCGGCAAAACCGCGACCCCGAACAAGTCTTCGAGGACTTTCTCGGCAGTGATGCCGATGAAGAACAATTTTGGCAACGAGTCAAAACCAACCTACAAGCCGGCAAAATTCGCCTGATCTTCGTCGCCGACCGCATCCCCCCCGAAATTCAGCGCGTTGTTGAATTTCTCAATAAACAAATGGACCCGGCGGAAGTCTTAGCCGTGGAAATCAAACAATACATCAGCCTCCAAGACGGCCTCAAAACCCTCGTCTCCAACGTCATCGGGCAAACCGCCGAAGCCCAACAGAAAAAATCTAGCACCTCCAGAGAACGTCGCCAATGGGACGAACATTCCTTCCTCTCCGAATATAAAGCCCGTTATGGCGAGGACGAAATGCACCTCGTCTATGAAATTTACCAATGGGTCGTACAATCCCCCGATTTACAATTGCAATGGGGAACTGGGGACACCTATGGCGGCTTTGCAGCCAAACTGAAACATTACGGGCCAATGGTGGAATTATTTTTTGTGGGCATTGACGGTACATTTCAAATTGCCTCGGAAATTTACGCCCATTTACCCCCCTTTAACGATGAGGAAAAATGGCACGAATTACGCAATCATCTCAGTTCCGTGGGGTTAGCCCTCCCCACCAGTCGCCATGAACGACGTTTACCTAATTTCCAACTATCCACTGTTCCCGACGAAGACTCCCTCGAAACCGTCTTAACCACCTTTGACTGGGTAATGCAGCAAATCAAAGAGGCCCATCATTATTAACTCGAACCATGTCTCAGTCTCCCCCTCCCCAACGCTGGTTTAAGGCGGGTGTCGTTTTATTATTCCCCTTTTTAGCCGCCTTAGTCCTCTCCCTGTGGTTCGGAACACCCCCACCCTCCCCACCCATGCAAACCATGTCCACACCTACCCAACTCCTCACCGACCCCTTTTTACAATACCCCACCGCCAACTCCGTCCGAGTGGTCTGGTTTACGGAGTTTGCCGGAACATCTCACCGAGTCCAATATGGGGAGAATTTCGCCCAAAGTACCTCCGCCCAAACCCGCCAACTCAGCCGGGTCCGGGAGGGAAAAGCGGAGATTACCTACCGGGAGATTTGGCGACATGAGGCAGAAATTACGGGGTTAACCCCCAATCAAACCGTCCCGTATCAAGTCCTCAGTGAGACAGAGACAGGCGAAACCCTCCGTAGTGGCCAATTTACCCTCGCCGCCAACCCCACCCCCGGAACGCCCTTAAAAATCCTCCTCACCTCCGATCACCAAATGATGCCCATGACGGCAGCCAATTTACAAAAGGTAGAAGAAACGGTCGGCAAGGTAGATGGAGTCTTTTTAGCCGGGGATTTAGTTAATATTCCAGATCGGGCTTCCGAATGGTTCGATCATCCCGATGGCAATAGTTTCTTTCCCTGTTTACAAGGCCGGGCTAATTATGGGTTAGAAAAAAACGGCACTACTACCGTTTATCAAGGGGGAGAAATCATCCAAAATGCCCCATTATTTCCCACCATTGGTAATCATGAAGTCATGGGACGCTTTTCCATGGAAACGGGACTCAATCAACAATTTAATGACCCCTATCCACGGGATAAAGCGGCAGAATTGTATCAAAAAAACGCTAAGGAAATTAACCCTCGTCAAGACCCAAAAGTCAAGGAGAGTTGGATTAAAGCCAATTCTTATAACACGGATACTTATCAAGAACTCTTTAGCTTACCTGCCAGTGATAGCGGGGGGAAAAAATATTATGCTGTCACCTTTGGAGATATTCGTTTAATTGTCTTATATATCACCAATATTTGGCGAGTGCCAGGGTTAGGGGGAGAGAGAAATGGACGTTATGCAGAAGCCACCGAAAACCTAAATTCTCCAGAAAAATGGGGGTATGGACAACATATTTTTGAACCCATTACTCCTGATAGTCGGCAATATGAATGGTTAAAAAAAGAACTCAATCGGCCTGAATTTCAAGAGGCAAAATATAAAATTGTCATGTTTCACCATCCCCCCCATACATTAGGGGGAAATATTGTCCCTGCTTACACCAACCCCCGACAATTAGTTTTAAAGTCTCCTAATGGGGAAATTCAATCGGTTCGTTATGAATACCCTTTAGATGATGACCATATTCAGCGTTATGTGATGCCTTTATTAAATGAAGCAAAGGTGAATTTAGTGTATTATGGTCATTCTCATTTATGGAATCGGTTTGTTAATAAAAATGGGGTTAATTTCTTAGAATCCTCTAATGTAGGGAATAGTTATGGGGCTTATTTAGAAGCAGAAAAAAGACCCATTCCGGACAATTATCAAGAGATTTATGTGGCTCAAGGTGATCCCTATGGACTCCAGCCTATAATGCCCACTCTTGCCCCTCTTGTCAACGAAAATGATCAATTTTTACCCTATATTGCCAGTAATGATATTACGGCATTTAGTATTTTAGAAACGGAGAAGGGGATAGTGAGTAGTTATTATTTTGACACCACAAAACCGGGGAGTGAGGTGGTTAAGTTTGACGAGTTTTCTATCGTAGGGAAGTGAAATGCAGCCCTCATCCCCCAGCCCCCTCTCCCAAGGTTGGGCGAGGGGGAGAATGGTTTTTTACTGTAAACATTCAGATCTTATTAATTTGTTCGCAGTAAGCCCTTTAGGGCTTCCTTCAAGCTGAGTATATAATAGGGTAATTTTCTTGAGTTTCTTAACCCGTTTTTAACGGGTTTAAGCTCTTAGCCTTGGGTTTAAACCCAAGGCGGATAAAGGGAAAATCTATTAACTACCCAATTTTTCCCTTGGGGATGTTGGGTTACGCTACGCTTCACCCAACCTACAATTTATTTAACTCTCAATTATTAATTGTTAAACTACTGTTTCCTGTTCTACCCAATTTTGCACTGGGGGATGTTGGGTTACGCTACGCTTCACCCAACCTACAATTTATTTAACTCTCAATTGTTAATTGTTAAACTACTGTTTCCTGTTCCCTTGCCTCACAAGCAAATGAACACTCTTTTCAGCAAGCCCTATAATAGAACCAAAGGACGTATCGGGAGACTTTAACCATGGGGCGTAAGTTTTGGCATCCTATCGCTTTGGTGGTACTTTTAGGAACATTCAGTCCTCCGAGTGTGGCTCAAAATCTGAATGAGCAACTGCGAAACGCCATCTGTAACCAGAATTGGGGAGGGGCAATTGAGATTATAGACCGTATGGCCGAGCGATCGCCAGAAAATGCAGAGTCCTTGAGAACCTATCGCCAACGACTGGAAACACTCCGCAATGCAGAAGTGAGAATCCCCGATTGGTCTGAAAATTGCCAAATAGAGGCGTTACCATCGGCTAATTCCCCGACTCCGGATTCTGGTCCGGCCTCCTCAGAAGGAAATGCGGTGACAATCCTCAATAAGTTAAAAGATTGTACTCCTTATCGGTCTGATCCCATTGATATTATTCTCTTTGAAGCCATTATCGAGATTAAAGGGCCACAGGGGGAACGTTGTGCGGTTGACTATAGTTATGCCGACGGGCCAACTTATATGTCCTGTCTGTATCGTCCTGATGCCATTGCTATTCTCACGGATGAGGTGGCCTACGAGGAATCTAGAAAATTGGATGCGGGGGAGAGTGTGGATATTAGCTTTGATACCAGTAATCCGCGCGATCGCGCTTTATCCGAAGCCATAAACCGAGATTGTCAAGTCCTAGACCCCCAGAGACAATGAACAATGAACAATGAACAATTACCCATTACCCATTACCCTTTTAAATGTTCCACAATGAAATTCGTGTACACCTCACCCCGTTGAAACGCAGGAGTGTCTAAAATACGCTGGTGGAAATCAATCGTGGTTGGGACTCCCGTAATGGCACATTCGCGTAACGCTCGCTTCATGCGGCGAATGGCCGTGTCTCGGTCGGGACCCCAAACAATCAACTTTCCAATCAGCGAATCATAATAGGGCGGGATTTCATAATCCGTATAAACATGGGAATCCATACGCACCCCAGGGCCTCCAGGGGGTAAATAGGCACTGATGCGACCGGGATGAGGCCGAAAATCTCGCTCCGGTTCTTCGGCATTAATACGACATTCAATAGCATGGCCTTTTAATTGAATATCATTCTGATTGAACTGTAATTTCTCCCCTTGGGCAATGCGAATTTGTTCCGTAATTAAGTCTAACCCCGTCACCATCTCCGTTACCGGGTGTTCCACCTGAATCCGGGTGTTCATTTCCATAAAATAGAAATTCCCCTCTTGATCCAGCAAAAATTCCACTGTTCCTGCCCCAACATAACCGATAGATTGAGCGGCCCGTACTGCTGCTTGACCAATTTTTCGGCGTAATTTGGGGTTTAAGACGGGGCTAGGGGCTTCTTCTAGGAGTTTTTGGTGACGGCGTTGAATTGAACAGTCTCGTTCGCCTAAATGCACCACATTGCCATAACTATCCGCTAAAATTTGGATTTCCACGTGGCGGGGTCGTTCTAGGAATTTCTCTAAATAAACGCCAGCATTGCCAAAAGCGGCCTCAGCCTCCCCTTGGGCAGCTTGGAACATTCGCACCAATTCCCCGTCATCTCGCACGAGACGCATTCCGCGACCGCCTCCTCCGGCTGTAGCTTTGAGGATGATGGGATAGCCGATCTTTTTGGCGGTGGTTAGGGCTTCCTCCTCATCGGCCAAGAGGCCATTACTGCCAGGTAGGGTGGGAACATTGGCCTTTTGCATGGTTTTTTTTGCCGTGGACTTATCCCCCATTAAGCGCATGGACTCTGGGGTGGGCCCGATAAAGTTAATTTTGTGATCGGTACAAATTTCGGCAAACCGGGCATTTTCGGACAAAAAGCCATACCCTGGATGAATGGCTGTGGCATTGCGGGTTAAAGCTGCCGCAATAATGTTAGGAATATTTAAATAACTTTTGTTACTTGGGGGTTGACCAATGCAGACACTTTCATCTGCGAGTTGAACATGAAGCGCGTGACGGTCAATGGTGGAGTGAACTGCGACAGTGGCTATGCCCAGTTCCTCGCAACTGCGGAGTATCCGCAGGGCGATTTCGCCTCGATTCGCAATTAAGATTTTGGAAAACTGCATCTTAGGTGCATCTGGTTATCACGGGTGAATTCAACTATACAGGTTTTGCGTCCCCAACCCCTAGAGAGAATAGAGAATAGAGCATAGAGAATAGAGGAGAGAGGGCGTTTAATGGGCTTCTCACTGGTCTCTCCTCACTTTTTTGCCTTATGCTTGGGGATCATCGTCGGGTTCTTCTTGATAGCGTTGGGCGAGTTCTGAGGGGGGGCGATCGCTACTCCAGGCCCACCAAACTTGCCCACATTCACATTGATAAAATTCTTGCCATTTGCGGTGATAATCTTCGCTAATGACCGGGGCGCGACGGTTAATCCAGACCCGTTGAGCTTCAAAGGTGGATGCCCCACAACGGGGACAAAAGAATTGTAGGGCATGGGTGGCGGTTTCTGTCCACTTGGGAGGATTGGGATCGAAGGCTTCCATAAGGTGGAATTTTTAAACGTTTAATCAAACGGGTTGTTTTCTGCCGAGGAGACTATGGGCGTTTCTCTCCATCTAGAAAACAGTGTGACCACTCCGGCCAGAGCCTTGAGTGTTCTAGTTCTAGCTTATCAAGGTTTTCTCCTTCTCTGATCGCAAAATCAGCGCGGAGAAAAGCCGGGTTGCTTTTCCCCCAGAGAAAAACCAACCGGAATCTAGGACTCTGTAAGACAACTTCCACAAATCATACTATGATTGGCTTGAGTCAGGAGGGGGAAAACTGTCACCTCTGATGGCAAGTTGATGTAAGTCAGTCAGACGTAAATTACAGTAACTACAGTGGAATTTAATCTTATTCTCAACGTTATTTCCCTTGTCGGCCTCTTTGGGTTGTGTGTGGTGGCCTGGTTGGGGTCAGAAGACCGCCGTTTGATCCCGTGGAATGTTATTGTTTGGGGGATTGGGCTACAGTTGGTCATCGGTTTACTGGTTTTTGTCTTTGGTAGTGAGATTGTGGCGGGGTTGAGTACGTTACTCAATTCGGTTCTAGATGCCTCAGAAGCGGGATCACGCTTTTTATTCGGACAAGCCCTTGTTCCTGACCCCCATGTTACCCCAGGGCCGGGCCCTGCCGGACGGTGGATTGTTCGGGCGGTGGGAACTCCCTATGTGGCGATTCCAGGGGATAAACTCAATGTCAATAATCTTAATTTAGGCTATATTCTCGCGTTCCGTGCTTTACCCCAAGTCATCTTTTTCTCCGGTTTGGTGGCTTTGCTGTATCGCCTCCATATTATTCAACCGATTGTTAAGTGGTTCGCTATTATTTTTCAAAAAACGATGAAAATTAGTGGGGCGGAATCTTTATCGGGGGCTGCTAATATTTTTGTGGGGATTGAATCGGCGATCGCGGTCAAACCTTTTTTACAAAACATGACCCGGAGTGAACTCTGTGCCATTCTCACCAGTTGTTTTGGGTCGATCGCATCTTCGGTTCTTGCCCTTTATGCAGGACTGCTGAGAACCGAATTCCCGGCGATTACGGGGCATTTAGTCTCCGCTTCGATTATGACGATTCCGGCCTGTTTTGTCATTGCTAAACTGCTTGTCCCCGAAACCGGAGAACCCGAAACCCTAGGAAACGTCCCGGAAGACCCGGTAGAAGATTCCCAGACAAAATTAAATCCCGTTGATAGTTTGATTGTGGGGGCGTTAGATGGCGTAAAAATGGCGGTGGGCATTGCGGCGGTTATTATTGCCATTTTGGGATTATTAGCGTTAGTCAATTTACTGTTTGGCAGTTTAGCTGGACTGGCGGAAAGTCAGTACACTTTGGTCAGGCTGATTGGACAGCTATTCCAAGTGGTCACGATTCAAAATATTTTAGGGGTGCTGTTTTTGCCCTTAACTTTTCTAACGGGGGTTTCTTTAGACTGGACTGAACTCTGGCAGTCTTCTTTGATTATTGGCCGCCGCTTGTTTGAAACCAGTATTCCTCCTTATCTGACGTTAGCTCAACTGGCCGACCAAGGGGTATTGAGCGATCGCGCTTTACTCATTGTCAGTTATGTTCTGTGTGGCTTTACCCACTTTGCCTCTTACGGTATCTTCATCGGTGGACTCGCTTCCCTTATCCCCGAACGACGCTCAGAAGTCTCCGCATTAGGCTTTAAAGCCCTCTGGGGCGCAACCCTCGCCACTCTGATGACAGGGGCAGTGGCGGGAATTTTCTACTTTGGTCAACAAGGCGCGTTGGGGCTTTAATGGGTGATTGGTAATGGATAATTGATAATGGGTAATGGTTACTGATTACTGTTCCCTGTTCCGGAGTTCCCTGTTCCCTTTTTCACCAAGAACCAAGAACCAATAACCAAGAACAAATAACCCACAACCAAAAAACGATGAGACGACAAACAACGTGGTTACTTAGTTTAGCTATTTTGACGGCGATGACCTTAATTGGGTTTAGCCAGTTTCCTCTGTTGATGGACTCTCAGGCCAGACTGAACCCTTCGACCGTTCACGCACAAACCCCTACTCCCTCCCCAGAGGAGACAGAAAGCCCAACACCAGACGCAACACCAGAAGAAGCAGAAAGTCCGAGTCCAGAAGCGAGTCCGAGTCCAGAAGCGAGTCCCATTCCAGAAACCCAACTGGACACCCCCACGTTACCGTTAACCCAAGAGTCCTACCAAGACCCCGGAGGACGGTTTACAGTTGGGATAATTCAGGACTATAAACAGTCTGTTGTCGCAGGAGTTCCCTTATTTGAATCTCCAGATGGTAAATTGGCCTATACGGTATCGGTTCGGCCTAGGGCGGTGGATAGTGCTTTGCGAGAATGGGCGTTAACCCAAGTGGCCATTGATACCTTTTCTAGGGGGGAAGGAATGGTCACGGGGGCTTATGAAACTGTTGATACGATATTAGGAGGGGCGAAGATTCCTTGGACGGGTACATTGTCCCAAGGGAATAATAGTCAACCGATGAAAGGGGTTATGTTATCTCGTCAAGTCCCTGGACAGATATTAATTTTAATGATTGCGGCTACGGAAGAAGCCGACAATCAAATTGAGTCAGTTTTTACAACACTTGAACCCACGTTGGAGGGAGTTAATAATAATGGGTAATTGGTAATTGGTGATGGGGGAGATGGGAGTCGGGAGTCGGGAGATGGGGGAGATAGAGG
>NZ_JAQMSD010000224.1 GCF_028330525.1 Spirulina sp. CS-785/01
GATGGGGGAGATGGAGGAGATGGGGGAGATGGGGGAGATGGGGAGTAACAACTGTTTATTGTTTATTGTTTACTGTTCCCTGTTCCCTTTTTCACAAAGAACAAACAACAAAGAACAAAGAACAAACATGACTCAAGTATCACGGTGGTTTTCTATGGTTGGCCTCACTCTGTTACAGCTAGGGGTGATGCTGGTTAGTCCCGTTTGGGGGGCGGAGGAGATTTTTCTGCGTTATGGGCCTCTGGAGTTTTCTTTGGATCGGGAATCGTTGGAAAATTATGCCTATGAGGGGGAAGTGGGGGCGGATTTGGCCCCGTTTACTCGTCGTTTGACTTGGGAACAACAAGCGCAGTTGCGGGAGGTGTTGAAAAGTCGCGCTGATCTCGATGCGGTGGCGGTGTCTCAGTTTTTTTATTCGACGCAGGGTGAGGCGATTTTAGAGTTGTTGGGCCAGGTGATTCAAACGCGAAAAGGCCAGTCGGGGTTTTATGCGTTGCGATCTGCTTTGATTTTGGCGGCGGCCAGTGAGGAGGGGTTAACGCCGTTAAGTGTGATTCAGGCGTTTCCGACGCGGGAGATTCAGATTAATTCGGCGTTTGCGTTTGAGTTGTTGAATCAGGTGAGTCAACGGATCGCGGCAACGGAGGATGCGATCGCAATGATTCAAGAAAAGGCCCAACAGTCTGCACAACACGCCTCAAACCGGAAGTTTCCCCTCAATCTCGGTCAGGCGGCCAATTTCCCCTATACCAAGGAAACTCTACTCCTCAATGATGTTGCCCGTCGTCGGGCTTTTTTTAGTGATCTCTATCTCCCCCAAGTTACGGGAAGTCGTCGGTTACCTCTAATTGTCATTTCCCACGGGTTGGGGTCCAATCGACAAACTTACGCCTATTTAGCCCAACATTTAGCCTCTCATGGCTTTGCGGTGGCTGTGCCGGAACATTCGGGGAGTAATGCCCAACAACTCGAAGCTTTGGCCGCCGGGTTAGCACGGGATATTAGCCCTCCCCAGGAGTTTCTTGATCGCCCCTTGGATGTTAAGTTTTTACTGGATCAATTAGCACAGACTTATCGCGATCGCTTGAATACTCAAAATGTGGGCATTATTGGCCAATCTTTTGGCGGTTATACGGCTTTGGCCCTAGCGGGGGCGAGTCTCAATTTTGAGCAACTTCAACAGGACTGTCAAGAGAGTAATTTGTCTTATTCTCTCAATCTCTCGATTCTCCTACAATGTCCGGCCCAAACACTTTCCTCGGAACAAACTAATTTTCGAGATGAACGAATTAAGGCGGCTTTTGCTATTAATCCTGTCACCAGTCGCATTTTTGGGGACACGATAGAAGAAATTAAGATTCCGGTGGCGGTTGTCACCAGTAGTGATGATACGGTAGCCCCGGCTTTGCCGGAACAAATTCAGCCCTATCAACAGCTAACGAGTCCTGACAAGTATTTAATTTTGTTAGAAAATGGGACTCATTTTTCAACGTTGGGGGGAACGGATGCTGATGTGGAATTACCGGAACAAGTGGTCGGCCCTGATCCCAAAATTGCTTATGAGTATATGCAAGCTCTCAGTTTGGCGTTTTTTGGCACTCATCTCTTATCTGAAAGGCCCTATGAAGCCTATCTCAATTCCGCTTATACTCAGCGTATTAGTCAGGAGGAGATGCCGTTGTGGGTGATTAATAATTAATAATGTCTGTTGTGTATTTAAATTGGTATGTGATAGGAAGGAACAGCCCTTCGGCTTCGCTACCCCTGACGGGACGCTAACGCAGGGCAAGGGAACAGGGATTAGGGAACAGGGATTAGGGAACAGGGAGTAGAGTATTTTTTTCATTTGAAGAAACCTAGTTTAAAAGTGTTTTACCTTAATGGATAATTAAGAATGGATAACAAGAAAGTCGAACCGACAACTAACAACAAAGCACAAACAATAAACAACCAACAACCAACAACCAACAACTCACCACAAATAACCGCCATTTTATTTGACTTAGATGGTACATTAACTAATACCGATAACTTGCATTTTCAGACTTGGCAGGAAGTGTTGTCGGAAATTGGGATGGAAATTGATCGGGAGTTTTATGATCAGCGTATTTCGGGGCGGATGAATGCTGCGATCGCGCAAGATATCCTTCCCCATCTTCCCCTGCAAGAGGGGATTAACTTGGCCGCAGAAAAAGAAAATCGCTTTCGGCAACGGGGAAAAACGCTACAACGCCTACCTGGACTGGATCAGATGCTCGCTTGGGCTTCCCAACGACAATTAAAACAGGCCGTCGTTACTAATGCCCCTCGCCAAAATGCCACATTTATGTTAAATTCGCTACACCTTGCCGATTATTTTCCGGTTGTCGTCTTAGCAGAAGATGTGCCTCACGGGAAACCCCACGCTGATCCCTATGTAGAAGCCTTAAACCGCTTGGGAGTGTCTTATCAAGAAACGATCGCTTTTGAAGATTCTCCGTCAGGGGTGCGATCGGCAGTCGCTGCACAACTTTATACTATCGGAGTTGCGTCAACTCATTCCCCTAGCAGTCTCACCGAGGCCGGGGCCCAACAAGTCATTGGGGATTTCACGGATTCATCGTTATGGGGTTGGCTCAATTCTTTAAGGTAATTTTAGGGATTTTGTGCAGATTTTGACTCTCTTTTTTCAGTAAACTAAACTCGTCTTTACCCACCCCTGCCCATGTCTGCCCAATTGTCAACCCGTCTGCTTCACTTTTTACAAGAAGAATTAGCCCTCCCCTCGGAGTCTATTCAGTTTGTCTCTCGTCATCATCAACTGACTGTCGATTCTTTCCCCATGATTCTTTGGCAGTATGGGTTGGTCAATCTCGAACAGTTAGATAAGATTTTAGAATGGCTGGAAATCAATGGTTGGGCTTTGGCCACGCGACCTGCCAATAAAGCGTGAACGGAATCTATGGTGAATTCAAGACTGATCAAACTCGCAACTTATTTACGGCCTCATTGGAAAACGATGGCCTTGGGGATTATTGCCCTATTTATTGTCAATGTGATTAGTGTGTATATTCCTCTTTTAATTGGCGATGCAGTCGATCAGTTACAAGGGGCATTAACGCTACAAAGCATTTTACGATTTGTAGTTTTAATTGTTATAGCAGCTTCGGTGATGTGGGGAATTCGGATGTTTTCTCGCACTACCATTTTTGGGATCGGTCGTCAAGTCGAATATGAGTTAAAACAAAAGATTTTTCAACATCTTTTAAGACTTGAACCGTCTTATTTTTTCACCAATAGTATTGGTGATTTAATTAATCGGGCCACCAGTGATGTGGATAATGTTCGGCGGTTATTAGGCTTTGCGATTTTAAGTTTAACCAATACCCTATTTGCCTATACATTAACCCTTCCAGTAATGTTAGGCATTAATGCAAAATTGAGTTTAGCCGCGTTAGCCGTCTATCCGTTGATGCTGGGGGCAGTACAATTTTTTAGTGGTCGTCTCCGCAATGAACAGCGAGAAGTACAAGAAAATTTATCCGATCTCAGTCAACTCATTCAAGAGGATATTAGTGGCATTTCGCTCATTAAAATTTATGCCCAAGAGGAAAACGAGAAAAAAGGCTTTGGGGACAAGAATGAGAGTTTATTAAACGCCAATTTAAAATTAGCCAGAACCCGCAATTTATTATTTCCCATCATTGAAGGATTGGTATATTTATCCTTAGTGCTTTTACTCTGGTTAGGGTCTGGGGCGATTGAAGCGGGTACAATTACCATTGGGAATTTTGTCACCTTAATTATTTATGTAGAACGGTTAGTTTTCCCCACCGCCTTACTGGGATTTACTATTACCGCCTATCAACGGGGAGAAGTGAGTATTGACCGCATTGAAGCGGTGTTGAACAGTGAACCCCAGATTAAAAATGATGAAAATGCGATCGCATTACCCCCCGAACTCATCGAAGGCAAAATTAGCGTTCAAAACCTCTCCTACACCTATCCCGGTTCTCGAAACCCCGCTTTATACAAACTGAACTTTACCATCCAACCCGGTGAAACCATCGCCATTGTGGGATCAGTGGGGTCTGGAAAATCAACCTTAGCCAATGCCATTCCCCGTTTACTCAATATCGAACCAGGGATCGTCTTTCTCGATGGTTTTGATGTGACGAAAATCCGTTTACGGGACCTACGAGAAGCCATTGCCTATGTCCCCCAGGATAGTTTCCTCTTTAGTACCCAAATTCGGGACAATATCCGCTATGGTATCCCGGTGGCGGAACAGCCAGAAGTGGAAAATGCAGCCCAACAAGCGCAAATTCACCCAGAAATCCTCAATTTCCCCAAACAGTATGACACCCTAGTGGGAGAACGGGGCATTACGCTTTCTGGGGGACAACGACAACGCACTTCTCTGGCCCGGGCGTTGTTAATTGATGCACCTGTATTAATTCTCGATGATGCCCTCTCTAGTGTCGATAATCAAACCGCGACGGAGATTTTAGAGACGCTTTCCGGGGAAATTGAGGGTCAAACGGTGTTATTTATTTCTCACCAACTCTCGGCAGCGGCCACAGCAGACCGAATTTTTGTCATGGACCAAGGGCAAATTGTCCAAATTGGCACTCATGAGGAATTAATCAATCAAACAGGGTTATATCAGTCTCTCTGGAAACAACAACAGTTGGAGGAAGTGTTGCAGTAGTTGGTAATTAAGAATTGGTCAGTTGAGAAACCGGGTTTCTGTGCAAAATTGTGGCAAAACATGATCAATTTAGATAGAAACCCGGTTTCTTCCCCCTTCCGTGATCACCAAGAGCAAATAACCAACAATATAAACAACAACAAACAACCCAGCCCCCGTCAAAATAACGGAGGCTGGGTTGGGTTAGGACTTAGCCATTACATCCACTGATCTTGCCTTTAGTAGAGTTGGCTTTCTTGGGAAACTTCTTCTTGCATTTGTTCCCGTAACGCCCCAGGGAGTAGGACTTCCCCAGAGGGTCGCCAAGACCGCAAACGCTGAATAACGTTGCTGTCTCCCTCACGATACCAAGCGCGGTAATAGACATCATTGGCAGACCGATCTTTCAGGGCGGCCAAGAGTACGTCTTTTTGGTCTGCGCTGGCTTCTTTCTCAAGGAGCGATCGCGCGTCCTCTAAACTAATCCCTTGGAACGTCCGATAACGACTCAAGTCTTGGAGAGAATTATCATGGAACTCCCGATCAAAGCGTAATAAAAGTAATTGCTTGGGTCGGTAGAATTCAAAGCCCCAGGCTTCCTCTAACGCTTGTTGAACCTGATCTGGAGTAGGGAGGGTTTGTTGTTGATACCCTTGGGCGAGAACGTCCGGTAAACTGTCCTCATCGGCGGAACCTACTTTCAACTCCCCAACATTATCCAAGCAGTAGTTATACCATCCCGGCTTCCCGGTGGGGGTTTCCCCATAAGCGCAAAGGAACGGCGATCGCTGGGCATAATACAAACACACCGGATAAACCGTCACTTTTGCTGCATCGCTTAACTCTGCACTCTGATAGGTCAATTGAACCGGAGGAATTGGCACTTGTTGCCAGGCTTCTTTCAGCAGTCCTTGCCATTCCTTCACCCGATCTTGTTGCCCTTGCTGTGCATCATAATCCAAATAGAGGAAGGAACGCGGATACCCTCCTAAAGGAGTATTGAGTGTTTTTAAGGTTTCCTCTAAATTGGGATCAAGTAGGCGCAAGCTATGGGTGGGGGTCACTTCAACCGCGACCATCGACTCGGGAGGAGGCGAGGTGACGCGCCAATAGCGATTGCGTTCCCGCTTCAGCCAACCCAATTGGCTTAAACGGTGTAAATCCCCCTGCAAAGACCGACGAGTTACCGCAAAAGGACGCATCTGTAAATATTGCGCCAGGGTTTCATCGTCGAAATTTTCCTGTTGTTTCAGGGTTTTTTGCCAATGGGGATCGGCCTGTTGGGTTTGCGGAAACAACCATTTTTGGCCCGTATTCGCACAAGGACAAGCCGGATCATGAAGGTCCGGAATGCGATCGCCACGGGGATGCGTAGAACTGACAAACTGATCCCGCCACTCGGCAAAAGTAAACGGTTCTTCGAGCGTCGGCGTTTCATCAATGTAAAGCGACCGTAACTCCACCCAAAGACGAATAGCACGTTGGAAGGTCTGCTTTTGGCGCAGAGACCCTTGTGCCAGTTGTTTGAGGAACTCAATCGTCGGCGGTGGGTTTAAACGATTCGTGAAATTTGCTGAATGATTACTCATTGTTTAAAAAACTCCCTCTTGCTGGAAAAATTTTATTTCCAAGAACTAGAATACCATATATAGCATTTTTATTGGAGTTGTAAACAAAGAGGTCAGAATGGAGTAAAATTAAAATATCGAGAATTCAGGAAAATTGTTATGGAAAGTCAACAAGAACAATATATTCAAGAATTAAATGAATGGATTAAAAAAAATCC
>NZ_JAQMSD010000225.1 GCF_028330525.1 Spirulina sp. CS-785/01
CTAGAGGCAGGTTTTCACGTGTTACTCACCCGTCCGCCACTGATTCCTAAGAATCCGTTCGACTTGCATGTGTTAAGCATACCGCCAGCGTTCATCCTGAGCCAGGATCAAACTCTCCATGTTGGTTTCACTCTCCCTACTAAACGCATTTAGTAGTTCTTCGAGTTTCGTTTGACTAGCTTTGCTGTCTCCAGATTTAATCCTTCGACAGACTTTTAATTTATCTTGACAAGGACTTTTTAGGCTGGTCTCTCAAACTATTAATTTGTCTAGGTTCGGTCTTTATAGTACGCTGTTAAGTTGGGCGTTTGAACCGCCTTTCTCAACCGCGCATTAACCAATATAGCCACTCTATCTAGGACTGTCAACACTTTTTTTGACTTTTTTTTGATCTTTTTGCTCCTCATTCTCTAAAACTTCTGCACTACAAGGGTTATAGCCCACAAATTTTTTTCAAATTTCCCCAAAATTTGCGGCTCAAGGGACAAAACTGGGATAAATAAAGAGCAGGTGTATTACTTCAGAGAGAGATACGGAATAGAATCGAGAGAATGATTGATGCGTGATGCTCGACTCTGAGACGTTCTCTCTATATATAGATTGTGTAACCGTAAGATGGAGTGGCTGATGTTTACTGAAATGTTATGACCGCGATCGCGCCTTTACCCTCCTTTTTCATTCTTGATCCCTTACTCCACAGTTGGCTCTTAGAAGATATAGGCCGAGGAGATCAGACTACCCAAGCTCTCTTTACCGATGCTGCTCCCGTTACCAATGCAGATTGGGTGGCCAAAGAGAAAGGGGTGATTGCTGGATTACCCATTGCAGGCCGTGTGTTTACCTTATTAGACCCCCAAAGTGATTGCCAATTTAACGTGACGGAGGGAGACAACTGCGAGATAGGGACAAATCTCGCTCAATTTACAGCCCCCACTAATATATTGTTAACAGGGGAACGAGTAGCACTGAATCTAGTGATGAGATTGAGTGGTATTGCCACCGCGACTCGCCAGTATGTGGAGAGGATTCGAGATTATCCAGCACAATTAGTAGATACCCGCAAAACAACCCCAGGGTTACGGGTGTTAGAGAAATATGCGTCACAGGTAGGGGGAGCGAAAAATCATCGTCTAGGGTTGGATGATGCAGTGATGATCAAAGACAATCATATTCAGGCCGCAGGGGGAATTAGCGCGGCCATTACCCACATACGCTCCCAAATGCCTTATCCCCTCAGTATTGAAGTCGAAACCACAACCCTCGATGAAGTCCAAGAGGCATTACAGCAGGGAGTAGAGATTATTATGTTGGATAATATGACTGTGCCAACAATGAAAACGGCAGTCGAGCAGATTCGACAACATAACCCCCACATCAAAATCGAAGCATCCGGGAATATTACGCTTGATCGCATTGCGACGGTTGCAGAAACAGGAGTGGACTACATTTCCACGAGCGCACCGATCACTCGCTCCAGTTGGCTTGATCTTAGTATGAAATTTTAAGATTCATCCATTTGCTGCCGTCTTGAGAAGATTCCTAACAGTCCCAAGGCCAATATTCCTAAAATGCTACTAGGTTCAGGGACAGTTTTGGGGTCTTCTTCCGAGATCGGGTTGAGGAGGTAAACATCACCTCTCAGTCCTAAAGTTCCACTTGAGGCTATGGCTAACATTTGTCCTTGATCATTAATTGCAGTAGCAACGGCAAAATTTCCTTCCCAATCGGCAACCAAGTTATTCAAATCATAAAACTCTCCATCTTCCCAAAGAAATGCTCCTACCCCCCCACCGACCACTTGGCCGAGTTGATTCATATCATACCCACAAGGTTTGAAAGAGGTAAGATGGCACTGTTGTTGACCTTGGAGATAAGGAGAAGAATTCCCAAAATTCCACTGCCAAAGACTTTGTTCACCATCATCCCAACTTTTTCCATGTTGACTAATGACATAATCAGGAGAAGCTAAACTCAAAACGGATTGATAGCCGTTCTGCTTTACTGCCACTTCATTTTGGTCATTAATGGAAGTAAAATAACTTCTGGAGTGTTCATCACTTCCCGTATTCAGTAAAAAATGTTCTTGAGTATTCAAATTATAGGCAAAACTTCCTCCTAAATCATTATTAAACGTTGCCCAACCACTTTCACTAATTCCAGTGACTTCTCCTTGACCCAAGTAATGGGAAGTATTATTAGTATCCCATAAATAAGAGCTTCGATTTATTCTACCTATATATTTCCTCCCCAAAAGTCCTGGAATTCCCCCTCCAGTCAGATAGTTATAGACAACGGCCTGTTGTTCCTCACTAAGAGCATCTACATTTCCTGCTCTCATCTGGTTTAAGACTTCCGGTCGCCACAGAACATCCCATGAGGGGGGATCATATTGTCCTTCACGCATTGCGTTGTACAGAGGATTAAACGCAGTTTCTAAGGTTTCTTGGTCTAGTAAAGTTTGTTGTCCTTCTCTCAGCAAAAAAGATTCTCTCAGCAAAGAAGAGCTTACATTTTGATCCCATAGAGAAGACCAGTCCTCAAAGCTGTCATTTCTTTTAACTCCATAAGGGGTTAAGACCGAATAACTGGCTTGACCCGAATTATTCAGGTCAAATCCGTTCATTAAATAATCTGCCCCTAAGATTTCCACCCATTGCATATTCGGGATAGTCCCAGGGAGTTGCGTCGCAGAGTAGAGACTAGCTGCATGAGCTACTTTTACTGACGTGCAAGTTAAAAGAGTTGTGGCTAAGAGAGCCAAAGGGGTTTTAAACAACATGGTTTTAAAGAACATGATTTTCAGCGTTTTCATTAGAGTCGTAAACTGACTTGTAAGGCATTGGGAACAGGGAACAGGAAACAGGGAACAGAAAATTAGTTATACAGGGGTTCTTTACTGTTCGAGTAAACCCCCATGGGGGTTTACCCCTCATTTGAAAATGCTATAGCGTGGTTGGAGGGATGTGGAGAAACCAGGGAGAGTATATATACTCAATTTTAATTAAAAAATATAGAGATGCCTAGGGCATATAAAGCATTGTAAAGATGGCAATTCCTTAGTTTGCTTGTCAGCATTCAGCTATCAGTTGTCAGCCGCGACTCTTAAAACGATGCCATCCCTCAACTGCTTTCATTCATGTATCTGTTCGCGGAGCGCGTCTCCGCAGGGGAAACGCGCTTGTGCGCTCCGGCTGAATGCAGGTCTATTAACCCGTTTGAACGGGTTTTGGCTATTAGCCTTGGGTTTTAACCCAAGGCATATAAAGGTCGCTCAATGAATCACTTAAAAACTAATGATTGGGTTTCAGTGTTAATAAATCGCTTAATTGTCAGAAAATAGGTTTTTAAGGTTGATTATTGTCGTTTTCCAAGTTCTGGCTTGGCGAAAGGCTGATTGGTGCTTAATTCTCCTTCTTCTAAGATACGGATACTATCGGGGGCAATTCTGATCTGGACTCGTTCACCGACGGAAAAGGAGTCTAAGTTGCTGCGATAGAGGTTTTGTCGGCGGACGATGATGGAACTTTTGGGGGTGAGACGGATGACGAACCGGGTGTCTGTGCCTAAGTAAACGACTTCGCTGACTGTTCCTCCTAGACTGGGTTCATCAACGTATTGGTGGGGGTGGAGGGTGGCTTTTTCGGGACGGATGACGAGGGTGACGACTTTTCCGACGGGGAGATCGAGTTCGGAAGGGATGGAGATGGGGAGTTCTTCATCGACTAAGACGACGACTCCTCCGGGATGTTGTTCGATGACTCGTCCGACTAAGAAGTTACTTTCGCCGATAAAGTCGGCGACGAAGCGACAGTTGGGGTTTTCGTAAATTTCTGCGGGTGTGCCGACTTGTAAGACTTGGCCGTCTTCTAGAACGGCGATGCGATCGGACATGGTGAGGGCTTCTTCTTGGTCGTGGGTGACGTAGATGAAGGTGATGCCGACCTGTTGCTGCATATGTTTGAGTTCGAGTTGCATGGCTTTGCGGAGTTTCAGGTCTAGGGCCCCTAGGGGTTCGTCAAAGAGGAGGACTTGGGGTTGTTTGACTAATGCTCTGGCGAGGGCGACGCGCTGTTGTTGTCCGCCGGAGAGTTTGCGGGGGCGACGGGTTTCGAGGCCGGTGAGTTTGACTTGCGCGATCGCATCCTTAACCCGTTGTTCTATTTCGGGCCGGGGTAAGTTATCCATTTCCAGGCCAAACGCGACATTTTCGGCTACGGTGAGATGGGGAAAGAGGGCGTAGTTTTGAAAAACGGTGTTGACGGGGCGATGAAAAGGCGGGCGATCGCGCATCGCTTCCCCCTGAATCAACACCTCTCCCGAAGTCGGGAGTTCAAACCCCGCAATCATCCGTAAAATGGTCGTTTTCCCGCATCCTGACGGTCCCAGGAGCGAGAAAAATTCCCCTTCTGCCACCGCTAAATCAACCTGATTCACCGCTAGGAATTCCCGTTGATTTTGTCCCAGAAAGGCTTTAGAAACGTTCGTTAACTCAACTGCGTACATCATCACCCCTCACAAATTCACACCAGTAACTGTCCCTCTCATCCAAAATACTCTTATTTTCCGACAGCAACTTTCAACTCAGTCCATGCCTCATCATACAGAGCCGTATCTTTCCCTAAATCTTGGGCATATTTTAACCGTTCAAAGGCTTCTGGAGGGGGATAAATACCCGGATTTTCTAAATCCGCTTTTTCAATCAATCCTTGTTCAATAGACGCTTGATTCGGTGTGCCAAATTTTACAAAATTAGAAATTTTTGCTCCAATTTCCGGTTCAAGGACAAAATTAATAAATTTTTCGGCTAATTCTTTATGGGGAGCATCTTTGGGAATGGCTAAATTATCCGTCCAGATAATTGTCCCTTCTTCCGGAATAACATAACGAATATCTTCGTTTTCTTCCATCACTTGAAAAACATCACCATTCCATTCTAACGCAATCTCCACTTCCCCTTGATCGAGTAAATCTTGTCCCGTATCGGGGGCGAAGGTTTGGATCACGGCTTTATTTTCCACTAAAAAGGCTTGAGCTTCCTCAATTTCTTCTGGGTTGGTTGTATTCGGACTATACCCTAAATACATTAAAATCACCCCTAGAGTTGCTCTGGGGTCTTCCATTAAAGCCACTTTCCCGGCATATTTCTCATCAAAAATATCACCCCAAGATGTAATTTCTCCGCCAGTCGCTTCGATATTATAACCAATCCCAATAGTTCCCCATTGGTAAGGCACACTGTATTGATTCCCCGGATCAAAGGGAGGATCAACAAAGGCTTCATCAACATTCTCTAAATTGGGGATATTCTCGTGATTTAACTCCTCTAAAAGCCCTTGGGAAGCCATATTATGGACATAATCCCCCGTGGGAACAATAATGTCATAACCAGGATTACCGGGCTGAATTTTAGCGAGTAAGGCTTCATTACTCTCGAAGGTATCATATTGAACCGTAACATCAAATCGTTCTTCAAACTCTTTGACCACTTCAGGATCAATATAAGTGGACCAGTTATAGACATTGAGAACTTGGGCTTGTTCTCCGTTCCCTGGTGTGCCATTATTAACCGCATTATTTTGCGCCCCACTACACCCTAGGGGAATGGTGACACCAATAATAAATAAGAGAACGAGAGTGAGTAGTTTTTTCATAAGTCTAATTGAAGGTTTAGCGATGCAATCAATGAAAGGGTGGACTCTCCTTGCTGTTTTGCCCTTAATGCTTCATTTATTATAGGTTTTAATGCCTTTGTAGGCTAAAGGAAAGGACAACAATGATTAAAGACGCAAACAGCATAATGGTGGAGATGGCATTAATGGCTGGGGTAACGGAAACTTTAATCATACCGTACACGAAAACGGGTAAGGTGGTAGCCCCCACTCCGGCGGTAAAAAAGGTGATGACAAAATCATCAAGGGAGAGGGTGAAGGCCAACAGGGCCCCACTGAGGATACCGGGATAGATGAGGGGGAGGGTGATCCGCCAAAAGGATTTCCATTCGTTGGCCCCTAAGTCTAGGGCCGCTTCTTCGAGGGTGGGATCGAGATCGGCAATGCGCGATCGCACTACAACGGCCACATAAGAAATATTAAAAGCAATATGACCAATAATCACCGTAGGTAAACCCAACACCAGACGCATTCCCGTCAAACTTTCCAAGAGTTGGAAAACCAGGCTAAAAAAGACCAGCAACGCAATCCCCATGGTAATATCAGGGATGATAATGGGCAGAAAAAGCAACCCTTCAATCACCGTCCGGCCTCGAAAGTGAAATCGTTCCATGGCTAACCCAATCATTGTACCGAGAATGGTTGCCACTCCAGTAGAAATAAACCCCACAATTAAGCTATTTTTCAGCGCATCCCAAATTAAAACATTACTAATATCACTACCAACCGTTAACCCTTCAAATAAAGACTGATACCATTGCAGCGTAAACCCTCGCCACACAGCATTAATTTTAGATTCATTAAAAGAATAAATCACTAAAATAACAATGGGAAGATAGAGAAAGAAAATCCCTACAAGACTCATCCCCCAAAGTAAGGCTTTCCCACTAGCGCGAATCCATAAATCTACTTTCTTAGAATCAGGCAAAGACTTTAACATTAGCACAAATTACGTTAAGTTTGACGATCTTCAGCGAGACGGAAAGAAATTAAAATCGGGGCAAGAACAATCGCCATCATAACCATAGATAAAACCGAACCAAAAGGCCAATTGCGTGCCGATAAAAACTGATTTTGGACTAAATTCCCCATCATCAACGTTTTTGCCCCCCCTAAAATATCGGGAGTAATAAATTCTCCTACCGCAGGAATAAAAACCAATAATGATCCCGCAAGCATTCCCCTCGTTGTTAAAGGCAAAACCACGCGAAGCAATGTCCGTAAATCATTAGCCCCCAAATCTTGTGCTGCCTCAATAAACGAAAAATCAAAACGCTCGATAGTGGCATATAATGGTAAAATCATAAAAGGAAGATATCCATAGACTAAGCCGATAGACACCGCAAAAGAAGTAAACAGCAAATCTAAAGGTTGATCAATGATATTTAAACTCTGAAATAAGACATTAACTACCCCCTCTTGACGTAATACAATAATCCAAGCATAAATTCTCACTAAAAAATTAGTCCAAAAGGGAATAATAACCAACAATAACAAAACATTGCGCCAACGGGGGGAACGAGTCGCAATAAAAAAGGCTAACGGATAGCCCACAATTAAACAAGCAAAAGTCGTTAACAGAGCCAACCATAGAGAGCGAAAAAAGACCACCCAATAAATTGGCTTGACTAAACGGAGATAATGTTCTAGGGTAAAAATCCACTCCACTCCCCCATAAGTTCCACGCTCCAAAAAGCTATAGACTAAAACAATAATTAGCGGTATAATTAAAAATAAAATCAGCCAAAATGTAGCCGGAAACAGTAAAGTAAATAAATTCAGTGTCTTGCGAAACTCTAATTGATTAAAAACCTTGGATTTGCTTTTAAATAGCTGCATTTCCTTCCTGACTCTTGAGTAACCATAAATGAACATCATTATAAATTAATTCGAGTTGCAAATTATACTCATTTTCTAAGCGTTTTTCGAGTTGCTCAGAAATATTTAACGTATAAATTGCGTTTAAATCTTGCTGAGGGGGAATATCCGGGACTCTCTCCTCATCCTCCCCAGAATCCAGTAAAATTAAACGACTAGACGGAGGGAGATCATAACAAAGCGAAATAATATTCCCAAAATGATAGCCAAAAGAATTACTAATTAAAAGGGGACTGTCACTTTGTTTCACCCGTTGGACAATTTGCGGGTTGCTATAGCTGATCACTTTGGTCCAAGCCGTTTCTTGCCCCGTATAAACAAGACAGGACACCCAACCTAGGGTTAATAATACTACGGTTAAGCCCTGTCCGAGTCGCCGTTTTCTGGTGTGGGGGGAAGTGACATGGTGACTCAAGAGAAAGGCCAAAGTGACTTGTAACCCAAGATACAGGGGGACAAAATAGCGACTAGAGGTAGCACGTTGGCCCCCTAAAATCAAGTCAGGGAGGGTTAAAGGTAGGGTGACAGAAAGAGTTAACGCCAGGACGAATAACCAAACGGGAGAAGGAGTTTGGCGAATTAACACATAATACCCGTAAGCAAGGAGTAAGAGTAAGAAAGGCAGGGTAAGATAATTGAGCCATGTATCAAAGCCTAAGTTTCCTATCGTCAAGACAAACCCGCGACTAATGTGCATTAACCAAAGTTTCCCCCAAATGACGAAGGGAAGGGGGTTAGAAGTCCAAGTTGCCCCAGTTTTAGACCAACTGGTGATCAGAATAGTTAACCACGGCCAGAAAGCGAGAATGGCGATGAAAAGGGCGATACTATAAGCAAAGAGGGAGTGAGTGGGGCGGAATTTTTCTCGCAGGAGTAAATAGACTCCGTGACTGAGGGCCACCAGTCCAGAAAAGGGATGAGTATAGAAACTGATGCCACAGAGAAAGCTATATAAGCCCCAAGCTGTGGTACTTTGGGAGCGAGAGGACTGGGCTTTGGTTATCCTGATGGCGCGTAAAAAGGCAGCACTCATCAATAAAATTAAAACTGTCCAGAGACTATATTCCCTTGCTTCTTGCGCGTAGAGGAGATGAAAGGGAGAGACGGTAACGAGGGAGATGGCCAACCACCCCGTTAGGGGAGACTGAAATAACTCCCAACACAACCAATAGATGGCCGGGAAGACCAATAGACTTAAAATAGCCGATAGACTGCGTAAAATGGCGGGAGATGCCCCAAACACGCGCACCCAAATTGCGGCTAGGAGATAATAGACGGGGGGATGTTGGGAGTCTTCTTTGGCCAAGAGAGAAACGGTGGCCAGAGGACTACGTTGGGGGTGGGGTTGTTGATACTGGAGTAAGTCTTCAGGTTGGACAACTTCTCCGGTAAACACTTCCTCGATGACTTCTGTTGCGGAATATCCTGAAATGCGTAATGCGGTATGCACTTCATCATGCCAAAACACTTTATCTCCCAGTTGATAAAAGCGCAGTATTATTCCCAACACCAAGAGGGTGAGGAAAAACCAGCGCAGTTTCCCGGAGGGAAGGTGTTTAGTCAGATGTTGCAAGATTGATTATTACTCGTTTTTTGAGGGACTCATCCTCAGAATACCCTGATTTTCCCCCGAAACATAGACATATTAGCAAATATATTAGTATCTAAAATAAACCGAGATAACATTATTGCCATTCGTCTCTCATTTGTTGTTGATACTTTAATGGATCAATATTTAACGTAATACTTCCTGCATACGCTTGTAAAATATACCTTGGGTTGAAACCCAAGGCTAATAGCTGAAACCCGTTAAAAACGGGTTGAAAGACTAATACGGAATCCGATTACTACAGGAGTAATTCTTTGTTGAGAAAAACCTGACAGACCTAGCTCGTAATTGACATTACATCTTCTGATTAAACCGGATTCCGTATAACAAGGAAGTTAAAAATCTAGCCATTATATTATCAGGGGACAAAAATCTCGCTTAGAGCTTACTACAAACGGTGGATATGGAGAATTATAAATATTTAGGCTAATCAAGATAAGGATATTAGGAAAAGGTAACAATTCCTGTTAATTTATCTGCACTTCATAAGTGGGTTGAGGACTCAAGATCATTAACTGTTCTCCTAATTCTCCTTCTTGAATGGCTAATAGTAACGGTTGTGCCGCTTTGGGGGCATTTTCTGGTAAGGCTTGAAATAAATAAATCCAACCTCCTTGTTCAATTAATAATCGCCACACTGTCCCCGTAGTGGTTAATTCTTTTCCATTGAGATAATTAAATAGTCCTGCATCCCCAATGAGGCGATAATTTTGGGACGGAATTGCGGTTTCGGTTTCAGTCAGTTGTTGACCTAATGCGAGGCGGTTTTCTGGGGTGATTAAAGTGACGACGGGGAGTAATGACGTTTTATTATAGGCATCTCGTTTTGCATCTTGTTCCCCTTGGGTGCTGGCTAAATAAAAGAGTAAGGTGAGGGTGACTAGAATAACTATTGCTTCATCAACGAGAGATTGTAAGAGGGTGACGGAGCTAAATTGATTAAATTTATCATCATTGAATTTAGCAAATGATCTGAGCCACCGGAATGGGGAAGTTTTATTTCTTTTACACCAGCGATCGAAGCGGTCTCCTAACCATTTTCCCCCACTTTCAACTCCCCACAAGATAACATAAATGGCGACTAGATCGACTACTGCCGCAATGAAGGTTCTAAACATTGCATGACCATCTCCAAAAAAGACTTGTAAGGGGACTAATAAAAAGGACTCCACGGGTAAGTCTAAGGTGGTTACTTCCACTTGAAAAAAGGCAAAATACGCCCAACGATAAATCCATCCGGTAAAATATAAAGATGCCCCTAGTAACCCTAAAACGCTGGCAAATTGACCGAGTAAGCTGGTTTCTGTTGCTGTTTTTGGGGTTGGCTGAGATGGGGGGGTGGAAGGAGACATGGCGAGACGGCTATAGCTATAGTAAAATGGTAGAGTAAGACGTGCGATCGATCCATGAAACAATTGTTATGGGGACTCACTCTTTCGGGTCTGTTGGTTACGGGGACTGTTGGATGTAGTTCCTCTCCTCCCGCTAGGGAGTCCACAGTCACCCGACAACCCCAAAGTGAAGGAATTGCCCTAGCTCTCCCCCAACGCTTTAAAATGGGGGGAAAATCCGGTCAATTAGTCGATATTTCGACTCAGGAGATTATTTTATCGGTGGAGGAGGGAGAAGAAAGCATCCCTCTTGAGGAAAAAACGGAGCTTTCTTCGACGGGGGAGGTGTTTTTTATTGGGAGTGGCAAGCGTGTTATTCGGGGGGAAGATGAGGCCGCGGCCAGTCCGGAAGTTTGGGCTGGAATTCCCATTGCAAATTTGCAAATTCAAGGGGATGGCCAAGGGGCGTGGGTGAATTTGTCTCAGTCTCAACTTGAGCCGAGTAAGGTGGAGACGTTAAAAGCGGCGAATCATCTTTTGTTCACGGTGCAACGCATTACTGTTGATCCTGATTCTAGCAGGTTGGATTTAGTGATTCAGAAACATGATCGCTAGTCTCCCCCGTAGAGACAATTCAGTTACGTCAAGGGTTAACCCCCTTGACGAATTGCCAAACCCTACTCCAGTAAGCTAATTTAACCCCTGAATTTTACTATTTCACTTTGGGTTTATTAACCCGTTTTAACGGGTTTTCGCTCTTAGCCTTGGGTTTTAACCCAAGGTTCTACATGAAAAATCAAATATGATTAATGAGACATGGAAAATATTAACATTGAAATCCCAATCAATACCATTAATCAAGGCGAAACGGCTGTTCTTGAGCAAGTTGCCTTACAACTATACCAAAAGAAACTGTTTACGTTTGGCCAAGTTCGTCGTTTATTAAATCTTTCGGTCTGGGAGTTACAACAGTTATTGGGGAAACATAATATTGAACGTCATTATGATGAAGAAGATTTAGCCACCGATATTCAGTCAATTCAATGTTTTTAAGTTTTATGGCGGAGTGTTGACAAATATTGCGAAAGGTTTAAGACTTTTTTGTATTTTTTGAGGTTTTGTTGACGGGGGGAGGCGGTGGAGGATGGGGTTGGGTACAATGGTAGGAAAGTTATGGGGGCAGTGCGCTGTTTTGGCGAGGGGAGAGGGGGAAAGGACGGTTTGTGTTGAATGAGAGGATGACCGCAGGAGGTAACAATGCAACGGTTTTGGGGCGGTGTTTTGGCGGTGAGTTTGTGTTTTGCTCCGGTTGGGGGGGCGTTTTGGGTGCAGGCGAGTTGGGCGCAAAGTCAGGAGGAAATTGCGGAGGTTAACACACTTTTAGAGGAAGCATTCAGGCAAACGCAGCAAGGTTATCCTAAAGAGGCAATTGCTAAATTTGAGAAAGTTTTAGAATTTGCTCGACGCTTTAATGAGCCAAAGTGGGAAGCAATAGCACGATTAGGAATAGGAAGAAATTACGACATATTAGGCAATAGAAAGTTAGCTTTAGAGAATTATAATGAAGCCTTACCCCTGTTTAAAGCGGTAGGCGATCGCTCTGGTGAAGCTACTACTCTCAATAATATTGGTTTGGTTTACTCAGATTTAGGAGAAAAAGAAAAAGCCCTAGACTACTTCAACCAAGCCTTACCCCTGTATCAAGCAGTGGGCGATCGCGCAGGAGAAGCTACTACTCTCAATAATATTGGTTTGGTTTACTCAGATTTAGGAGAAAAAGAAAAAGCCCTAGACTACTACAACCAAGCCTTACCCCTGAGAAAAGCGGTAGGAGATCGCGCAGGAGAAGCTACTACTCTCAATAATATTGGTATAGTCTATTCAGCTTTAGGAGAAAAAGAAAAAGCCCTAGACTACTACAACCAAGCCTTACCTCTGAGAAAAGCAGTGGGCGATCGCGCTGGTGAAGCAATGACCCTCAATAATATTGGTGCGGTCTATGATGCTTTAGGAGAAAAAGAAAAAGCCCTAGACTACTACAACCAAGCCTTACCCCTGAGAAAAGCAGTGGGCGATCGCGCAGGAGAAGCCACTACTCTCAATAATATTGGTTTAGTCTATGATGCTTTAGGAGAAAAAGAAAAAGCCCTAGACTACTACAACCAAGCCTTACCTCTGTTTCAAGCAGTGGGCGATCGCGCAGGAGAAGCCGCTACCCTCAATAATATTGGTTTGGTCTATGATGCTTTAGGAGAAAAAGAAAAAGCCCTAGACTACTACAACCAAGCCTTACCC